>NZ_KE992122.1:1398-2185 GCF_000466425.1 Capnocytophaga sp. oral taxon 863 str. F0517
TCATTGGTCAATGGACACATTGCCCCCTCTCCGCCTAATTCGGCAAGCCAGTAGCCCTGGGCATTCTTAAAGAGATAAAAATTCGTAACTGGAGCGGGATCCATACCACAGCCTTTTTCATAGCCCTCATAGATAGCTAGAAGTTCTACGTCCTTGTTTTGGAACAGCCTTGTGGTACCATCATACCAATCGTCTTTATCGGCTAAGAAACCATTGGGAACTTTCTTTAGCGAGGCATTGTCATAGCCTTTTACTACTACATATTTACGTTCACTCCTCCAACCATGTTCGTCATTATCATACCACTCCTTATAAGTCGAATGATAAATCTGTCCCTTATGCCTCCAAAAGGGATAGGAAAGCTCCTCAAAGCCTGTGGTATCTATTTCTTTATTCTTTTGCTTATCGTCTTGAGAAGAGAATAATTCCCTTAGGGGTGTGTTTCCTTCTTTTAGCAACGCCAACTGCTCTGGGGTAAGGTGTGGTACATAGAGGCTATCGTCATAAGTCTTATAATAAGCCTGATCCTCATAGATACATAGGCTCTGATTATCCATATAGAAAAAGTTTTTTCCATACTCAGGGCGGTTTGTATAATGGAAAGGCAGTTTCTTATCCCAATCATACACCCCATTCTTGTCATACTGATAGTAATAATGTCCTGGGACAATCCTAAAAGTAGCCGCATCATAGCCAGAGAGCAGCTCTTTTCCTCTGTAGAGCTTGTCCCCATCAGTTACAAAAACTTCAAATAGCTTTATCTTGCTCAAATTCTCCTTGGGTATGA
>NZ_KE992123.1:0-222 GCF_000466425.1 Capnocytophaga sp. oral taxon 863 str. F0517
TCACCCGTTTTTACCCTTTCCACCAAAACCAGAATAAGACAGCGCGTATCTTCACCGCTTCAGCCTCAGTGCAAAAGCTCATTTGGATGCCAGTAGACTGGAAACAGCGCTTTCCGAAATTTGCCAAAGACCTGCTAAGCTACTTGCGTATTGGCACCAACCTGAATGACGATGCCCCCGATGCGCTCACCGGCTCCGTAGAGTGCCGCCAGCCTCCCAAGC
>NZ_KE992123.1:322-19423 GCF_000466425.1 Capnocytophaga sp. oral taxon 863 str. F0517
AGCGTGATGGAGATATTGGGCTATGTAAGATAATGATTAATGACAAGTGAACAGTGATTTTTCATTGTTCACTGCTTACTCACTTGTCGTTATTTAGACTTTTTACAAATTACAATAAAACCACCCAAAGCTCTTTTAAATTACATTAAGAAGTTGTATTTTTGCAGCGTAGTAGTGATATACTCAATCTCCAGTGATTACAAGGGGTGGTGGGTAAAAAAGCACTATTACAGAGAAAAAAGAAATAGATAGTTTTTGTTTTTAATAGCTTTTTTATGAAAAAGAGTGGAAATTATAAGGGAGGATCATGGCGAGCGTTATGGCTCTTGGCCATGTTGTTTCCTATATACATGTTTGGACAAGATGCCACTGGCGACCCAGTGAAGGGGAAAGACTTGTTCAAGGCCAACTGTGCGGCTTGTCACAAGTTGGATGGGAAATTGGTAGGTCCGCCACTGGGTGGGGTTACCCAGAAAAGATCTGCGGAGTGGCTCCACAAGTGGATCAAAAACAGCCAAGCCTTGATTGCCTCTGGTGACAAGGACGCGATTGCTATCTTCGAGGAGTACAATAAGGTGCCTATGGCCGCTTATGAGACCCTCCTTTCCGATGAGGATATCAACTCCGTATTGGCTTATGTAGCCGATCCGGCTAAGGCAGAAGCTGCCGCAGCTCCTGCTGCTGCTGCCTCTGGGGACAATGCTACTGCCGCTGCCACAGGAGCAGAAACAGCTCCAGCAGGCGATGCCGCTGCTGCCCCTGCTCAAGAAGGAACCAACAAGTCTCTTATTTTGGTACTACTATCGGCCTCTGTACTCCTATTGGTAGGTCTTGTTGCCTTTATGATTAAGGCTAACAAGGAGGTTGCCAAATTGGCCAAAGAAAACAATAACGAAGAATACCTCAAGCAAAGCAAATATTATCCTTTGTGGAATGTTTTTGTGAAAAACAAAATCATCGCCGCTTGCCTTGTCGCTTTCCTATTCTTCTCTTCTACTTACTTGGCCTATGGCTACTTAATGCAAGTGGGTATCGACCAAGGATACCAACCTATTCAGGAAATCCACTATTCTCACAAGATACACGCAGGGGACAATCAGATCGATTGTAAGTTCTGCCACTCTGCGGCACGTACTTCCAAAACGGCTGGTATCCCATCTTTGAATGTGTGTATGAACTGTCACAAGAATATCGATGAGTATAACGGCCCTGTAACGGATCAATATACCAAGGAGTTCTACGATGGCGAAATCAAAAAACTATACGATGCCGTAGGATGGGATCCTGAAAATGCCCAATATACAGGCGTTCAGAAACCAGTGAAGTGGACTCGTATCCATAACCTCCCTGACCACGTGTACTTCAACCACTCTCAGCACGTGACTGTAGCAGGGGTGGCTTGCCAACAGTGCCATGGCGATGTACAGACTATGGAGGTAGTAGAACAACACGCACCCCTTACCATGGGATGGTGTATCAACTGCCACCGCACTACCGATGTCAATGATGCCAATCCGTATTATGAAAAAATACACGAACAATTGGCTAAGAAATATGGTAAAGAAAAACTCACCATCGCCGAACTCGGTGGTCTCGAATGTGGTAAGTGCCACTATTAATAATGACCAATGACCAGTGACTAATGACGAAGGAAAAATCATTAACCATTAACCATTAACCATTAACCATTAAAAAAGATGTCATCAGAAAAAAAATATTGGAGAAGTGTAGAGGAGTTGGATACAAACAATCCTGTGATAGAGCAAATTCATCAAAATGAGTTTGTCGATAAGCTCCCTACCTTATATTCAGGCGAGCACGAGTTCCTAAGCAACCAAGAGGCGATGGAGGAGAGTGCTACCACACGTCGTGACTTCCTCAAGTATGTCGGATTTACCACCGCTGCGGCTGCCTTGGCCGCTTGCGAAGGCCCAGTACACAAGGCGATCCCTTATGTAGTCCTTCCCGAACAAATCCGACCAGGAATCCCTGACTACTATGCCACTACCATGGCCGATGGGTTCGACTTTGCTTCTGTACTTGTCAAAACTCGTGAAGGCCGTCCTATCCGTGTGGAAAACAATCGTGAAGCGGCTTACCGTGGTTGCGGAAATGCGCGTGTACAGGCTTCCGTACTTTCTATGTACGATAGCCTACGTGCCAAAAATCCTCAAAAAGGAACTGAAAATATCACTTGGGACACCTTGGATAGTGCAGTGGTAAAAGCGCTTGCCGATGCCGCCGCACAAGAAAAGCAAATCGTATTGCTTACCGGCACCCTTGCCAGCCCTTCTACAGAAAACCTGATCAAGGAATTTACCGAGAAATATCCTACCGCTAAGCATGTAACCTACGATGCAGTCTCTGAAGAAGCGGCTGTATTGGCCTTCGAAAAGAAATATGGTATACGTGCCTTGGCCAACTATGATTTCTCTAAAGCACAAGTAATCGTCTCCTTCGCTGCTGACTTTATTGCCGACTGGCAAGGTGGCTACGAAGAGGAATATGCCAAAGGGCGTATCCCTACCAAAGAGGGCAGAATGTCTAAGCACTTCCAGTTCGAAAGCAATATGTCTCTCTCTGGGGCAAATGCCGATGAGCGTGTAGCGCTCAAGCCTGCTTTGCTCAAAGTGGCCTTGGCAAAATTCTACGGCTACCTCACAGGAAAGACCGTAGGAGGCTCCCTTCCAGAACGCGTGGAAGCAGCGGTAAAAAAAGCAGCCGAACAGGTTAAAAAAGCAGGTAGCAAAGCAGTGGTAGTAACCGGAATTCAAGAGGTGAATGCACAGAGCTTGGTACTCGAAATCAACGAAGAGCTACTCCACAGCGCTGCCTTTGACCCTGCTCATCCTGTATATATCCGCCAGGGGAATGCCGCTGCCCTCAAGCAGTTGCTAACCGATATGAATGCGGGTAAAGTAGGGGTGCTTATCATGAATAATGTAAACCCATTATACACCCTTGCTGCCTCCGATGCCTTGGCCTTCGAATCAGGTCTTGCCAAAGTAGGTACTTCTGTGGATTTCTCCCTCCGTGCCGACGAGACAGCTCTGAAGGCAACCTACCTCGCTGCCGCTCCTCACTACCTCGAATCTTGGGGGGATGTGCGTATGCGTATTGACTATTATTCTCTTATGCAGCCTACCATCCGTCCGCTTTTTGATACCCGCCAGTTCCAAGAAGCTCTCCTCAAATGGAGCGGAAAGGATGCCAATTACTATGAATATATCAAAGCTTTCTGGAAAGCCAATGTGCTGGCCGAAGGCGATGCTTGGGAAAAAGCACAACATGATGGTTTCTATCGCAAAGAGGTAGCCTTGCTTGGCGAAAAACCAGAGGCCTTGGATACGACTGCTATGATAGCTGCCCTTACCGCAGCACCTGCTGAAGGTTTCGAGCTTACCCTCTATACCAAAACAGGGCTCGGTGATGGACAACAAGCCAACAACCCTTGGCTACAAGAATTACCAGACCCTATCACCCGTGTTTCTTGGGATAACTACCTGACCATGTCCGCTGCCGATGCCAAAGAATTGGGTATCAAAAACTGGCATGTGGCCAATGGCGCTCTCGATGGGGATTATGCCCAAATCCAAGTGGGGGATGTAAGCCTCAAAGTACCTGTACTGATCCAGCCTGGTCAGGCCAAAGGCTCTGTAGGACTCGCTTTCGGTTACGGAAGAAAGGCAGCCATGAAAAAAGAAATGCAAATAGGGGTCAATGCCTATGCTTTCTATAACAATCTGAACAACGTACAGCCGGTAGCTTCTATCAAAAAGGCAGAAGGTACTCACGAATATGCTTGTATCCAGCTCCACAATACCCTTATGGGTCGTGGTGATATTGTCAAAGAAACTTCCCTCGAAGAGTTCTTGACCAAAGATGCCCATCAGTGGAACAAAAAGCCTGAAGTGTCTCTCGACCATAAGGAAGTAAAGGCTACTTCTGTAACGCTTTGGAAGGAGTTTGACAACTCTACCGGACACTTCTTTAACCTCTCTATTGACCTAAATGCATGTACCGGTTGTGGGGCTTGTGTGATCGCTTGTCACGCCGAAAACAACGTGCCTGTAGTAGGTAAGAGTGAGGTAAGGCGCTCCCGCGATATGCACTGGTTGCGCATCGACCGTTACTATTCTTCTGAAGAAACTTTCGAAGGGGACAACCAAAAAGTGGAAGGTATCTCAGGCCTTGGTGCTTCGCTCTCTACTTTTGGGGAAATGGAAACCCCTTCTGATAACCCGCAAGTGGTATTCCAGCCTGTAATGTGCCAGCAGTGTAACAACGCTCCTTGTGAGACTGTATGTCCTGTAGGGGCTACCTCTCACGGGGTACAAGGACAAAACCATATGGCTTACAACCGTTGCGTAGGTACTCGTTATTGTGCCAACAACTGTCCTTATAAGGTACGCCGCTTCAACTGGTTCCTATATAGCAACAACAATGAGTTCGACTACCATATGAACGATGACTATGGTAAGATGGTACTCAACCCCGATGTGGTGGTTCGCTCCCGTGGGGTAATGGAAAAATGTTCCTTCTGTATCCAAGAAACTCAAGCCGTTATCCTACGTGCCAAACGTGAAAACCGCCAGGTGAAAGTAGGGGAGTTCAACGACGCTTGTGCTTGTGCCGCTGCTTGTGGTACCGGAGCGATGACCTTCGGAGATATGAACAATCCTGAAGATCCTATCGTGGAACTTAGCAAAAATGACCGTATGTATCACCTACTCGAACATATCGGAACCCGTCCTAACGTATTCTATCAAGTAAAAGTAAGAAACAACGATTAATATAGTTAATAATTTTGAGTTTTGAGTGCTTAGTTAGCTAACTCAAAACTCAAAACCCAAAACTCAAAACTAAAAAATATGGCATCGCATTACGAAGCTCCTATACGCAATCCACTCATAGTAGGCGACAAGACCTACCATGATGTAACCGTGGATGTAGCGCGCCCTGTTGAAGGAAAAGCCAATCGCCTTTGGTGGATTGTATTCTCTGTAGCCCTCGCTGCTTTCTTGTGGGGATTGGGCTGTATCGTCTATACCGTATCTACCGGTATAGGGGTATGGGGATTGAACAAGACCGTTGGTTGGGCTTGGGATATCACCAACTTTGTATGGTGGGTAGGTATCGGTCACGCCGGTACACTGATCTCCGCCGTATTGTTACTCTTCCGCCAAAAATGGAGAATGGCTATCAACCGCTCCGCGGAGGCTATGACCATCTTCTCCGTAGTACAAGCGGGGCTCTTCCCTATCATCCACATGGGGCGCCCTTGGCTCGCCTACTGGACAGTACCTATTCCTAACCAGTTTGGTTCCCTTTGGGTGAACTTTAACTCGCCTTTGCTTTGGGACGTGTTCGCTATCTCTACCTACCTCTCCGTATCTTTGGTGTTCTGGTGGACTGGTTTGCTCCCCGACTTCGCCATGCTACGCGATAGAGCAGTTAAGCCTTTCCAAAAGAAAATCTATAGCTTGGTGAGCTTCGGTTGGAGTGGTCGTGCCAAGGATTGGCAACGTTTTGAAGAGGTTTCTTTGGTATTGGCCGGATTGGCAACACCTTTGGTACTTTCTGTGCATACCATCGTGTCCTTCGACTTTGCTACCTCTGTAATCCCTGGTTGGCATACCACCATCTTCCCTCCTTACTTCGTAGCTGGGGCGATCTTCTCTGGATTCTCTATGGTAAATACGCTCCTTATCATCATGCGTAAGGTGTCCAACTTGGAGAACTATATCACCCTACAGCATATCGAACTGATGAACTTGGTGGTGATGATTACCGGTTCTATCGTAGGTTGTGCCTATATCACCGAGCTTTTCGTAGCCTGGTACTCCGGAGTGGAATACGAGCAATATGCCTTCCTTAACCGTGCCACTGGGCCTTACTGGTGGGCTTACTGGATGATGATGACCTGCAACGTCTTCTCTCCTCAGTTCATGTGGTTCAAGAAGCTACGCCGAAGCATCCTCTTCTCCTTCTGTATCTCTATCGTGGTAAATATAGGGATGTGGTTCGAGCGCTTTGTGATCATCGTGACCTCCTTGCACCGTGATTACTTGCCTTCTTCCTGGACAATGTTCTCTCCTACGCTGATCGATATAGGAATCTATACCGGTACCATCGGTTTCTTCTTCGTGCTCTTCTTGCTCTACTCTCGTACTTTCCCTGTGATAGCGCAAGCCGAAGTAAAATCTATCTTGAAATCCTCAGGAGAAAAATATAAAAAATTAAGAGACACTAACCCTAATAATTCACATTAGTATGAGTAAGAAAGTAGTACAAGCACTCTATAATGACGATGATGTGCTCCTATCGGCTGTCAAAAAGGTAAGAGAGGCCAACCTCAAAATCGAGGAAGTCTATACCCCTTTCCCTGTACATGGCCTTGATAAGGCCATGGGTCTGAAGCCTACCCGTATTGCCATAGCTTCTTTCATCTACGGATGTATCGGGCTAGTGGTCGCTACCCTTATGATGAAGTACATCATGATCGACGATTGGCCTCGTAATATCGGAGGAAAGCCTAACTTTACTTATATTACGAACCTTCCGGCTTTCATCCCTATTATGTTCGAGCTTACCGTATTCTTCGCCGCCCACCTTATGGTAATTTCCTTCTACATGCGTAGCAGGCTATATCCATACAAGCAGGCCGAAAATCCGGATCCACGTACCACCGATGATCACTTCTTGATGGAAGTACAAAGCGATGGAGATGCCTCCCAATTGGCAAAGCTCCTACAAGAAACCGGTGCCGTTGAGGTAAAAATAGCAGATAAAAAAGCAATTCAGATATGAAAAAAAGATATATATTAGCCTTATCCGTAGTCGCCCTTTCCCTTACCGCTTGTTTCCACAAGGATAAGCCGAACTACCAATATATGGCCGATACCGATATGTACTTCCCTGTAGGTTACGAAACCTATCAGGAAGCACCCGAAGGTAACAAGGCGCTCAAGGGCGGAATGGAGGCACAACTCCCTCCAGAGCACACTATCAAGCGTGGTTGGATGCCTTTCCTATACCCTAATACCAACGAAGGGTATGATTTGGCTAAAGCCGAACTTAAAAACCCGCTCCTTGCCGATAGCCTCGCACTCAAAGATAATATCAAAGAAGGTGCCGCCCTCTACAATATCTATTGTATGGTATGCCACGGAGCCGAAGGCGATGGGCAGGGGATACTCGTGCAGCGTGACAAATATCTAGGGGTTCCCAACTATAAGGACAGAGAAATTACCCAAGGTAGTATCTACTACGTGATCTATCACGGACGTAACGCTATGGGTTCTTACGCTTCCCAGATTACTGAAAAAGAACGCTGGCAAGTAGCCCTATACGTGGAGCAACTCCGAAACAAACTCATTAACAAATAACCCCTAAGAAGTAGGAATTATGTATTCGTTTTCAAGTAAAATAAAGCTTACAGCGCTCATCAGTATGATTGTAGGGCTTATAGCAATCATATATGGCTTTATAGCGACCCCCAGTTCCGTAGCCGACCTCCAGCATGGGGGTGAGGCAGCTCATGACCCTGCGCACCTGGAACATGTGCTTCACTTGCTACAGAACAAGCCTTGGGCTGCCCTCTATGTAGCAGCACTCTTCTTCTTGCTCATTAGCTTAGGGGTCTTGGCTTTCTATGCAATTAACCGCGCCGCTCAGGCTGGTTGGGCTCCTATCCTCTTTAGAGTGATGGAGGGAATCACCGGTTACCTCCCTGTAGGGGCTGCCATATTCTTCCTCTTGCTCGTATGTGCCGGACTTCACCTGAATCATCTCTTCATTTGGATGGATCCTCAGGTGGTAGCTCATGATACGATTATTCAAGGGAAAACAGGCTACCTCAATGTGCCTATGTTCCTGGTGCGTGCAGCTGTTTATCTCTTAGGATGGATTGCTTACCGTCAGATTACCCGTAAGCTCTCCCTCAAGCAGGATGTAGCTTCTGATAATGCACCTTTTATCAAGGCTTTCAAGTGGTCTGCCGGGTTCCTTGTATTCTTCCTCGTTTCCGAATCTATGATGTCTTGGGATTGGATCATGAGTGTAGATCCACACTGGTTCAGTACCCTCTTCGGTTGGTACGTATTTGGTAGCTTCATCACTTGTGCAATTGCCACCATTATCTTAGTGACCATAACCCTCAAAGCACAAGGCTACTTGGAGCATGTCAATGACAGCCACCTCCATGATTTGGCTAAGTATCTCTTCGGCTTCTCTATCTTCTGGACTTACCTTTGGTTCTCTCAATACCTATTGTATTGGTACTCCAATATCCCTGAAGAGGTTACTTATTTTGTAACTCGCTTGGAGCACTTCGAGCCTATTGTCCTCGGTATGTTGGCTATCAACTTCCTCCTACCATTACTTATCTTAGTTGATTCTGATATCAAGCGTCGTCCTTGGGTAGTAGGCACCATGGCCGTAGTAATCCTTATCGGACACTATTTGGACTTCTTCAACATGATTATGCCAGCCACCGTAGGTGACCAATGGAGCATAGGTGCTGCCGAAATAGGAAGTCTTTTGTTCTTCTTCGGACTATTCACTTATATTACTTTCTATACCCTTACCAAGGCACCATTAGTTGAAAAACGCCATCCTCTCATGGGAGAAAGCGAACACTTCCACTACTAATAGAAAGAAGTAGTTAGAGGTTAATGATTAGAGATTAGTGGTTAGTGATTGGTATCAGTCACTAACCATTAATCATTAATAGTTAGTATTAGTCATTCGTCACTAGTCACTAATCATTGGTCACTAGTCACTAATCATTGGTCACTACTTCTTGCTTTTCATGCTCAAATTCGCACCTTTCATGTTTGATTTTTTGTTTTTTTTCTTCTAGGTATCCAATAAAATATTATCTTTGCCTTATGAAATAAAAAAATAATATCATGAAAAAAGTAATTCTATTCACAGGTCTGCTTCTCATAGGAGCTGCTTGCAGCAAAAGTGAAGACAATAATAATTCCAATGATATAGGAAAAGGAGGTAATGGAGATAAAACAGACAAAATAATTCCTGTAGAGGAAGTCATTAAGCTCCCTAAAAGAAGTTTCGAAGGAGAGGTAAGTATTGAATCAGGAACCTATACCGCTGATGACTATACTTTTGATGACAAAGGACGCCTCACAACGATTGAACATAATGGCTATGTAGGAGGGCAAAAAAACAGAACAGAAACAACAACTGAATATACCTACAATGGAGATACCAAGCAAGTAATAGAAGTAAGAAAAATTCATCCTACAGATACAATAACCTACGCCCTTTCCTATAATGATAAAGGAAATATCACAGTGGTAAGGCGCGGGAATATAGTTATAGCTACTTACGAATATGATACTCAAGGAAAACTCAAGGCTCTGAAAAATCAGCAAGCTCCCTATCAGGTAAATTATCCTACAGCCAATACAGTAGAATTAATACAACGTGCGGACGATGGTAGCATACAGAAAAAAATCTATACACTTGATGAAAATGGAGATGTAGTAAAAAAAGTAGAGGAATCTTACGGTACTGTGCGTGGAGAATTACAGCTCACTTCTTCAGATACATTTGAATACACCTTGAGCGATGTAAAAAACCCTTTTGGAGGAAATAACAAGTACTATGCTGAGTTTGTTTACGATCCAAATGCTTATGATGAGACTTATAACAAATTTCTCACTCAAAAACAGGTAAGGACAATCTATAATAAAATATCAGATAGCAGAAGTGAAGAAACAACTACTTACCAATATGAAAAAAATGCAGAAGGCTATCCTACTAAAATAACTGAAAAATTTAATGACACGGAGGCAAGAGTAGTGGTTAAGTATCAATACTAAGTTCTTATTCATATAATCAAAAAAATAGTCTTCTGTAAGGAGTTTCCTACTCACAGAAGACTATTTTAGTCTTTATATTAATTAATAATTAACCATTGATCATCATGGTTTAGCTATTCAAGGCATTTGCCCCCGATACGATCTCAAGAATTTCGTTGGTAATAGCGGTTTGTCGTGCTTTGTTATAGGTAAGCTTGAGTTCGTCGCGTAGGGTGGAGGCATTGTCTGTTGCCTTGTGCATAGCTGTCATACGGGCGCCATGTTCGGCCGCAAGCGAATCACGAAGGCTCTTATATAGCTGTAGCTTCAGATGCTTAGGAATAAGCCCCTCTACAATCGCCTCAGCCGAAGGCTCATAGATAAAGTCACTCTCCTGAGTCTCTTCTTCCTGGCTAAGCTGTAGCGGAAGGAATACTTCCTCGGTAAGGATCTGAGTGGCTACGTTCTTAAAACTATTGTATACCAAGATAATTTGGTCATAAGTACCTTTGGTATAGGCATCCATCAGCTCTTGGGCGAGGGCAGCCACTTTTTCAAAGTTCATATGATCGAAGAAACCTTCACAATAACGGCTCACTTTGCTCGTTTTCTTAAGAATATCATTTCCCTTTTTCCCGATAGTAAGGATCTCCACCTTCTTACCTTCGTATTTTTCCAATAGAGACAAGGTATGTTTTACTATAGTAGAGTTAAAAGCCCCGCATAGCCCCCTGTCGGAGGTGATAGCCACTACAAGGATACGCTCCTGTTGGGCATGAGGCAAGAAGGGATTGGTAGTTCCCAAAGCATTCTTAAGAGAGTTAAGAAGGGTTCCCAAAGTATGTGCATAAGGCTTCATCGCATGGATGGCCTCCTGTGCTTTTTTGGACTTGGCCGCAGATACCATCTTCATGGCGCTGGTTATCTGCATAGTTGAACTGATCGAGTTGATACGATTGCGTATCTCTTTAAGATTAGCCATAGCTGGATATTAAACAGATTCTTTGCGTGTGCAAAAATACGAAAAAATAATGACAAACCACTAAAACAAATGATAATTTTTATAATGATGGGTGACAAATGACTAATCCATCATACTTCATTAGTCATTTGTCACTGTCACTAGTCATTAATTATTTTCCTCCCCAGAAGTAGTATCCTATGATGCTGATAAAGAGGATACTGAGGATATTGAGCCAAAAACCAGCCTTGAGCATGACTTTTTGAGGGACGAGCCCCGTACCAAAGGCAATAGCATTAGGAGGGGTGGCCACAGGAAGCATGAAGGCACAAGAGGCTCCGATACCGATAATCATAGCCAAGCCTATGGCAGGTACCCCTATTTCTTCAGCAATAGAGATGAAGATAGGCACCAAAAGGGCAGCACTGGCCGTATTGGAGGTAAACTCTGTAAGGAAGATGATAAAGGTGGCTACCAATAAGCCTATCACAAAGTGGTTTTGGTTGCGGATAAGTTCTACAATGGTCTCTACCAAGGCCTTACTTGCCCCAGAGGAGCCTAAGACGGCACTTAGGGTAAGTCCTCCTCCGAAGAGTAGGAGTACCCCCCAGTCGGTATTTTCCTCAATATCTTTCCAGCTTACAATGTTGAAGGTACAAACGAGGATAGCTGCTGTCAGTGCGATGATACTATCAAAATCACCTATTTTTTCCAATCCAAAGAGTCCGGAAAGTACAGGATTGACTTGTGTGGAGAAAATCCAAAATAAGGCAGTGAGCGTAAAGATAATGATAGCACCCCATTGTTTTCTATTCAGAGGTTCTTCCTTGTGATCATCGCCCTTTACTTGGTCTATAGAGACCTTTAGGTTAGGACGGAAAAGGATGAACAAGGTAAGTATTGTAAGAGGTAATAGTCCTGCTACCACAGGCATACCATACCATAGCCATTCTTGGAAAGTTACTCCCAAGTTAGAAGAAACAATCGCATTCGGTGGGCTACCTACAAGGGTTCCCATACCACCTATACTGGCCGAATAGGTAATCCCCAAGATTACGAACCAGTAGGAGCCCTTGTTTTGCTCATAAGGTAAGCCCTTGAGCAAACCGATACCCAGAGGAATCATCATAGCTGCGGTAGCAGTGTTGCTAATTCCCATAGAGAGACCTGCGGTTACCAAAAAGAGCAATAAGATAGCCCATAGGAAATTACCACGAGCGAGAGAAAGCACCTTATACGCAATGTATTTGTCCAACTTATTGACACTCAGTGCGGCTGCTAAGGCAAATCCTCCGAAGAATAGGAAGATGGTCGGGTTGGCAAAGTGCTGTAGTGCGGGCTTGGTATCTACCAATCCTAAGATGACAGAGAGGATCGGTATCGCTATGGCCGTGATAGTAATAGGAATTACCTCAGTGAGCCATAGGATAGCTACTAAGACAAGTAGCGCTAGACCTTTGTTGGTCTTTGCTTCGTAGGGGAGCCACAGCATGAGGGCTCCGGAAAGAAGTACGGCTATTAACAGAATGATAGCGCGCTTGGCGGTAATAAACTCAGTTTTCATAGGCTATAGTAATTAATAAAAATAAGAAAAAACCCTTGTTATTTATGTCCAACAAAATTACATTTTTTTGGTCAAAAAAACAAGAGTTTTCGTATAAATTTTTTAACTGGCGCTGTATAAGCTATTTATTCTTATATACCTACTTGATCATAGAGGATGTCTCCGTCTTGGCATAGGGGTTTGAGTTGTGATTCGATGAAGGTATGTACCTGTTTTTTATAGGCTTCTGGGTAAAGTAGGTGGATATTGGCACCTGCATCCAAGGTGAAACATACTGGGGTAGCGGTACTGGCTCTGAAATACCATATACGCTCAATGGCCGATAGGGTATTGGGGCGCATGAGGATATAGTAGGGGTTGGAGGTGAGCATCATCGCATGTAGGGCAAGGGCTTCGCTTTCTACCAGCTTACAGAACTCATCTAAGTTACCTTGAGCGAGTATATCTCTTAATAGGGTAATATTCTGCCTCGCTTGAGCAAAACGCGCCTCTGCATAGGGGTGATCGTGCATGAGCTTGTGCCCCTTGGAGCTGCTTACAGGCTTTTGTCCCTTGTCAATCAGTAAAATAGAATCCTGAAAGGTATTGAATACCTCATGTATATCTTTCATAGGTACCCCATAGAAGTTGGAACTATCTGGTACGGCGGAGTGTGCGCCCCATATTACAACACCTCCATAGGTACTACGGCAAGCACTACCGGAGCCTAAACGGGCTAAGAAGGAGGCTTTCTCATAGAAAAACTTTTCACTCATCTCCGGATAGAAGAGCTTTTCTATCTTCATCAGGCAGACGGCCAAAGCAGCCATCCCACTGGCCGAGGAAGCTATCCCGGAGCTATGAGGGAAGGAATTGCGTGTGCGGACGATGAAGTAGTAGTCCCTAAGAAAGGGAATATAATTGCGGATACGAGTAAAAAAAGTTTCTATCTTTGGTAGGAAATTTTCCTTAGGCTCTTCCTCAAAGTAGAAATCAATCTGGAAACTGGTCGTAAAATCAGTACGAGGGGCAATTTCCATGATGGTTTCTGTATAAGAGTTGGAAAGCGTAAAGCTGATGGAGGGATTCATAGGAATCTGTTCGTCCTTCTTCCCCCAGTATTTCACCAGTGCGATATTACTTGGAGCACGGTGTTGCACTTTGGCCGCCTCTACCTTTTGGGTGTAGGGCTTAGGAATAAATTTGTCTACTAACATCCTTTGATAATGACTAACGACTAATGATTAATAATTAATAAAGGTGCTTTTGGGTACCTTATAATTAGCGGCAAAGATACGAAGATTAATTGTTAATTATTAAGGGGTAATTGTTAATGTTTAAGAATGGTAAACTATAGGAAATTTTTAAAAGTAAATTTTCATTCTATATTATGATGCTATATCAGAAGAAAAATGTACTTTTGTACAAAATTTGTCAAGAGATAAAAAAGTAAAGAGCTATGAAACCATTAATCAAATATCGTGGAGGAAAATCAAAAGAAATCCCCTATATAGTTACACAGATTCCGTGTTTTAGTGGGAGGTATATAGAGCCATTTTTTGGTGGTGGAGCATTATATTTTTATTTAGAACCACATAAAGCTATTATAAATGATATCAACTCAAAATTAATTGATTTCTATCGTGGTGTCCAGCAAAACTATTCCTCTTTACGAAAAGAGCTTGATGAGGTAGAAAAGATATACCATTCTAATAGGATAGATTTTGATGCATTGAAAGCGCAAACACCTCATGAAAAAGTTGAGGATAAAAACGAGGCTTTTTATTATTCTATGCGTGATATGTTTAATGGAATATCTGATAAGAAATATTCGGATGCATTATTGTATTTCTTTATTAATAAAACAGCTTATTCAGGTATGATAAGATATAATGCAAAAGGAGAATTCAATGTTCCCTTTGGCCGTTACCAAAAGATAAATACCTCACTTATAACTAAGGCTCATAGCAATTTACTTTCGTTGGCTGAAATATACAATCTTGATTATAGTGAAATATTTGATATGGCAAAAGAAGATGATTTTATTTTCCTTGACCCACCCTATGATTGTGTTTTTTCGGATTATGGAAATGAAGAATACAAAGATGGCTTTAATGATCAATATCATATAAAATTGGCAAATGACATAAAAAAATTGAATTGTCGGGTTCTTTTAGTTATTGGTAGGACACCTTTGACTGAACGTTTGTATGGTGATATGATAATAGACGAATATGCTAAAACTTATGCTGTGAACATTAGGAATAGATTTAAATCATCAGCATCTCATATCCTTGTGGCCAATTATCAACCTATTGAAAGAAAGTTGTTCTAACAAAGTATATAAGAAATTAATAAGAGTATCATGGCAAGGATAGACAGTAAAGTTATTTTCGTTACAACATCACCTCGTACGCCGAGCAAAATGATTCCCGAAATAGAGTTACTTAATCAACACTTCGTGGGTCAGCCGTGGAATGATGAGACTCAAAGAGCGTTTATGGAATGTCTCAAAGAGGAAGATTTTTTCAATGGTAAAGCCACAAACGATCCTGCTTTTAGTGCAAGGGATAGAATGAATCGTGCCCCTAAATCGTTAGGTTTTGTTAAACTATCACCTATTATCGCCCTGACGCCAGCAGGAGAATATTTGATTTCAGCCAAACGGAAAGAAGAAATATTCTTGCGACAGTTACTTAAATTTCAAGTTCCTTCGCCTTACCACAAACCAAGTGACCAAGCAGCAAAATTTTGGGTAAAGCCTTATCTGGAAATATTCAGACTGATTAGACATTTTGGTTCATTGAAATTTGATGAACTGATGATTTTTGGGTTGCAATTGGTTGATTTTAGACAATTTGATGCTATTGTAAAGAAAATAGAGTGTTTTCGTATAGAAAAAGCAAAAAAAGAGGTTAATTACAAAATATTTAAAAGGGAATGTCTGAAAAAGGAATTGTTTTCTATCTATGAAAAGGAGATTAGGACAGGAAATACTAAAACGAGAGAAAGCAAAGGTAAGTCAATTGATAAATTTCTGAGAACCAAGGAGAGTAATTTACGAGACTATGCAGATGCATGTATCAGATACTTGCAAGCAACAGGGCTTGTAAATATCTCTCATATAGGTCGCTCTCTGTCAATAATCCCAGAAAGAATTAAAGATGTTGATTTCTTTTTAGAGCATACTGATAGGACACCTTGTTTTATAGATAATGAGAAAAAATACACAGATTATTTAGGTAATGCCTCTTTACCTATTCTTCTGACAGATAATAAAAAAGCCGTTATTGAAAAGCTGAACAGAGAATTTCCTCTAATTTCCATTAATAAAATGGCGACAATTGAGAATCTGAAAGATTTGCTTGATGACGCTATTATTCAACGTAAGGAACAAATGATAGCAGAACAAATAACAGCTGTTAAAGACTACAAGTTTTATAATGACATTCAAAACATATTTAGGCAAATAGAGAATAAAGATATATATGATCCTTCTTTGATGCTTGAGTGGAATGTTTGGAGGGCTATGACAATGCTTGATGGAGGTGATATCAAGGCAAATTTAAAATTTGATGATTTTGGAAATCCTATGTCAGTGGCGCAAGGAAACATGGCAGACATAGTATGTGATTATGGTGATTTTGGGCTTACTATTGAAGTTACAATGGCTTCTGGACAAAAGCAATATGAAATGGAGGGAGAGCCTGTTTCTCGACATCTTGCAAAAATAAAGAAAGCAACGAATAAGCCCACCTATTGTCTGTTCATTGCTCCAACTATCAATGAAGCCTGTGTGGCTTACTTCTATGCTTTGCATAATATTAACATTACTTATTATGAAGGATGTTCTACTATAGTACCCCTGCCTTTGAGTATATTTTGTAAAATGGTGGAAGATTCGTATAAAGTAGACTATACACCACATCCTAACCAAGTAAAGCGTTTCTTTGAGCGTTCTAATGAACTTGTAAAAACCAGTGAGAACGAACAGGTTTGGTTTGAACAAATCAAGCAAGAAGCACTGAATTGGTTGTCTATCGGATAGTGAATAATGAATAGTGAGAAATCCTCTAAGGACGTTTTTCACTATTCACTATTCTCTCTCCGCTATTTTTTCTTCATTTATTTGGTTTACCAAATTTTGACTCTGTCCTGAGGTTTTCGATAGAGTTTGTCGCCTTCCTTGACACCAAAGGTCTGATACCAAGCCTCTACATTGGTCAGCGGAGCGAAGGCACGGAGGTAGTCCGGAGCATGGGGGTCTGTCTTGATTTGGTTGGTAAGGTTTTGGTCGGTGGTAAGGGAGCGCCATACGGTAGCCCAAGCGATAAAGAAGCGCTCATTTTGGCTCAATCCACTGATTTTGGCTACTTCTCCATGGTCTTTGAGATACATCTGTAGGGCATCGAAGGCGATATTAGCACCACCTAAGTCGGCTATGTTTTCCCCATTGGTGAAAATACCATTGACGAAAATACCCTTCACGGGTTCATATTGGTCGTATTGCTTGGCGAGGGCTTGGGTGGCCTTTTCGAAATTTGCTTTATCGGTGGCGCTCCACCAGTCTTGTAGGTTGCCATCGGCATCGAACTGGGCGCCACTGTCATCAAAGCCATGGGTCATCTCATGTCCGATAATTCCTCCGATGGCACCGAAATTCACGGCTGGATCGGCCTCGGGGTTGAACATGGGCGCTTGTAGGATCGCTGCTGGGAAGACGATCTCGTTGTAGAGAGGGCTGTAGTAGGCATTGACCGTCTGTGGGGTCATGCCCCATTTGGTCTTATCCACCGGCTTGCCGACTTCGTTTAGGCTCTTTTGGTAGTACCATTGGGAGAGGTGCTGTAGATTCTCGGTAAGAGAGGCTTTGGGGTCAATAGTGAGCTTGGAATAGTCCTCCCAATTGTCGGGATAGCCCACCTTTACATGGAGTTTGTCCAGCTTAGTCAAGGCTTTTTGCTTGGTCTCTTCGCTCATCCAAGTGAGCTCTTTGATATGCTGGGCGAAGCTCTTTCTGAGGTAACTGATCAGGGTAAGCATCTGTTCTTTGGATTCTTTAGGGAAGAATTTTTCCACATAGAGCTTTCCAAAAGCCTCCCCTAAGGAGCCATCAATGAGGGAGAAAGCGCGTTTTTGGATAGCTCGTTGCTCCTTTTGGCCGCGAAGGTATTGGTCATAGAACTCAAAGGATAGCCTGTCCAAGTCCTCATGGAGGTTGGTGATATTGCTTAGTACCAACATATATTTGAGGTAATCCCGAAGCAGAGGCAAATTGTTGGTATTGATAAATTTATCATAGTCTTTGTACAAGCGCAATTCGGAGACGATGACCTTGCCCTCTCCCATCCCTACATTTTTTAGCAGCTGAGGGAGGTTGATATTTTTGACTAAGGCGCCTAACTCCTCTACTGTCAGAGGGTTATAGCTTAGGTTAGGGTCACGGCTTTGCTCATTGGTAAGCATGAGCTTGGCGATGCTTTTCTCGAAAGCCACTTGTTTTTTAGCTTTTTCCTCGGGAGCAGTCTCCCCAATGGATTTGAATACTTGGGAGACGAAGGCTTCGTATTTTTGGAGGGCTTCGCGGTTGCTATCATTTTCTTTTTGGTAGTAGTCGGAGCCCATACCGATAGCGAAATTGTCCAAGTAGGCCACATTGGTATTGGAGTCCTTCATATCAGGATAGGCACTCCAGGCACAGATAGGGTTTCCTGCGGAGGGAGTGACCTCTTCTAAGTATTTTTGGAGGTCGGCTAAGGAGTTGATTTGGTTGATTTTAGCCAATTGTCCTTCGATAGGGGAGAGGCCTTGGGCGTTGCGGGTATTCCAGTCCACATATTGCCGGTAGAGGGTTTGTATTTTTTGTCCTTCGCTGCCTTCGGGATAGTCCTTTTGGATGAGGTCGTCGAGGATAGAGAGGCAGTTGGCCTCGGTCAGGTCGTCCAGCATATAGTAGGTTCCCCAGGAGGTTTTGTCGGAGGGGATTTGGGCTGTTTTCATCCAATTTCCATTGACATAGTTGTAGAAATCGTCTTGGGGGCGTACGGAGGTATCCATAGCCGAGAGGTCAAGGCCTTTTTCTTCTACTTTGCTTAGGGTTTCTTTGGCAGGATGGCCACAGGCCACCAGCAGCGAGAGACATCCCCATAGGGTGGTTTTGGTGTTCATGATGTTGGGGGTTAGGTTTTGATGAATAGGAGGACAAATATACGAATTTTATAGGTAATATTCTTTGAACTTGAGAATTACCTATCGCCTTTTATGGATGCTTGGCAAGGAGGTGCACAAGACCAGCTACAAGGGCAAATCGCCAGTGCTAAAATTCCGCTCTCTCGAATGATTTCGCCTCAACTCTATTGGGTAATGACAGGCGATGATTTTTCGTTGGATATCAATAACCCCAAAGAACCTAAAATCCTTTGTGTAGGCAACAATCCCGATAGGCAGAATATCTATTCAGCAGCTTTAGGTTTGTACAATTCACGTATTGTAAAGCTCATCAACAAGAAAGGACAACTCAAATCCTCAGTGATTATTGATGAGCTGCCAACGATATATTTTAGGGGATTGGATAACCTAATAGCCACAGCCCGAAGCAATAAAGTAGCTGTTTGTTTAGGTTTTCAAGATTATTCACAGCTCACCCGTGATTATGGCGATAAGGAAAGCAAGGTAATACAGAATACTGTAGGAAATATTTTTAGCGGACAAGTAGTAGGGGAAACAGCTAAAACCCTTTCTGAACGTTTTGGAAAGGTATTGCAGAAAAG
>NZ_KE992124.1 GCF_000466425.1 Capnocytophaga sp. oral taxon 863 str. F0517
AACTACTCTGTACTCCTACAGGAGTTTTGCCAATAGAGATGATTGTTTCTTGCTTTTGGGGAGGTTTATCCCATTGGATTTCGCAGTTTTTAAGTAGTGATAGGCTTTCTTCATAGTGTTTGCTAAGGGTCTGATAAAAGAGTTGCAATAGGTCTCTACCCGTTTTACCTTGCGCAAAATAATCGGATATATCTTTATCCCTTTTAGTGCCTGAAAGAGGTAAGACCAAACGAAATACTTCTAAAGGTGCTAATTGGGCTTGTTGCTCTAAAGAGGCTCTTTTGCCTGTTTCGTCGCTATCGAACAAAAGGACTAAATGTCGGAATCGCATTTTTAGTTTTTGGAGTTTTTGTAAAGGAATGAGAGCTGTTTCACTATTGAAACAGATAGCTGAAAAGCCCCTGCTGGCTAAGCTCATTACATCTTTTTCTCCTGCGGTGATAAAGAGAATGTCGCCTTGTAGTGGTAGCTGAGACTCACCAAAGCAATAGTTTTCAGGGTTACCTCCATAGAGAAAGCGCAGTTTAGAAAAGGGACGATAAACTTTTAAATGCTTTTTAAAAAGGTAAGCAAACATCCACTCATTATAGGTGGAGGTGATAGTGTAAGGTTTGCCGTCTTTATTGATGCTTGAATAGCTTTGCAGAGAGATTACATTGTACCTGTTTAGGATTTCTTGAGTGATGCCGTATTTCTGCCAATAGGCTAACTCTTCTTGGGTAAAAGGTTTTTGGGTAAATTGATAAGAGATAGATTTTTTGGTTTCTGGGGTAGTACTTTCTATGGTGATAGTGGGAGGTATTGGAGGTTTTTGTGTAATTATAGAGGTGGATTCCTCTAAACCCAGATGTAAATCTCGATTGATAATTTTTAGGATTTCGATAAAGTCAGAGGCATTTCGGCAGTCCAATTGATAGAGGTAACCTACCAAGAAAAAACAGTCACCCCTGAAAGTATCGTTACCAAAATCTTTCATCTTATAAATGCCTTGTTTGTCCTTATAGATATTGCAGGAAGCATTTTTATCGTCATAGAAAGGGTTTTTAAAGTTTTTACCTACTCGCCAGTTGCCTTGTAGATAGTGCTGAAAGACCTGTAGTCCTCCTTCGGTTCTACTTAAAATATCTTGCTTTTTCAACATAACCTTTGGCTTTTTGAGTGAGAGATTGCAAGTAGCTTTCAGTGTTTTCTACCGATTGACTGAAAAGGAGTTTGCGAATGCTTCCCAAAGTATAGAAATACTGTCCATAGATTTTGGAGTAGG
>NZ_KE992125.1 GCF_000466425.1 Capnocytophaga sp. oral taxon 863 str. F0517
AACTACTCTGCACCCCCACAGGAGTTTTGCCAATCGAGATGATAGTCTCTTGTTTTTGGGGAGGTTTATCCCATTGGATTTCGCAGTTTTTAAGTAGTGATAGGCTTTCTTCATAGTGTTTGCTAAGGGTCTGATAAAAGAGTTGCAATAGGTCTCTACCCGTTTTACCTTGCGCAAAATAATCGGATATATCTTTATCCCTTTTAGTGCCTGAAAGAGGTAAGACCAAACGAAATACTTCTAAAGGTGCTAATTGGGCTTGTTGCTCTAAGGAGGCTCTTTTGCCTGTTTCGTCGCTATCAAACAAAAGGACTAAATGTCGGAATCTCATTTTTAGCTTTTGGAGTTTTTGTGAAGGAATGAGAGCTGTTTCACTATTGAAACAGATAGCCGAAAAGCCTCTACTGGCTAAGCTCATTACATCTTTTTCGCCTGCGGTGATAAAGAGAATGTCGCCTTGTAGAGGTAGCTGAGACTCACCAAAGCAATAGTTTTCGGGATTACCTCCATAGAGAAAACGCAGTTTAGAAAAGGGACGATAGACCTTTAAATGCTTTTTAAAAAGGTAAGCAAACATCCACTCATTATAGGTGGAGGCAATAGTGTAAGGTTTGCCGTCTTTATTGGTGCTTGAATAGCTTTGCAGAGAGATCACGTTGTATTTGTTTAGGATTTCTTGAGTGATGCCATACTTTTGCCAATAGGCTAACTCTTCTTGGGTAAAAGGTTTTTGGGTGAATTGGTAAGAGATAGATTTTTTAGTTTCTGGGGTAGTACTTTGTATGGTGATAGTAGGTGGTATTTGAGGTTTTTGTGTAATTATAGAGGTGGATTCCTCTAAACCCAGATGTAAATCTCGATTGATAATCTTTAGGATTTCGATAAAATCAGAGGCATTTCGGCAATCCAATTGATAGAGGTAACCTACTAAGAAAAAACAGTCACCCCTGAAAGTATCGTTGCCAAAATCTTTCATCTTATAAATGCCTTGTTTGTCCTTATAGATATTGCAGGAAGCATTTTTATCGTCATAGAAAGGGTTTTTAAAGTTTTTACCTACTCGCCAGTTGCCTTGTAGATAGTGCTGAAAGACCTGTAGTCCTCCTTCGGTTCTACTTAAAATATCTTGCTTTTTCAACATAACCTTTGGCTTTTTGAGTAAGGGATTGCAGGTAGCTTTCAGTGTTTTCTACCGATTGACTGATAAGGAGTTTGCGAATGCTTCCCAAGGTATAGAAATACTGTCCATAGATTTTGGAGTAGG
>NZ_KE992126.1 GCF_000466425.1 Capnocytophaga sp. oral taxon 863 str. F0517
GACCCTTTCCCTAAAATGGGAGAGGGTTATTCGTCTTTTTTATGGTGTTAATTCATACTGCTAGTACAAGTTTTAAGGGGAGAATAGGTAATGTATATTGGAGGAAAAAACAATAAAAATTCCTTTGAAAATAACAGATATTTTTATAACTTTGTACCTATTAAATAGACAAAAAAATGGAACAGAATCAGCAAAACAAGTCTCATATCATTCCCATAGTGATGATGTTTGCATTATTTTTTATGATAGCCTTCGTTACTAACTTACAAAGCCCTATGGGGGTGATTGTCAAGAGCCAATTTGGGGCGAGCAACTTCCAAGCGCAATTGGGTACCTTGGCCAATTTTATCGCCTATGCCTTCATGGGGATTCCCGCCGGACAGATGTTACAGCGCTTAGGGTATAAGAAAACAGCCCTTACAGCCGTCATGGTGGGCTTTGTAGGGGTGTGTATCATCTACCTATCGGGAGCTATGGAGAGTTTTGCCATATACCTCACAGGGGCTTTTGTAGCGGGCTTTTCTATGTGTATGCTCAATGTAGTGGTCAACCCCATGCTCAACACCTTAGGAGGCGAGGGTAAGCGCGGTAATCAGCTCCTCCAATTCGGCGGTGCGCTCAACTCCATGGGAGGCACCATCGTTCCTGTTTTGGTGGGCTATCTCATTGGAGCCAAGGTAGAGGAAGCCTCTATCGATAAGGCCAATCCAGCGCTTTTTATAGCCATGGCTACTTTTGCTTTGGTTTTTGTGGTGCTTTCCTTGGTAGCCATTCCAGAGCCTCATATCGTGAAGAAGGTAGCCGATAAGTCCAAGGATCCCCATAGTGCGATGTCCTTCAGGCATTTTGTCTTGGGAATCATCGCTATTTTCGTCTATGTAGGGGTCGAGGTAGGTATCCCTGGGATAGAGAACTACTTTATGACCACCCAAGTGGAAAAGGGCGGCTTAGGCATTGATGCCACTATCGCCGGATCAGTAGTAGGGACCTATTGGTTCCTTATGTTCATCGGTCGATTCGTAGGGGGAGCCTTAGGGGCTAAGTTCTCTAGCAAGGCCATGCTTTCCTTTGTAGCTTCTTTGGGCTTGGTTTTTGTTCTCTTGGCCATTCTGTTACCTACGGATATACAGGTCAATATGCCAGTCTTCAACAAGGATATTTCCTTTGGTCTTGCACAAGTACCTGTCAGTGTGATGCTTCTGACCCTCTGTGGGCTTTGTACCTCAGTGATGTGGGGTGGTATCTTCAACTTGGCTACCGCAGGCTTAGGAAAATACACCGCTGCCGCATCAGGGATCTTCATGGTGATGGTCTGCGGAGGAGGAATCCTCTCTACCCTACAGAGCTATGTCGCCGATATATTGGGCTATATACAAAGCTATTGGGTAATAATCCTCGGCTTGGCTTATATCCTCTATTACGCCTTAGTAGGTAGTAAAAATGTAAATAAAGATATAGTGGTTAATGATTAATGCCACTAATGATTAATGAATTGCCTTAATCCAAGGTACAATAGACTGATGTCTCTACAGTACTAGCTATGATAATTCTTCATTAGTACGGTCTTCTGTAGAGACATGAGTTTGTTACATATTACTCAATTTTATTGTATAAATTCTTACTTCTTTCTCCTCTTTTTCTTGACTTTACTACCTCAATTGTTGTAAGTTTGTTTCACTATTCATTTTTCATTTGTTATTTGTTCTTAAAAAAAAGAAGGAAAAAATAAAAAACGTAATTTTGTCGTCCGATTAGATAAATTAAAAAGATAAAAAGAACTTATCATGAGTAAAAATGTATCTGACCAACTGGTTGAAATGTTAGTACAAGCAGGTGTAAAAAGAGTCTATGCCATTACTGGGGATAGCCTCAACCCTGTAAATGATGCTATTCGTCGCGATGGTCGCCTCGAGTGGATACATGTACGCCACGAAGAATCCGCAGCTTATGCAGCCTCCATGGATGCCGAACTCAATGGTATAGGCTGTTGTATGGGAAGTTCAGGCCCTGGACATGTGCACCTTATCAATGGTCTCTATGATGCCAATCGTGCAGGTAATCCTGTCATTGCCATAGCCAGTACTTGTGCTACACAAAAGTTTGGTACCCACTGGTTCCAAGAGACTAACCCCTTTTTGTTATTCCAAGATTGTAGCAAATATGTATATGTAGCCAATACACCTAAGCAGTTTACTACTATGATGCAACGTGCTATACAAACGGCAATCAACGAAAAAGGAGTGGCTGTATTGGGCTTACCAGGCGATGTGGCAGGAGCTGATTTGGAAGAAGTGCCTACCGCTACACAGACCTTTTTGGCCAAACCCGTTATACGCCCTTCCGATAGCGAGCTGGATAAGTTGGCCGCAGTACTGAATGACACCAAGCACAAGAAAATAACCCTTTACTGTGGGCATGGCTGCCAATATGCTGTAAGCGAAGTAGAACAACTAGCCGAAACGCTCAAGGCACCTATTGTGGCTTCTTTCCGTGGGAAAATATTCTTTGACCGTGCCGATAGCCCATATATAGCAGGTATGAACGGACTCTTGGGACACCGCTCTGGCTATGATGCTTGTGCCGAATCCGATGTACTTGTGATGCTGGGTACCGACTTTCCTTATGCCGAGTTCTTGCCTAAGAAAAACACCATTATCCAAATAGATCAGCGCCCTGATATTATCGGTCGTCGTGCCAAAGTGGATTATGGTTTTGCAGGCGATGTAAAGGATACCATTGCCGCGCTATTGCCTAAACTTACCCCACGCAGCGATGATAGCTTCCTTAAGAATATCCACAAGGAGTATGTATCACTTGAGAAGTCTTTGGACGATTATACAAAAAAGAAGACCGAAGAAGACCAAATAGATCCTGAATATGCAGCCAAACTCTTAGACAAGTATGCAGCTGAAGATGCCATTTTCACCGTAGATACAGGTATGAATGTGGTTTGGGCGGCTCGTTTTATCAAGGGTACAGGCAAGCGCTACCTCACAGGTTCTTTCAACCATGGTTCTATGGCCAATGCACTGCCTATGGCTATCGGAGCAGCAGCTGCCTCTCCAGGCAGACAAGTGGTGGCTATGTGTGGTGACGGGGGACTCTCTATGCTTTTGGGCGACTTGGCTACCCTTATGCAATATCAGTACCCTGTAAAGATATTTGTATTCAATAACCGTTCGCTTGCTATGGTCAAACTTGAAATGGAAGTTTCTGGCTATCTAGATTGGCAAACCAATATGGTTAATCCTCCTTTTGACAAAATAGCCGACCTGATGAATATCAAGGGCTATGAGGTACACAAAACAGAAGAGTTGGAAGCCACTGTAAAAGCTGCCTTTGAGCACGAGGGACCTACTTTGGTCAATATCTATACCAATCGAGATACCTTGGCTATGCCTCCTCACATTACTTTTGACCAGATGAAAGGCTTTGCTACCAATGTGATGAAGAAAATAGGACAAGGTGATTTTGCAGAAGCCAAAGAAAGTATAGCCAATAGTATAAAGCATATTAAGGACATTTTATAACGGCTAAAGATTAATGGCTAATGAAAAAGTAGGGATAAAGGAAATTATTCCTACTTTTTTACACTATAACAACTAACAATTAATAAATAACAATTGAAAACAAGAATAACAACTTTATTAGGGATAGAATATCCTATCATTCAGGGGGGTATGATATGGGCGAGCCAATGGCAATTAATAACAGCCGTAAGTAATGCAGGCGGCTTGGGGCTGTTGGGTTCTGGCTCTATGTCGGCAGAGGATCTCCGTGCTCAGATCAGGCAGTGTAAAGCACATACGAATAAACCTTTTGGGGTGAATGTGCCTATTATGTATGCCAATAGTGCCCAGACTATGGAAGTTATTATGGACGAAGGCGTCTCTGTAGTTTTTACTTCGGCAGGGAATCCAGCCCTTTGGACAGAGAAGCTCCATGAGAAAGGAATAAAAGTGGTACATGTAGTAAGTAGTAGCAAGTTTGCGCTCAAAGCTCAAGCAGCTGGGGTAGATGCCGTAGTGGCTGAAGGCTTCGAAGCAGGTGGACATAATGGACGAGAGGAGACCACCACTTTGGTATTAGTGCCTGAGGTATGTCGGAAAGTAACTATTCCTGTGATTGCAGCAGGAGGGATTGCTACGGGTAGGGCTATGTATGCTACTATGGCGCTCGGTGCCGAAGGGGTGCAGCTGGGTAGCCGCTTTATCGCTACCGAGGAGGCAACCGTACATCCCGACTTCAAGGCTGCTGTTCTCGAGGCAAAAGAAGGGGATACGGTGCTTACCCTCAAGGAGTTGTCGCCCGTACGTCTGCTTAAAAATCCTTTTTATGAACAGGTCGAAGCACTCTATAACCAAAGGGAAGCCACGCCTGAAAATCTACGCCAACTATTAGGAAAAGGACGAACCAAACTCGGTATGTATGAGGGAGACCTCAAGGAAGGAGAATTGGAAATAGGCCAGGTAAGTAGCCTTATCAAGGAGGTGAAAACCGTTAAGGAGGTCTTCGAGGAACTGCTCACTGAGTTCGAGCAAACCCGGCAACGAATGGCTAATTTGTCAATGAGTTAAATTTGCTAATTGACAAATGGTCTAATTGCCAAATGCTCACATTAAGTTGTTGGCATGTTTTTTGCCATTTAGCCACCAAGAAAGGCCAGTTGCTCCCATCGGCAATGATGACCTTGGGGCGAATTTGTTTTAATAACTTCTCTAAGTGAATCTTAGGATTATTTCGGAGCAGTAGGTAATCCGTAGGGTAAGAATGATCCAAGTAGTAGGGGCCATCGAGGATCGTGAGGTACTGCCCCTTGAAGGGAATAAAGTTCCCGAGAGGCTTGTAGTGAATATGCTTAATCTGATGTTGGATACGGAAATTCCGAACCAAGGAATGCGGAATAGCCGTAGTATCCGAGAGATAAAAAGTGGCCTCTTCTCCTTCTTGCACGCCTATAACTGTCTTTTTATATTGTTGAAAGACAAGTAATTGCTCCTGTTTGGCATGTATATATTTCTGATAAAAGAAATAGCCCTCTACCCCTAAGATTATCAATAAACTACAACAAATAAGGCTTATATACCTAACTTTTAGGTATATAACAGCCAATACAATGGCTAAGTAACATAAAATCAAAGAAATAGCATCGAAATAAGCACCACTTATCACCATTGTATCTACCGAGGCGATAGTACCTATAGCCTTATTCATCAGTGATAGCACCCCATCGTAAGCACTTACCAGCCACATAGGGAGCCATTGTAAGCCAGCGAGTACCACCACTACAATTCCCACCGACAGGATAACTCCCAAAAGTGGCAATAACAGCAGGTTACTGACCCAAAACAATCCGGAAAACTGATGGAAGTAGTACAAGGAGAGAGGCCATACTCCTATCTGTGCGGCCAAACTGACCTTGAGGATATTTCCAAAGAAATTGACAATAGCATACTGGGAAGTGTATTTTTTTGATAAAATTGAATTTAAAATGCAAAACTACAAAAAAT
>NZ_KE992127.1:0-4296 GCF_000466425.1 Capnocytophaga sp. oral taxon 863 str. F0517
CATCCGTAAGGGTGCCGATGGCTGCATCTGTGAAATTCGTTACCTTTAGTGGTACTTCGAGTTGATCTGTATTTCTTGCTGTAGGAGTGGAGCAGCCCAAACCTGTCTTGAGGGTATAGGTCACGAAGTACTTAGCACCCTTTTGAGGACGGAAAGTCAAGAAAGACTTCCTCAAGTCCTGAGCAGCCACGCCGCTAAGCGCATCGGCAGGATCAGACTTCCAACGGATATCGTATACCGCCTCGGAGAGATCCACCGAGAGGGTCATCAGTTGGTTAAAGCAAGCCTGTGCCATATCGGAGCTTACCGTAGGGGTAACGATGGTACCGAAATCCGGTACGACTACCTCACGGTTGAGACAGCCCGATTCGAACTTCACCTCATAGGTATCCCCTCCGGTGAGTTTAGGTACATTGTTAAAGGTCGCATAGGCATCCGCAATGTTACCTGTATCGGTAGCCTTCACTATAGGCGCGATGGCATTCCCATTGCCATCCACGGCGATGGTTCGGTTACCACCAGAGACCTTATAAAGGGTATAGGTGAGTGGGAATTGTGGACGTGCATCATCAGGGAGCTCCACCCTTACGAATCCAGAGTTCGGATTGGAAGGATCACACATTCCTATAGAGACAGAAGGGTCTACTTCGTTAAATTCCTCTATAGTAAATTCTTTGAAGATGTAGGTATCTGCAAAATTCTTTCTTCCTCTTCCAGAAGGATCGTCCACATTATAGGTATACCCTTGTGATTCAGGATTATCTACTATTGTAACCCAATTATGATGGCTAAAGGGAATTGCTAAAAGATATTTACCTGGATCCAAATTCCCTATTTCTCCTCTATAACTTCTTTTACTAGGGTCTGGATTAGGCACTTCTGTCATGGTCTTAGATTCTATAAGGTTCCCTGCACGTAGATGTATTGGTTGCCCATTGTCCAAATCTTTATAGACTGACATTGTATTAAAATTAGAGACAGTCGATACATTATAAGTAGGTTCAAAAACTATCTTTCCCTTACTTATTCCTCCCACACAATCTGTAGTATATTTTATACGATTGTCTCCTATATCATAAAAAGCTGGAGGAGCTGCCGTTATTGTTATGGTTCGATTGATAGAACCACAATTATCAGCCAAGGTTATATTATAAGTACCTGGAGGAACATCTCCTATATAAAAGTTTTTTACTCCTTTCATCATAGAAGGTTTTAGGTCAAACCTTTGTCCTAGCTTTACCTTAAAATTTTTACCTCCCAAATTCCAAGGCCCTATTGCATTAATATAGAGATCTCCATTACCTCCTGTGGCTGCTGTACGATTCAGAGTAACTCTTAAAGGATTTGTTTCTGAAATAAAATCTAAGCCTTTGGTATGATCTAAATTTCTAAATGTCATCATATGACCTCTATTAGGAGCATCTAATATAAGGCGATAATCCCCTGTAGCTACTTCTATTTCATAGAGATTACTAGTAGGCACTGACGAATTTGGAAATGATTGTGAAAGATAATGCTTACAATCTTTAATATTCACTCCATGAAGAGAACCTTGTGCATTGGCATATTCTACTTGATAACTACTTGCTGAAAGATTGGTAGTAGTTAGATTATGTGTTGACTGGTAACTTGCAGCTGTTGCATTTATATATTTAAAGAACTCAGTCGCTGATACTGTTTCAGGTGCTTGCCAAGTACTTCCTAACTTTAAACGTGCTTGAGTAGGAGGAGTACAAAAAGCATTATAAGAAACCAAATCTCCCCAACGAGCTATATGTTGAAATGTAGTTTTAAGTACTACTTGTTTTACACAAGGATTAGCAGGATTTATAGGTTCTACTGTTATTCTTGTATGAGGATAAGTGGAAGGTATAGCTGTTATTGTATGAGTTGTTGTTTTAGAAGCTCCGGTTCTACAATCTCCTTCTTCATAAGTAAGTGTAACCTGATCTCCTATTTGTAGAGTATTGGCTATTCTGTATAATTTATGTCTTTCCCAATTCCAAAAACGAAATTCTTTATTACCGTAATCTCTATAAGTCCCATTATCTGAATAAGAAATACCACTACTTGTGTTAGTAAAAGTCTCTGTAAAGGTATTTCCTCCTCTTGTTACTTTTAGTGTTAATTTAAATGGATAATATAAATTTTCATTTGAACTGCTTGGATAATTTAATCCAGCTACCATGGTAAATTCATTGCAATTGTTACATGTGGGTGCAAAATACATTCTTAGGTTAGTAGCTGAAAAAGCATAATCTTTCTTTAACTCTCTTGTAGCGGTACAAACTGGAGAAGAGCCATTATCAACAAGGGTCAATTTGTAGGTCTTGTTTGCTTCTATCTTTTTCCCTGTAGCAGGTTGTAGGACACGGGTAGTAATTGTACCGGCATCCTTATTGATCGTAACATTATTAATGATTACCTCATTGGTATCCTTATTGACCAAGATAGCAACAAAAGGACCGGTACCATGGGCATTTTCAAGACGTAGCGTAAGGGCTCCGTTGGGGAAAACCCCTGGAGCGGCAGGCTGGCAAACGTCAATAGTGGGCTCGCTGGCAAAGAAAGAGCCGGCAGCCGCACGAGTGGTATAGCTAAGGTTGGTTCGGGGCTCGGTTCGGGAGCATCCCCCACCTCCTACGCGGTCGGTGACCTCGAACTCATAGCGCGTATTAGCCTTTAGCCCGGTAATATCCACAGCAGTGGAATTGCCTGGCGCCTTAGCAGTAAGGGCGGAGGTAGCCGCTACCGCAGTCTTCCCCGCCTCATAGGCTACAATCTGGAAGGGTCCTACCCCATTCTTAATATTTATAGTAATCTTACCACTGCTACCACATTCGCCCGCTGCGGCAACCTCCGTGGCGGCCGTTTGCGAAGTATCTACCTGAAAGCCTTGGTAAGTGCTGCGTACGATGAGCCTATTAGAGGTACCGCCATAGCCCTGTTCGCCTGTTTTCTTCTCGACCACGACTGTATAGTTCCCACTCGAAAGGCCAGAGAAAACTGCTTTTTTCTGAGTAAGGTCAAAAGCCAAGCGGGACTGCTCGCGCGAACCCTTCTTGAGAATCGCCCAATAGTCCTTCAGGATGGAGGCATCCGCATCCCAGCTTACCGTAACACTTCCCCCACAATTGGTTCTCCCAATGGAAGTCACAAAAGAAGGAGGAGCCTGTGCCAAAGCAAGCATAGGTAATAATATACCTATCACATACAGCCAATATTTCTTCATATTCATGGTGGATTTATTGATTTTCATCATCTTATAACATTATAGCTCTTCACGAGGTATTTTGTGCGCAAATTTATAAATTATTATCAATATACCAACTATAAAACAAGAGATTTTTTCCCAAAAATAAAAATTTAACATCTTTTGTTAATGTATAATAATATCAAGTGATTGATAATTAGACATTTAGTTTTTTTTATAATTATATTACCTACTATATACTTGCTTAAACGACTTTCACTCCTCAAGGATAGTCTGTGAAAGCAAAGTATACGTATATGAGAGCAGAGTATGTAAAAAATGTATATAGCTAAGCATATTCCCACTTTATCTTGTTTTTTCTAATATTTTTTATTACTTTTGCCGCTATATCAGTCACTCAAAACTAAAAACTCAAAACTCAGATGCGTATCTTATATAGTATCATTCTTATAAGCCTTGTATGGGTCGGCTGCTCCGGAGGTGGAGTGGTGCGCCAGGAGGTGGATGGCTTGCTGGGAAGGGAGCCTTCGCTCTTGTTCCATATCCACCAGAGGGATCAGTTTGTCAGTCAGGTGATCAACAATGATTTTTGGAAGGGATACTTCAGGTATTACCCCAATGGAAATGTACAGCAGCTGTTACGCTCTTTGCCTACGGATAAGGATATATGGGTGGCTTATACGCATCAGGGCGTGTATGTGAGTTGTCATCCACAGCAGAAGGATACGCAAAGCCCTTGGCAGCAAGCCGTTATGGAGCGCTTGGATTCGTTAGTTATTGAAAAAAAGACGTGGTACTACTACTATCAGGGAAAGCAGCTTTTGATCAGCTCTTTGAAAGATATTGCCCCGGAAGCCTTGTCCGAAGGGGAGGAAGAAGAAAGCGCCAAGGAGCGCTACCGAGACTTCTACCGATTGGAGAAGACCTCCAGCGGGGATGTGGTAGCCAATTTGTTCCTCTCTCCGAAGAAAAACAAGGAGTTTGTCGGGGGGCTCTTCTCGGAGTCGTTGGCTGGTCTCTTGGGGGACTGGACGGCTTGGGATGTATTCATGGATCAGCAAACGCTTCAGCTGAGTGGCTCG
>NZ_KE992127.1:4396-20879 GCF_000466425.1 Capnocytophaga sp. oral taxon 863 str. F0517
CGTCGCTAAGGCCTGCCGATAGCCTATCGCAGCTACCTCTCTCCGCCGCTAAGGACTATACCTTGGAGAGTAGCCCAACTATCCCACAAGGGGCGACACAGCTGGAGGCCTTTGCTTTCGAGGAGCACCTCATCCCTGAGCAGATGTATTTTGACTTCCAAGGAGATATCAGCTCGGTGACCTTCTTCTCCTTCTTAGGGGATGCGCTAGCTATCCTCCACAGCCAGAACCCTACCGAGACACTGCGCTACTTTACCATTCTCAAGACGGAGAATTTCCAAGGGGCTACTTATCACCAGATAGAAGCCCTCTCGGATGTGCAATCCTTCTTCGCCCTTTTCGGAAGGGAGCTAGCCCCAACCTATATATATCGGAATGAGGACGACTTAGTCTTTGCCCAAAAGCGAGAAGCCTTACAGGGGCTGATCCAGCGGCTGCAACTCAAGCAGTCCCTCACCCAAGAGGCGCGCTTTGCTGCCCTACAGGAGCAGTGTAGCAGCCAAACCGCCTTTGTGGCCTTGGCCAACCTCCCTCAGTTATCGGCTTTTGCCAAGAAGTACCCTACCTTGGCGGCTCGTTATGGCTATGCAGCCCTGCAGCTAAGCCCCCAAGAGGATTTCTACCAACTCACCCTGACCGCTACTGCTGAAAAGCCAAATGCGGAAACGGCCACCCGCCCGCAGAATGGAGAAGCTCCCCAATCCTCTGACAAAGGAATGCAAGAGCGCTTCGTACTGACTTTGGATAAGCCGGCACAGACCCTCCCCCACTTCGTTACCAACCATCGTACCGGAGAAAAAGAAGTAGTGGTGCAGGATAGGGACAACCAGCTCTATCTGATAGGACATGATGGAAAAATCCTTTGGAAAAAACGCCTCGACAGCCCCATTCAGGGCGAGATCCATCAGGTGGATCTCTTTCGCAATGGCTTCCTACAACTGGCTTTCAATACCCTATACGCCTCCTATGTAATCGACCGCAATGGCAAGGAGGTGGCGCCCTTCTGCCTTACACGCAAAAATTCGCTACTGCCCTTGCAAATATTTGATTATGATCACAATAAAGACTATCGCTTTGTCATCTGTGAAGATAAGCACATTTATCTGAAAGACCGACGTGGGGAGGAGGTCAAGGGCTTTGAGGGAAGTCGTGTCCCCGAAGGCCTCAAGAGCCCACCGCAGCATATGCGCTTAGGGGGGAAGGACTTTATCGTCTTTGCCAAAGCCAACGGGCAGCTGAGTATCCTCCACCGCAATGGCTCGGTGCGCATCCCACTGAAGCAGACTTTCGACTTCTCCGACAATCCTATTGTAGCCTATAAGGACTGCATCGCCTTCACTACCCGTGATGGCAAGCTCCACTATATCGATAGCCAAGGGGGAATGCGCCAAGAGAACTTGGCCGTAGGGGCTGCTCATTACTTCGCCGTACAGGGCGACACACGTGTGATACTGGATGGCAATAGCTTGTATATCAACCAAAAGAAGATCTCTCTCCCCTATGCGGACTATGCCCGTCCACGACTGATCTCCACGCAAAAGGGACTACTGATTGCTGTCCTTGATGAGCAAAACCACCAGCTCTACCTCTTTTCCCGAGAGGGAGAAACCCTCCCAGGCTTCCCTATCTACGCCCTCTCCCAAGCGGATGTCTGCGTAGAACAAGGCAAATGGCTTCTTACCTATCTTAAGGATGAAAACCAAATCATAGTGACAAGTGATAAATGATTTATCCTTTCACTCTCGCCAAAGAGATCCCATCGCGTATGGGTAGCAGTACGGTCTCCAAACGCGGATCGGTGGCTAAGCGCTGGTTGTATTCCATCAGGATTTGGGTGTGCTTGTCGTTGTCCTTAACGGCTTCCACGACCTTGCCACTCCAAAGAACATTGTCCGAGAGGATGACACCCCCAGGGCGCATCTTAGGCAAGATAGCTTCCAAGTAGTTCAGATAATTCTTCTTATCCGCATCGATAAAGACCAGCTCAATCCCATCAGGAAGGCTGGGCAAGACCTCCAAGGCAGGTGCGAAGTGCTGTACAATCTGGGAGTGATAAGGACTCTGCTGAAAATATTTGTCCTGTATAGGCTGGTATTCCTCATTCGCCTCTATCGTATGCAATACCCCTTCAGGAGGCAAACCCTCTGCTAGGCAGAGGGTTGCATAACCTGTAAAGGTACCTATTTCCACGATATAGCTGGGCGAAAGGAGCTTGGAGAGCAGGCTTAGCAGTCGCCCCTGTAGGAGGCCACTAAGCATACGGGGTTGCAGGACTCTCAGGTGGGTCTCCCTACTAAGAGCGGCCAGCAGTGGCGGCTCCGCCTGACTATGCGCCTCGGCATAGTGTTGCAAGTCTGCCGATAGAAAGTGCATAGGCTATGGGATTAGGTTCATTTCATCTACTACATGCTTGGCGCCTGCGTAAGTGTCTATACACCAAAGAACATAGCGAATATCCACCACTATAGTACGCTGTAGCTTTTCATCGAAGATCACATCTCCGGCCATGGCCTCTATATTACCATCGAATGCCAAGCCGATGAGTTCTCCCTTGCCGTTGAGCACCGGCGAACCGGAGTTCCCTCCTGTGATGTCATTATCGGTCAAGAAGTTGATATGTAGGGTACCATCCTTATCTGCATAGCGGCCGAACTGCTTATCGTTGTACATCTGGAGGAACTTAACCGGCATGTCAAATTCCGGATCCCCTGGTTTGTATTTGCCTAACATGGTTTCGAAAGTCGTATAGTAGTTGGACTTCACATCATAGTTACGCTTGTCCTTAGGCAATGCCTTCACCGAGCCATAAGTCAGGCGCAGGGTGGAGTTGGCATCAGGATACTGTATCCGAGAGATTTTCGAATCGCGCATACCCTTTACATACTTGCGGAAAGCCTTGTCGTAACTATCGCGAAGGGCTTCGTCCTCGGTATGGTTGTACTTGTCGGACAATACCTTGGCCATCGTTGCCAAAGGATCATTTCTGAGGGCTTCTTCGCTGGGGTTTTGGAAGAAATTCTCCAAGTTTTCAGCCTTGGTGAAGATACTACGAGCGAAGACCTCGGCCGCATAGCGCTTGAAGTCTCCCTGATACTGTTCCTTGATCTGCTTTAGCTGCTGAGGAATATCGGTAGATTTTTCAGCATAGAGCTTAAGGTTGTCCGCAAAGAGGTCTATCTCAGCCGGAAGGTAAGTACGCTCATAATAGGCCTGAAGCCCTCGGGTAAGGCGCTCGCGAAGCTGCTGTTTTTGGTCATCAGAGGAAGAAAAGTAGGCTTCTAACTGACGAGCATAAGGAATCACCTGAGAGGCAATTGGGTTGGCTCGGAAGAAAATCGCCAAGTAATTTTGATTGGCTGCCTGCTGGTTGGTTTGGGAAAAATAAGAAGCCAAGTCAGCCAATACGGAGCCGTATTCAGCTTGGTTTTCCGCTTTAGCAGCCCAGGCGGCAAACTTTTTCTCTGCCTTTCGTTTGAGGTCGGCTGTTTGGTGAGCAGTAAGGGCATCGATCATCCCCTGTCTGTTTTTCCAATAGTTGGCCAAGCCAGCATAGGTAGATGCATACTTAAGGCGTACAGCATTGGAGGCATCCATATGCTTTTTCATGGCATCCATAGCCGTTTTGGAGGCTTCTACCCAGGCAGGATAACCATATTTGACCTGCTGATCCACCCAATAAGAAGATACCCAGCGGTTGGTACGACCTGGATAACCCAAAATCATCGCAAAATCTTTCTCTTGCACCCCTTTGAGGCTCACATCAAGGTATTTTTGTGCCTTCATAGGGATATTATCAGGCGAATACTCAGCCGGATTGCCATTTTTATCAGTATAAACGCGGAATACGGAGAAGTCGCCCGTATGGCGAGGCCATTCCCAGTTGTCGGTATCTCCTCCGAACTTACCTACACTCTCCGGTGGAGTACCTACCAAGCGTACATCTTTGAAATCTTGATACACAAAGTAATAGAACTCATTCCCTTGGAAGAAAGAACGCACGGAGACCACATACTTGCCTCCCTCGCTGTTTTCTTGTTGGATTTTATGGATCTCGGTTTGGATAGCCGCTTCACGTTCCTCTTCGGTCATGGAGGGGTTTAGCACTGAGAGCATGCGATCGGTAACATTGTCCATACGTACGAAAAAGCGCACAAAAAGGCGCTTAGGAGATAGCTCCTCTGCTTTGGTCTTTGCCCAATAGCCATCGCGCAAGTAGTTGTGCTCCGGAGTGGAAAGCCCTGCTATAGCACCATAACCACAGTGGTGGTTGGTTATTACCAAGCCATCAGGGGAGATGATACTGGCCGTACAGCCCCCATTGAACTGAACGATAGCATTCTTAAGACTGTTGTGGTTGATGCTATAGATATCCTCAGCCGAGAGCTTCAAGCCCTTTTGCTGCATATCACGCTCATTCAGGCGCTTGAGGAACATCAGAAACCACATCCCCTCATCTGCCCTTACCCAAGATGGCGCCAAAAGACAGAGTGAGAAAAGAGAAAAAATCAGTTTTTTCATTCGGTAAGTATTATAAAGATTAAAGGGCAAAGATACAAAATATAATTGTTAATTGTTAATGGAGATCTGTTAATGATTAAAAGACAATGGTTAATGAATAATGCCGCGTGGGACTACACCGCTCGCTTCAAACAGAAGTGAGAGGAAAGAAGGAAAATAAAAGAACATAGCTATTAAAGAGAACGACTTTTGTTTGTTAATGAAAAACTAAAAAAAATAAAGTTGAATTTTTCTTTGGAAATATTTTATCATTACAAAAGAAGTTTATATATTTGCCTTTGGAAAAAATCGAAAAACAGATGGGATTATTAGATTTATTCAAAAAGAAAACAGCCAGTGAAACAGATTTAAAATCAATAACTTACAAAAGGTATTGGTTAGATACGATGTCTACTATTCTCATTCCTACCGATTGGGAAGTAACCAACACGGACCGTTTTTTAGCCAAATCTCCCGACGATAGGGCTAACCTAACGGTGATGAGTTCTGAAGAACCTCTCAAAGGAGCTATTACCAAGGAGTTCTTCGAACGACTCAAAGGAGAGTTTTTCAAAGAGTACGAGAAAGATGGCTTTACCGCATTGGACGAAACCGTAGCCAATGAACGCTACATCAGTAAGACCTTCCGTGCCTATGATGAGGTAGAATACCACTTCACTTGTGCCAGGAAGATGGATGATCGTGCCCTTATCACCGAAATCATCCTCCGCCATAAGGATCCATATAGCATCGAAATACGAGAGCTAGTGGACAAAATAGGGATGAGCATACAGTATGTGGCCGACTTTACCCGACAATTCGCACAACGTTTGGTGACCAAAAACCCTAATATACAAGTAAGAAATACCAAAGGTTTGGAAATAGAATGGATGCTCAAAAGCGAACCAGGACAGCTCATTACCAGCTTCTTGGACAACGCTTATGCCGAATATATGCACCGTAGCGACTTCTACTTGAGTGAAATCATTGAGAAATACGCCAGCTCCATTCTGGAAACTATTCCTAAGAAGCCTAAGCCACAGCCTGAAAAGCCAAAACCACAACCCGAAAAACCCAAGGAGGCGCCCAAAAAGGAAGAACCCAAGAAAGAGGAACCGGTGATCATCACCACTCCTCCACCTGCTGCGCCGCCTAAGACAGAGGAAAAACCGGCTGCTAAGCAAGAACCTATAATCCCTCCTGCACCTGCTAAAGAGGAGGTTAAGAAGGAAGAAAAACCAGTACAAGAACCGGCCGCTAAGGTGGAAACACCAGCCGCTAAGCCTCAAGAAAAAGAACTCGAAGTCATCAAGGCGCCACAACCAATCCCTGAACCAGAGCCTGCTCCAGTTGTCGAGCAGCCTGCTGCTGAGGCATGGGATGAGGACGAAGCCGTGATAGAGGGGGCTCTTGTTGTGAAGAAAGAAGAAATCTTCCCACTGGTGAGAACCACTGCCTTCATAGAAGACCTCAAAAAGGATATACCCGATCTTATCTACGAGAATATCAATAGCGAATTGGGAGTTATCTACCTGGTTCGCAACGAGAAGGTGAGCCTCACCCAGGGCGACCTCAAAAGCCTACGCTTGGATATGCTCGCGCTCAAGTCCTTAGCAGTGAGCAACCTCATCAACCAAATAGAGGTAGGGGTCGAGGAAGAAGGAAACCGCTATACCATCGTTGCCGATGGCAAATTCGAAGCCAGCTTCTTGGTGGTTTCCGAACTCTGGTCTAAGGACAACATCCCTGTAGAGGGTACCATCACCGTGGGCGTACCGGCCAACAACGTACTGCTCATTACCGGTAGTGCGCACCCTGCCGATATGAACTGGATACGCCACCGCGTAGCCCAGGCCTATGTTGAAAGTAATATCCCTATCTCCGATAAGCTCTTCGAAGTAAAAGGAAACTCACTTATCCCCTTGGATATATAATCATGAGAAAGCTCCTGATATTCATCTCTGCTATGACACTCTCCTTGGCCTGCTACGGCCAGCAGCAGCCCGAGGAGAGAAATATATTGCTGCCTAAAAACCAAAAACAGCGCAACCCCTGGGATGGCTTTACCTATGGGGGAGGCATTGGCGGCTCCATAGGAACTAACCAATGGGGAATCTCCCTCTCCCCTCGCTTGGGCTACAAGCTCAGCGAAGAGCTTGAGCTTGCCTTCTCGGTCAATTATTATTTCCAACAGAACCAGCAAAGCCGCTACCACTCAGTGAGCCTAGGCCCTTCCTTGAATTACTATATCGCACGCAACTTCTATGCGAAGGCCTCCTACCAACACTATTTTATTACTCAAAAAATAAGACGAAGTGAGCTGAGCTATCGCACCGAAGAAGATGCCCTGCTACTCGGTGGAGGTTATATGCAGGCCTTAGGGAGCAACTCCTATCTGCGGATAGGCTTCTCCTACAATGTGTTATATGACAAAGACAAAAGTATATTCTCCTCTGGCCTTGTCCCCGAAATAGGCTTTGTCATAGGACTATAACACTTATTTACCTGATAAAGAATGGATTGGATATATGATATTTTTGAATTTTCCAAAAAGTACCCGCTGGATTTTACCCAGATGAGTTTTTGGATCTTTTTTGTTATCGTATATGCAGGCTTTGCACTAACCTATAAGCGCCTTTTCATTCGCAACCTCTTTCTTTTCTTAGTCAGCTGTTTTTTCTATTATAAGACCAGTGGCCTTTTTGTGATGTTACTGCTATTCAGCACCGTAACCGACTTCTACTTTGGCCGCCAGATTGATAAAAGTCAGGACGAAGGGCGCCGCAAACTCTTTGTGACCCTGAGTGTCTGCCTGAATCTTTTCGTACTTAGCTACTTCAAGTATGCTTACTTCTTCACCGATGCGTACAATACCATCTTCCATACCGACCATAAGGTATTCAACTACTTAGCCTATTGGGGCAATGGCTTCCATAGCAAGGGATACTTCTCTGTGGATGAGATTGTCCTTCCAGTGGGGATCTCTTTCTATACGTTCCAGACCATTAGCTATACGGTGGACATCTATAGGCGCAAGCTCAAGTCCTTGGATTCTATCTTGGATTTTGGGCTTTATGTTACCTTTTTCCCCCAATTGGTGGCCGGGCCTATTGTCCGTGCCGAGGAGTTTGTCCCTCAGCTATTGCGCCCTACCCAAATTACTAAGGAGGACTTCAACAGGGCTACTTACTTTATTTTCAAGGGATTGATCAAGAAAATGCTCTTTGCCAACTTCATCGCGGTGGAGTTCCTCGATAGGGTTTTTGAGATGCCAACCATGTATTCTGGCTTTACCAACCTAATGGCGCTGGTGGGCTATTCTCTACAGGTATATGGGGACTTTGCCGGCTATACCGATATTGCCATAGGGCTGGCACTGCTAATGGGCTTTGAGCTACCTCGCAACTTCAATTCTCCTTACAAGGCCATCAATACTGGTGATTTTTGGAAGCGTTGGCACATCTCACTTTCCACTTGGCTCAAAGACTATCTGTATATCCCCTTAGGGGGGAATCGCACCGGCTCTTGGGCTTCGGTGACCATCGCCCTTGTCTTAGTTTCAGTGGCACTGATCGGAGTGGGCAATCCTTATTTTTCGCTTATCATAGGGCTTTTGCTCTTAGGGGGTACCCTCTTGGCTATGAAGAGCGAACGATTCCAGCACTATATCACCACCAATATCAACCTGATGCTCACCATGGTGCTCGGTGGTCTATGGCACGGCGCTTCTTGGAAATATATCCTATGGGGGGGTATCAATGGCTTGGGAATTGTTTTTTACAAACTCTGGCGCAAGGTAAGCCCCTATGAGCATTCCACCCATTGGCTGGCCCATTTTTGGAAGGTTTTTTCTACTTTTATTTTTATTGTCTTTGTGCGGCTTTATTTCCGTGGAGAGGATATGGAGCGCATCGGGCAGTTCTACGATCAGTTATGGAATAATATGGACTTGTCCAGCAGTGGCCAAGTACTGTGGTATTTCAGAGATGCCTTTGCCGTCATTGTCTTGGGCTATACCGTTCACTGGCTTCCCCAGTCCCTCAAGGACAAGATAGAAGAAGCCTACTACCAAAGCCCTATATGGGTCAAGGCACTCATCATGGCCGTTGTTGCAGTAATCTGTTATCAGACTTTCTCTAACGATGCCCCTGCCTTTATCTACTTCCAATTTTAGTGATTAGTCATTAGTCACTAAAGAAAGCACATGGGGGAAATGGGCTCTCCCGTAATCGAAGTAATTCGATACGTTAAGATGAGAACCCATACCATCCATGATAGATTTTTTTGCTTAAAATTCTTTGTATGACAATGTGGTCTTCACTTCCTTAGAGAGCGCCTTATCCACCTCCAAGGTAAAATCGCTCAATACATTCATATAGTTGATATACGCATCATAAGGCGATGGATAGGGAGATACCTTCTTCAGGCGCTGTTCCACTGGGATAAACTTGGTACTCATATAGTTAAAGTGGTTGCTACACTGCAAGCGGCTATAGGTACGCTCAATGGCTTCATCTCCTGTAGCCTCTACCTTGCCACTGAGGGCAAAAAGTTCCTCAAAAGCATTCTGTTGCAACTCATTCCCCAGCCAGGAGGTTATATCACGCTCCTCATCTGTCCACGAAATGGGATTGGGAACATAGATCGCTTCCTTGGGGACAAAGGTAGCCACCACCTCCTTAGGTGTCATGAAAGCATATTGGGGGTCATCCAACACATATTGAGGCAAATAGCGCAAAAAGTCGAAGATACCCGAATCCGGTGTGTTGTACTTCCCTAATGCCTGATAGTGCATAAAGAGATTTACCACATCGCTATCGCGGAGGCTATCCTTGAGCCAATGGGCATATTTCTCCGCGGTAAGGGGGTATTCGTTCCAGTCCTTTGAGGAAAAGCGTAAAGAGATATCATCGCTAAGTTTGGCATTCTTGAGCAAGATTTTTACCTTTTCATCATTGGGATGGTGATGTACAAAGTTGGGGTTGCGCCAGCCCAAAATATGCTTAGCACCTTCGGTCAGAATGGTATGGAAACCCAAGCGAGCGATACGCTCCCCTATGCTATCGGAATAGATTAGAGAAGTATTGCGGAAGGTAACAGGGGTCTGCCCGAAAAGTGCTTCTATACGCTGGATATGGCGCTTGACATCTCGCTCGAACTCATTGGTATCGGCCGAGAGCGAGGAAAGCGAGTGGGCATAAGGCTCACAGAGGAACTCTACCTGACCGGTTCGTGCCAAGGCCTGAAAGCTGTGAATCACCTCTGGAGCATGTAGCTCCAACAGTTCTATCGCACTGCCTGATAGGGAGAAGGCGACCTTGAACCGCCCTCTGTAGCGCTCGATAAGCTCCAAAAGGAGCGCATTGGCCGGAAGATAACACTCCCGCGCCAGCTGCTCTATCTCTGTACGGTTGCGATAGTAATCAAAATAATCATGCTGCTTGCCTATATCAAAAAAATGATACTGACGAAGCTGTTCAGGGTGATGAACTTCAAAATAGAAACATATTGCTTTCATGTGTCTTTATTTTTATCTTAAAGGCTCCTACAAATATACGTTTTTTTCTCCGTTTTTCCAAGAAAAGAGCCTCTTAATAGAGTACTTGTTGGTAAATATTTTTAAGCTTATGGGCGGCAAATTCCCATTTGAGGGTATTGACCTCAGCCAATCCCTCCCGCTTGAGGTTTTGGGAGAGCTTTGGATAGGCGATCAGCCCATAGATGGCATCGGCCAAGGCATTGACATCCCAATAATCGACCTTGATGGCATGCTCAAGCACCTCCGATACCCCCGATTGCTTGGAGATGATCGTCGGTACCCCACAGCGCATCGCCTCCAAGGGGGAGATGCCAAAAGGCTCGGATACCGAAGGCATCACATATACATCGCTATAGCGGAACATGCGCTGTACATCGTCCCCACGCAAGAAACCGGTGAAGTGAAAATGCCCACCGAGCTTCAGCTGTGCCACGCGCCTTACCGATGGGGTCAGCTTGTCCCCATTGCCAGCCATCACAAAGTGTACATCTGGACACCTTTTATGTACCTTAGCGGCCGCTTCTATAAAGTATTCTGGCCCTTTCTGTAGGGTGATACGCCCCAAAAAAGTGACGATTTTTTGATGAAGTGTACGTGGGGGTAGGTCGAGGTCTTCGTCCGAGAAATCCACGGCGTTATGTACGGTGCTCACTTTCTCTGCGGGGATGCCATACTTCTCTATTACGATGTTGCGTGTCCAGTCACTGACTGTGATGACATGATCGGCGCCCTCCATACCATGCTTTTCTATATCATAGACAATGGTATTGCGGTTGTACTCCCCTCCTCGGTCATATTCGGTGGCATGTACATGCACCACCAAGGGCTTGCCACTGATATGCTTGGCGATAAGCCCTGCCTGATAGGTAAGCCAGTCATGCGCATGGATGATATCAAAATCATACTTACTGGCTACCGTACCGGCAACCAAGGCATAGCGATAGACCTCCTCCATGAGGTTCTCTCCGTACTTCCCGGAAAAGTTGAAGGTGCGCCCCTTACCACTATGGAAGCTGTGCTCTTGCCTATAACGCTCTTCTTGCCAGTAGGAGGCAAAAACCTCCGGAGAAAGGTAAGGGCGGAGGGTGGAGCCTATCTCCATGAATTGGATGTGTTCTAAGTAATTATCCGAAACGGTATAGCTCTGGAGCATCTCCTCTTCGCTGGCATTGATGATCTTGGCAGCCTCAGGGTCTTCATCGCCTGATGCCTTAGGCATCACAAAGAGCACCTCTACTTCATTCTTGGCCAAGCCCTTGGTAAGCCCAAGGCAAGCGGTACCCAAGCCGCCACTGATATGGGGGGGAAACTCCCACCCGAACATAAGTACTTTTATTTTTTTCATAAGGGTATTATCTTTTGGGTGAATTTTCTTCTTTATAATGGTTGATCAGATAGACACTGCGCACGATCTCCGCCACATTGCGCGCTTGGGAGATACAGCCATGCCCCGAATAAGGTGGGTTCCCATCGTAAAACTCCGAGATAAGCCCTATCCCATAGTGGTGTATATCCTCACTTTCCTTGGAGAGCAACTCCTCTGCTTTGGGTACAAAATCCCCTCCATAGAGCCTTAGGCAGCTTTCTATATAAAAGCCCAAGAGCCATGTATGTGTCCCCCCTTGGTAGATGGCCGCTTCCTGTTCGGCCATGCTTCCTTCACAACGCCCACGATAGCGCTTGTCATCCGGAGCCAGGGTGCGCAAGCCTCGCTCGGTAAGGAGCTTCTCCTTCATCAGGTCAAGTACTTGTTTCTTTTGGGACTCCTTCAGCGGACTGTAGTCCAAGGCGCAGGTGATAAGCTGGTTCGGCCTTACCGAGAGATCCTGCTGACCTCCCTCCTCACTATCAGCCAAGTAGCCTACCTTATCATTCCAAAAGACAGAGAGGAAGCTCTGGGCAATCTGCTCTGGATAGCCTTCCCATTGGGCTACAAAGGCCTCATCCTTGGCGGCCTTAGCCAAGTCCAATGCATAGCAGATTGCATTGTACCACAAGGCATTGACCTCCACTACATATCCGGATCGTTCCAAAACTGGCTTGCCCGCTATGGTGCCGTTCATCCAAGTAAGCGGACGGTGATAGCGCTGATTATAGATCAGTTTGTTCTCCTGCATGGCCACCTGGGGGAAGGTACGCCCCTCGCGATAGGCTTCCAAAACCTGGGTGAGGGTATGGGCATATTTCTTCCAAAGCATGGCTTGGGGTACCTTCGCCCAACGTTCATATTGCTGGAGTGTCCAGAAAAGCCATAATGAGGTATCCGAATTGAACTCCGGAGCAGTATGGCTGCTGATCAGGCGTGGGAATAAGCCTCCTTTTTGATATTGTATCATCGAATCTATCACCTGTTCGAAGAGGGCGGTATTCCCTGTAGCGATAGCAATCCCCGGCAAGGAGAGGAAAGTATTGCGCCCATAGGAAAGATGCCAAGGATAACCGGCCTTGATACGAGTCTCGTTGAGCTTTTCGATTACAAACTGGTTGGCTGCATATTGCAAGCAGTGCTCAAAGTTATCACGAGGGGCACGCTGCTGGGCAGCCTGCTGGAACTCCTCCACCAGCTCCGAGGCTTTCTCCTCAGTGGTTGAGGCCGAGAATACCAAGGGCTTATCCAGTGAGAGGTTCAGCTCGAACTCTCCCGGTACGAGCAAGTCCTCTTGATAGTCGCCTCCTCGCTCCCTATCCTTACTATATTGAAGGTCTTTGTACCAATGCGGATCATGCTTATAGCTTTGTTCCTCACTTAGCTGCATATATAGGGTAGGAAAGCCCTCATAGAGCTTCATGGCGACCCCTTGGGGTACCCGCCTATAGTGGGTATCGGCTACCGAATTCTCTTTGCATAACTGGTGAATGTCTCTAAAAGCTAAAAAAGGTTTCAGTCTCAAGCGTACCGTCTCCGGCCCCGAAAGCAGCGTATAGCGAATCAGCATCTGGGGCTGCTTGTGCAGCATCATGATGTCCTTCCTAAGGCTTACCCCTGCCACCTGATAGGTGATGGAGTAATACTTATTCAATTCGGATTCGATGATATATTTGTGTCCCTTGGGGAAAAAGGTGCCTGGGTACTCATGTATACCGAAATTGAACTCCTTGTCATTGACCACGATAGTCTCATCCAAGGAAGAAAGCAATAAGTGGTTGCGCCCCAAGAAATTATCAATAGGGACAATCAGGAGTCCGTGATAGCGACTCGTATTACAAAAATTGAGGGTAGTGGAGAGATAGCCCCCTTCTCGGTTGGTGCCGAGAAACTCCCTCTGTAAGGCAAATTCTAAATTTACCAAATCACGCTGCTTGAAACTTAGAGACATTAGATTAATTGTTAATTTTTAATGGTTAATTGTTAATATAAATCAACAGTTAAAGAACAAGAAATATAGAGGTCTGAAAAGAGTTGTAAGTAACTCATTATCAAAGATTTCTAATTACATCCCCCTAGCCCTCCTCAAGGGGGGAATTACAGAGTGGTATCAAGTAGAATGTTGAACAATTACACTTGAATATACTGGATACCAGCATGATAGTTCAGCGTTCTACAATTCCCCCCTTGAGGGGGGCTAGGGGGATGTGAAAAAACATATTGAATATCAACGAATTACTATACAAGTATATTATTTTAACTATTGTTCACTATTCACTCCCCCAATCATAGACCCCATTGATAAAGCCTCGCTTTATGGCATCATCTCCGTAATAGCCCATCATCAGGTATTTCTCCCCTTGGGTAAGCTCCCACCAGCCACCTGCATTCATACTATAGACATAAGGTTCATCCTTATAGATAAGTACCCCTTCAATCACACAAGGAAATACATCAAACATATCATGTAACTCGCGAAAATCCATCGATCGAGAATGCTTCATTACATACTTTATTGTCTTTTCAGGGATAGACCAGCCCTTACACTCCTTGTAATCCCCCGAAGATTGCTCATAAGGGGCACTTTTCTTGGTAAGTAGCTCTATTTGATTCTCTTTCAGCCGCTTTCTTTGCTTATCGTTAGTAAGAACATCAAATAATTCGCCTTTGAGGCTATCCTTATGCAAATGGCTCTTTTCTGCTTCTTTAATACCCTGAGGCATATGATCATCAAAAGAGACAATACTATCATAGCGCAAATCCTTTAAAGTATCCAGCGCGAAGGTATCCATAACCCCTTGCTTGAAAGAGCTATTCTTACAAGCCACCAAACACACTAAAAGGATAAAAATAGGAGGTTTCATTGTTCACTTTTCACTATTCACTTCTCAATACGATTCCTATACGAGGTGGAATATACAGAGAAATCAAATTTTTCCCTCCTGTATATTGCGTAAAGTGTTCCGTTTGCTCATTAATAAGCCCTTGTCCACCATAGCAATCACTATCGGTGCAGAGCACATAGGTATATTTGCCAGCGGCTACCTCAAACTGATAATCCACAAAGGCCTTATCAGGGTTAAAGCTAAAGACGAACAGATAGCCGCCGCGCTCAAAGGCCAAAAGCTGTCGTTCTATATCTCTGACCAAGACATGGGGCTCGTAAGATAAAAGATTCACCCCTTTGACAAAATGAATCATCGCACGATCAAAGGCATTGAGATACTTGAATTTCAAGGAACTATCATCCAAAAGACTCCACATACGGCGGGCATGGGCATAGCTTCCGCCATTGCCTTCACGAGGAAAATCAATCCATTCGGGGTGCCCCCATTCGTTACCCATAAAGTTCAGGTAGCCCCCACCAGCAGTGGTAATCGTCAAAAGGCGTATCATCTTGTGCAATGCCATCGCGCGGTCTATCACAAGGTTATGGTCAAAGACACTCATTCCGGTATAGATTTCCTTGTCCGTAAGGCGAAAGAAAATGGTCTTATCCCCCACCAAGGCCTGATCGTGGCTTTCCGCATAACTGATGGTACGCTCCTCTGCGCGCTTGTTGGTCAGCTCATAATAAAGATCCCCTACATGCCATTGCTCATCGGGTACATCTTCCAAGAGCTTGATCCAGTAGTCAGGGATACCCATACTCATTTTATAATCAAAGCCTAAGCCTCCTTCCCTTATAGGAGAGGCCAAGCCTGGCAGGCCGCTCATCTCCTCGGCTATAGTGAGCGCCTCAGCATATACCTCATGTACTACCTGATTGGCCAAGGCCAAGTAGGTGAGCGCATCGGTATCCTCGTTGCCATCATAATAAAAACGATATTCGGTAAAGGCCTTTCCCAATCCATGATCGTAATAAATCATACTGGTCACCCCATCGAAGCGGAAGCCATCGAACTGGTACTCCTCTAACCAATATTTACAATTGGAGAGCAGGAAGTTCAGCACCTGCCCCTTACCATAGTCAAAACAGCGGGAGTTCCAAGCCGGATGTTGCCCCCTGGCGCCATGGTGAAAATAAAGGGAATCTGTACCATCAAAAAGGCTCAAGCCCTCTGCCTCATTGCTTACCGAATGCGAATGAACAATATCTAAAATCACCCGTATGCCCAGTCCATGGGCGGCATCTATCAGCTCCTTGAGCTCCTCCGGAGTACCAAAGCGGGAGCTTACCGCAAAGAAATTAGCCACCTGATAGCCGAACGAACCATAATAAGGGTGCTCCTGTATGGCCATCAGCTGTAAGACGTTGTAGCCCAGTTGGGCAATACGTGGTAGTACAAAAAGGCGAAACTCCACAAAGGTACTCACCTTCTGCTGTTCAGTTGCCATCCCTATATGTGCCTCGTAGATCAGGGGTGCCTCCCCTGCTTTAGGGCGAGAGTACTGCCACTGATAGGGCTCTGTCTGCCATACCTGCGCTGTGAAGGTCTTCGTATAGGGATCCTGTACCGCGCGAGTTGTATGCGAAGGCAAGCGCTCCCCGCTACCCCCTGGCCACTCCACCAAGAGCTTGTATAGCATGCCATGCGAAAGTTCCTCCGCTGGCAAGGACAATTCCCAATTCTCCCCACCGACCCTTTGGAAAGCATAACGCGGATGCTTCTGCCAGCTGTTCCCCTCAAAGAGCAAATAGATAGCCGAGGCATTCGGCGCCCACTCCCTAAGAACCCACCGCTCACCTGTAAAATGTAATCCATAATACAGGTGAGAATTACAATTCTCCGAGAGGCGTGCCGCTGCACCCTGCAACAACTGCGCCTTTTCGCGATACAAACGATACCGATCCTCTATGATATTTTTATACGGAAGTAAAAGAAAATCATTATCATACAGCATGGCAATAGCTTTTATGACTTAGGCTGTAAAAATAGTAAAAAAAATCGATATTAACTCCTAAAAACTTGTTATTTTTCAAAAAAACATGTTTAAACTTTTTTGAGGAACTTGGAGATAAACCCTAATAGGAGCATTCCAATCCAAGTTACATCAAGAAAATAAATAGCTGGTTGCGCTCCTTTATTAAAGCTAAATCTTTTTTCTACACTTAAAAAGGAAATAATCCATTTATTTAT
>NZ_KE992128.1 GCF_000466425.1 Capnocytophaga sp. oral taxon 863 str. F0517
ACGAATAACCCTCTCCCATTTTAGGGAAAGGGTCATCGTCTATTATCAGTCACTTGTCATTAGTCATTGGTCACTAAATCTAGTACTTAAGGTACAGCCATCCTTGATTTGTCTGGGTTTGACCTACGGAATCCTGATATTCGAGGATGTAGTAGTAAGTTCCTTGTGGGAGCTTGCTACCGGCACTGATAGTGGCTCGTCCGTTGGAATGTCCATCAAATGGCTCTGTATCGTTGCGATAGCCGTCTTTTTCATAGACCAGTACACCCCAGCGGTTGAAAATCTTCAGGTTGTTATCCCTATAGCGTTCGATACCCTCTATATGCAAATAGTCGTTCTGTCCGTCTCCATTGGCAGAGATACCATTATGGATCACTAGTGGCTTGTCCTGGAAGACTACTACCGTAACGGTAGCCGTATCACAAGAGTTGGTATTTTCTACACAGAGCTTGTACTCTAGCGTATAAGTACCAGCTGGCATACCTTGTGGTACTATCACCTGACCTTCTCTGTCTATTTGGATACGGTCTCCATCATTACCACCAACTTTGGATACGATTCCCTTGTCCTTATGGTTGATTGCAGGTCCTCCTTGGTATCTGTCATTATCCAAGACATTGCCTATGATCTTGGCGCCTCCTACAGTATTGACCGGAGTGGTACTATAATCATCATCCACCGCTTCAACTGCTTCGAGCTTAATGGTCACCTGAGC
>NZ_KE992129.1:0-63900 GCF_000466425.1 Capnocytophaga sp. oral taxon 863 str. F0517
CATCCTTATAAAGGTCATCCATAATCAAGACATCTACCGGCTCTCCTGTCAAGGAGCCACCTACGCCGATGGTCTTAAAGCTACCTTGATAGCCGACGATCTCGCATTCGTCCACATTGCGGGCGTAGTTGCGGCTTTTGGAGGTTGTGGAATTAGAACTTGAGGAAATTTGCCCAGAGAGGAGCGTTTGTGGAAACAGTCTGTGATAGGTATCGTCGTCGATGATACGTTGGAGTTCGCGGTTGAACTTTCTTGCCTTAATGGCATTATAAGAAACAATTGCGATGCGCTTATCTGGTTGGTGGCCTAAGATAAAGGCAGGGAGACGACGGGTAGCTCCTTCACTTTTCCCATGTTGGGGCGGCATGGTGATCATGAGTTTTTTGATATGCCCATAGGCAAATTGGGTGAGTTGGTCGTAATAGACTTCGTGGAAGGGGGCTGGCGTAAAGGTGGGGAGCGTACTACGGGTGAAGGAGAGGAGTGTCTCCCTTTCCCTCGAAGGGGGAAAAACTGATAAACTATCTTGCGGAGGAGCTGTATTTTGCTTTTCACCGACATACCCAAGCTCTATGTATTCGCTTGGCTTTACTTTTCGTTCTTCACTTTTTTCGCTTCGCTTTTCACTCTTCCCTATTCTCTTTTCACTTTCCTTCTCCCATCCTTCCAAGCGGGAGAGGATACGGATAGCGGCAATACTATTATTGACGGTAGGGACGATGGTCTCTCCGTTGCTATCCAAGGGTTCGCGGCGTGCGTAGCTCCAAAGTATTTCTATAGCCTCTTCCATGATTAAAGTGAATAATGAATAGTGAAAAGTGAAAAATTAATGGTCAATTGTTAATGGTTAATGATTAATGATGACCCCTAAAAACTAACCACTAACAACTAACTCTGCAAAATTACAACATTCGAGGGGCTGAAGTCAAGGAAAAGAGGGGGGAGAAGTAAGAATTTGTACGAGAAAAAGATTTGTTAATTACTTTCTGCTATCGTAATAGTTGTTCATCACCTTGGCAGAAAACTTGCTATCGGGGGTTTTGACTACGATTTTTGGATGCTTTGCTGATTGTCAAATTATCCTTATCTTTGCGGCACTAACTAGAAGTTTATGAAAGCATTTGTTTTTTCTTTTGCTGTCTTATACTCCTTGGGGGGATATGGACAGAAATTGATTAGTGAGGGTGATATAGAGGAAAAGAAATTCGGTAAAGAGAGTGTCTTTTCCCTCTATGAGGATAAGTCGCCCCTATCAGGCGCTTACAAAATCGCTCAGGGCAATGGTGAATACTATGAGGCCTCTTTTGTCGATGGTAAGCTCCATGGGGTGGCCAAATACTACGATCGTGAAGGGCGCATCATGGGAGAGAAGACCTATAAGAGTGGGCAGCTTACAGGGGTGAGCAAGGAATACCACCCCAACGGCAAGGTGAAAAAGGAAGCCGAACTCACCCAAGGTGTTTTCAGTGGGTTCTATCGGGAGTATGGGCGCTCCGGTGCCCTCTATCGGGAATACCACTATAAGGATGGTGCCTTAGAGGGTAGGTTCCGTGAGTTCTCCGACGAGAAAGTAACCAAGGACTGCAACTATAAGGCAGGCAAGCCCGATGGCCTCTGCCGGGTATACGACGAGGGCAAGCTTATAGAAGAGGAGCATTACAAAATGGGCGAAAAGGACGGAAAGCAATGGTATGAAACCTACTATGACCGCCGTGGTGGCATTCGCCAATATACTACCGAGTACTATAAGAATGGCACCCCCACCGGAAAATGGGAGACCCGTCTGGACGACGGCACCTTGCGCGAACAGCAAGTCTATAAGGGTGATGGCTCCTGTGTCCGTGAGCGCTATTATGAGAATGGTAAGCTCCGAGAGATGGCTACCCTAAAGGGAGGCAAGCTCCATGGCCCCTACAAGTACTATAACGACTTGGGGCAATTACAAGAGGATAGTGTTTATGAGAGTGACTACCCTACCCATAAAAAAACCTTTTATGACAATGGACAGCTCAAAGAGGCTTTTTTCGCCAAGGGCAACAAGCGGGAAGGAGCGTATGTCTTCTATAACGAGCGCGGTCAGTTTCTACGCAAGGGAGCTTATAAAAAGGGCTATGAAGACGGCCTTTGGCAAGACTTCTCCCTAAAGGGAAACTTGGAAAAGGAAATCAACTACCAAGAAGGAAGCCGAGAGGGTACCTACAAAGAATACCACCTCTCAGGCACCCCCTATATAGAAGGGCAGTACCTCCACAACCAAAAGGAAGGCACTTGGAAGTACTACAACCCCAAAGGCGAAATCACCGAGGAAGTCATCTATAAAAATGGCTATCCAACGAAGACCACCCGCTATGAGCTAAAGAAAGATTAGACGAAATAGCGCAACGCCAAAATGGTTCCTATGTGCATCCCCTCGTGAGTATTGTTAAAAAGAATGGCTTCCTCTACATTGTGAAGCGTATAGCCAAAAGAGGTCTCATAGACAGGGTATTCTTTTGCCTTGAACAAGCCATTTTGGTAGTCCTCGATAATCTGCTGGTGAGTGGAGGTAAGCAGCTGGCGAAGGGTTGTGATTTCCTCTTGGCTTGGGATATGGCCATCGGGGTAGGTACCCTTTTTGTAAGTGGCAATCAGCTCTTCTGAGACATGGGGTTGCACTCCGGCAAGCTTATAGCACAGCAGCTGTTGGGTAACCACACAGTGGGCTATGTTCCATAGGATATTGTTATGAAAGCCCTCTGGTATGAGTGCTAATTGTTCAGGGGTCGCTTCGTCCAAGAAGCGCAACAGACGGGCACGGATGGCTTTGTGTAATTCGAATGCTTTTGTCATGATTTTTATAATTTAGTATATTAGCCAATTTGTTAATTAGCTAATTATGTATTTTTGATCTCTCTTTTATATCCTTCACTTTTGCAATGATAATACATCTTGCAAATATACATAAAATTCTCGAATTATACACAAACAGATAAAAATAAAATCGTACTTTTGGGGCGCGGTGTGGCTTATTACTCTTACCAATCCTAATAATTTCCTTTTTATGAGAAGAATACATCTGTTTTTATTTTTGCTTTGTTCTCTAAGTAGTCTTGCTAAGGTTCCCTTTGAGCAGGGACATGTGGTGTATATCTACGAGGATTATTCACTTAAAATAGAGGGGGATAAGGTTTTTATCATTCGGAAAACCTATAGTGATCGCGATAAAATCTGTTTGTCAAAATATAAAAAGCAACTCCTGCCTTTTAGTAGCCGTGGGGCACATATGATAGGAACTCACGATACCACTGGCAACCTTATTGCCAATGAGCAATATTATTACAAGGTTTATTGGGGTTGGGACGACAAGATTACAACCGTACCGCTCTTCCCTACGGCTATGGTTACAGATCACTTTGGCGAGAATTGTTTTAAGCTCCAAGGCAGGTGGTATCACGTAAGGGTTGAGGAACAGCAGGTAGTCAAAACCTTTCTACCAGGCTTCCCTGAGCACCCCAGTATCATAGAAGAAAGCCCCAAGGGCTGCTTGCTTAGAGATGAACAATTTGTCTATTGGTATGACCGAGAGACCCTCACTACAGAAAAACTCAAAGAACTGAATGTAAAGAACTTACGTTTCCACAAACTCGCCTCAGAATACAGTATGCTCTATGATGAGGACACCTTCTATGCGGTTCGCTATTGGAATGGACAACTCCTCGAATGGAAGGATATCACCCAAGATATCAGAGGCTTAGGGCTAAAGAAAAAATTCACCGAGGGTACCTTTATCATCTCCCAGAAGGAAAGTGGCTACCCTGAATACTTGATAGACTTCAAGGACGAGCGCCTATGGCTATGGGGTAACCATCAGGCTATGAGCGAAGAGAATCTGCTACTTGTCCCCCTTAGTAGCACTTATATCGAAAAACTGGATTGGGTTGAAAAATCAGGCGGGTATTACAAGCGTGTAAGCGATTATCTTGACGGAAGACCGCCCCTTGACCTCTCCCCTATCAAACGCCCTAAAGACTTATACCTTGTCAAATACAAGGATTTTTATGATATTCATCTGGACTTATACCATGATGGAGCGCAGTACTATGCCTATGCGAAGGGCTTTCACCCTATCCAGATAGAAAAGCGATTGGTAGAAGCCCTTACCGCCCCAGAGAAATACAGCAACTATCATCGCAATTTTGACAAGAGAAGCGTCGTACAAATGGCCTTGGTCAGGGACACCTTGGTAGTCTATGAGCTTACCGATTGGTGCGATGCTGCCTATCTGAAACGAGAGAAGCGGCTCCCTTTGCGAATCCTAAAAGAGATTCCCCTAACAGCTCCTCTGAAAGACCTCAGTGTGTGCTATGCTACCCCTAATGAGCTGCTTATAGGAGCAGAAGTAATCCCTCATCAGGCCGACTTTGATAGCCTTACCTTTATCGCTTGTATAGAGAAAACTGACAAGAAGACTAAAAAAACTATTTATCATTGCTATTTCAAGGATAAAAATAACACTTATGAGTATTCTACTGACCGGAAAAGCCTAATCCCCATAAAGCCATTTGACGAAGATGAGATACTATCCATCAAAAAGTAGAAACCATGATTTGTTTTACAGAGGTTAAAGTATAATATAAATTAAACTCATCAGAATAAACGAAACATTTCATTTTATTCTACAAAAACGCTATTTTTTTTAAATTTTCTTCAACACTCTTATTTACTTCCGATATAAATAACTTCCAAAGATCTGTTTTTAAGCAACTTAACAAAATAAGACTTTTATCAGAATTAACAATTTTTCATTCAACAAAGCAATACATTTCTATATATTGAAAAAATATTCGATTTATTTGCTGTATTTTCAAAAAATGATGTATATTTGCAGCTTTCTATTAAAAGACATTCTGATATGAAGCAAAACAAACATTGGAGGTTATTGTTTTTCCTCTTTACCCTTTGCCCCTTATGGCTTGTAGCCCAATCACTCACTGTAAAAGGAGTGGTGAAAGACACTGATGGAATGGAAATGCTCGGTGTTTCTATTATTGTCAAAGGCACCTCAAAAGGGGTCGCCACCGATGGCAATGGCCGTTATCAAATCAAAGTAGCCCCTCATGACGTTCTTGTTTTCTCCAGTATGGGGTATCTCTCCCAAGAGAAAACAATCGAAAAGAGTGGTGTTATTGACATCACCTTGGAGGCTGAAGTGGTGGCGCTCACAGGTACCGAAGTAGTTGCGGTTGCCTATGGTGCTACCGACAAAAAGTCCTTTACAGGTTCCATGACAACGGTCAAAGAGGAAACCATCAAAGGAGCACAGACCAACAATGTGGTAAAGGCCTTAGAAGGTGCCGTTGCTGGGGTACAGATTGCCTCCAGCTCAGGACAACCCGGCTCGAGTGCCTCTGTACGCATACGAGGTATTGGCTCCATCAATGCCTCCAGTAGTCCCTTGGTGATCTTGGATGGGGTACCCTATGAGGGAAGTCTCAATGCCATCAACAATAGTGATGTGGAGAGTATCAACATCCTCAAGGATGCATCCGCAGCAGCCCTCTATGGGGCACGAGGTGCCAATGGGGTGATTATCATCACCACTAAGAGTGGTGCACGAGGCCAGCTCTCCGTACAATATGACAGCCGCATAGGGTTCAACTATCGCGGGGTACCAGAGTATGACCTTATGAGTGATCCGTCCGAGTACTACGAGACCCTATGGCATGCCCTCTATAACCAAAGCCGATTTGGACAAAACCAACCCGATGCGATGGCGCGCTCTTGGGCAAGTCAGCAGCTAATCCCCAATGTAGGAGCGGATTACAACATATATAATGTACCTGACCAGGAGGTTGTCTTAGCCAATGGAAAGCTCAACCCTAATGCTCACATAAAATACTCCGATGCCGCCACTTTCAACCAATGGGAAAAGGCACTTTTCAAACCTGGTATGCGCCAGGAACACAATCTTAGCCTAATCAAAGGCTCAGAAATCAATAACTATTATTTCTCTTTGGGCTACCTAAGCGACGAGGGTTATAATCTCAACTCCTATTTCAACCGATATGCCACTCGTTTTTCCTACAAAGGAGAGATCACCCCATGGCTAAAAGTACACTCCAACTCCATGCTTACCTATACCGAAAAGCAAGGGTCTAATAAGGTTAGCTATTCCAATCCTTTCTCTTGGACACGTTATATAGCGCCCATCTACCCTATCTACGAACATGATGCTTCGGGTCAGGTGCTAAGCAGCTATGACTATGGAGCCACTCGCAAGTATAGTGACAACTCCAATCCCCTTAGCACTCAAAGAGAGAACATAGACCTGACAAGGGATTTTTACCTTAACCAATCCGTGTCCTTGGATGCTACCCTGCTAAAGAACGTACAATTCTCTACCACAGGGAATGTATATGGCAACTTTTACGAATCCAACAACTTTGTCACCCCCTTGGCTGGTGAGGGAAAGCTATATGGCGGAAATGCTAACAAATCGCGCTCGGATGTTGTGGTAATGACCTTCAACCAGTTGCTTCGATACCAAAACACTTGGAAGGACTACCACCTCGAAGCCCTTTTGGGGCATGAGTCCCACAAGGCACGTTCGGGAGCTATGACAGGCGCTAAGCGCAATTTTGTAGACCCTCGCAATAGTGAGTTCTCCAACGCTTCGGTTTTGGCCGCTTTGGACTCCTATACAACTCACTATTTCATAGAAGGATACTTTGGACAGATAAATGCCAACTACAAACAAAAATATTTCCTCTCCAGCAGCCTACGTCGTGATGCTTCTTCGGTATTTGCGCCCGAACATCGTTGGGGTACATTCTGGTCGGTAGGCGGCTCTTGGCTAATGAGTCAGGAAGACTTTATGAAAAAAGCTACTTTTATCAATAGCCTAAAACTAAAAGCCAGCTACGGAATCCAAGGGAATGACGAACTCTATTTGCCCGATGGAGGGCGTTCCTTAGTCCCTTATATGACCCTATATGAGGTAACCTCCAATGGTAACAGTGCGGGAATACAAGCACGCTACAAAGGCAATCGCAACATCACTTGGGAAGAGAGTGGCAACTTCAACACTGGAATAGAAGCCACCCTATGGAATCACCTCCTTACGGTAGAGGCCGATTACTTTGTCAAGAAGACCAAAAACTTGCTCTTCAATATGCCCCTGCCCTCCTCTACAGGCTTTGGCAGCGAACCGAGGAATGTGGCAGATATGGAAAACAAAGGGGTTGATTTTGTCATCCACCTAAATCCTATCAATCGCGAGCACTTCTCTTGGTCTTTGTCTTTCAACGGATTACATTATAAGAACACCATCACTAAGCTCCCTGAGGAACTCAGAGAAAAAGGCGTCTCCAGAGGAGGTTCGCAAATCCTAAAAGAAGGAGGTAGCATCTATGACTTCTATATGGTACGCTGGGCGGGAGTGAATCCAGAGAATGGAGATGCCCAATTCTATATCAAGAACCCAGCCACAGGTGCCTATGAGGTAAAAGGTAGTGCTGCCTACGAAATGGAAAACAGCCGCACCTTCGTGGGCTCCTCCATCCCTGACCTACAAGGAGGCTTCGGTAGCAATTTTAGACTGTACAACTTTGACCTCTCCCTACAGTTCGCCTATCAGCTTGGTGGTAAGTTCTACGACTATCAGTATGCAGGGCTTATGCACTCCGGACAGTTGGGTAGAGGATGGCATACCGACATGCGTGCACGCTGGAGCCCTGAAAACCCTCATACCGATGTGCCCCGCTTGGAGTTTGCCAACCAAAAGCTACTGAGCACCTCCGACCGCTTCTTAACAGATGCTTCCTACCTATCTCTAAGAAACTTCAGTGTAGGCTACAGCCTGCCCGAAGAGGTTTGCCAAAAACTGCACCTGAACAAGCTGCGCTATTATATCACCGCAGAGAATGTATACCTTTGGAGCAAACGCAAGGGGTTAGACCCTCGTTCGAACCTTTCAGGGGTAAATAGCTCCGCCGTATATAGTCCTATACGTACTGTTTCTATGGGGCTTACCCTTAACTTTTAATCCGATACATCATGAAGAAAAATAATCTATACCTCCCATTATTCCTTTTAGGACTGCTTATCAGTGCTTGTTCTAAAAGTGAATTTGACCCTAAAGTAGATGGCTTCCTTACTGAAGAGCGCAAAAAGGAACTCTTGGAAAATGTAGAGACGAAGCTCAGCCTCCTCCAAGTAGAGCTTAATGGTATCTATAACAATAACATACGCTCTCAATCCAATAGCGGAGAGACCTTCGGACTGAAGGCCATTCACTTGGCTACAGACCTCTCAGGCCTGGATATGGTACAACAATCCTATAGCTGGTTTGGCTTCGACTACAACTTTGACATGTGGCGCGCCGAATATGCTCGTACGGCTTTCTTATGGAATTTCCTCTACAAGCAAATCAGCTCTATCAACACTGTACTTACCGAATATTTCCCCGAAGTACCTTCCCAAGCGGCACTGTATCAGAAATATGCGGAACTGAAATCCCTAAGAGGCATCTATTATTACTACCTGATCAATCTCTACCAACACTCCTACAAGGGACATGAGAATGACTTAGGAGTCCCCTTGGTACTCCGCCCTACCGATGCCAAACTTCCTCGTGCTACGGTAGCAGCCGTATACGAGCAACTCTTAGCCGATTTTTCGGTAGTAGATGATGCCCGCTATGTAGTTACTGAAACTAAAACCGATGTAGATAAGGCTGTCGCTGCGACCTACTTGGCCAAGGTATATGCCCATCTTGAGCAGTGGGACAAGGTGATTACCTATACCCGTATGGTACTCAATAGCCCTTATTTCACCTTCACCTCCATGGCAGAGGTACAAGCAGCCAAGTGGGATATCTCCTCCCCCTCTTGGCTCTGGGGGTATGATATTACTCAGGAGACCTCCACCCAATGGAATTCCTTCTATTCCAATATAGACAATACCAACCCTATAAGCTATGCAGGAGGGGGCGCCTTCAAGAGTATCTATAGCCTACTCTATGCCCATATAGCCCCTACCGATGTACGTCGCAACCTCTATATCAACCGCACGGAAGCCCCTACAATAGCCCGTAGATACCCCCAGTTGCCCAATTATGCCAACTTAAAATATGTTACTGACCCCCGCTTCTTAGGAGATTATTGCTTTCTACGTTTGGAAGATCCGTTACTGCTCTATATAGAGGCCTTAGTAGAGAAAAGAGAGCTCTCCCGTGCTCAAAACACCTTGACCTATTTCATGCAGAACTTCCGCGATCTTTCCTATACCCCTACGGCTACAGACCAAGCCTCCATGCGTGAGGAAGTACGTTGGCAACGCCGTATAGAGCTTTGGGGAGAGGGCACCTCTTTCTTTGACTTCAAGCGTTGGGGATTAGGCGCTAACAGAACCCAAGCGGGCAGCAATCATGTCTATGCCATAGATGTTCCTGCAGGAGACAGACGTTGGGTGTATCAGATTCCTATTGGCGAGATAGAAGCCAATCCGAATATGGTACAGAATCAATGAGTTGATGAGTTGATAAGCTGATGGGTCAATGAGCCGATTTAAGGTTCCTTGACCCATCGGCTTATTTTATAATCTACTGCATTCGCCCTCTATACCGCTGTCCCTGACGTCTTCTTCTGCCTCTTTGCCCTTGTTGTAGCCCCCTACAACTGACCCCTGAAAAATTGTTTGACAAACATCAAATGATTTTACCTTGATAATCAATCAGGTAGCTTTCGTAATTGAAATCTATCAGTTCTATTCCTTTGGGGGTAAGGGTAAAAGAGGGGGTACGCTCTGTAGGCGAGACAAAAATATCCTTACCACTGAACTGCCAAAGGATTTCGCCCTGCCTATTAAGTCGTGATATCTCCACCTCTCCATGGGTAATATAATCATCTTGGTAGGGAACAATCTCAAAACAAGTAGCCATATCCACCTGCGTATGCCAAAGGAGTTCTAATGTAGGCAAGAGAATACAGAACACCTCATTACCACAAGCGACAAGGAGTCTATCGCCGTCTAACAGTGTGCTTTTCTCCCACAGACTGCTCACGCTCCCCTCTGCTGTGAGGACTATGCTTTTTATCTCCTCTTCTGCCTTGTAGAGATAGATAATTACTTGTGGTGGATGTGCTTTCTTTTCTCTTATCTCTATCTGATAAGAATCTTTGTAGAGCCAAAGGGTATTTTTCATGGTGTTTTAAGGTCGTGTAATTGTTTCCTCTACCTTTCCTTTGATCATATTCTCAATAGCAGTATAGAGGTCGCCCCCATAGAGATGGTAGTAGGTCTTTCTTGGTATCCAAGAGGTAAGGTCAAGCACTCCCCATACACTGCCTACACTATCGATGCAAAGGAGGATTTCATCGGCATTGATAGCACCAAAGGGAATAAGCTCGGTAATACCTGCATCCGATTCGTAGTATAGCATCTCTTGGCGAGTAGGAAGGTTTTGCGAATATATAAAAACCATATAGCCATCGCGGCGCTTGATATCCTTGTCGTCGAATATGGTAAGGAAAGTGACGAGTTCGTGAGGCAAATTGTCATAACCTGCCTCGCGATAGTGCGCTTTGATAGTTTCCGTACGAGCGCGTCGCTCTTCTTTAGAGAGGGTATTGAGTAAGGCAATACCTTGCTGGGCTAAAAGGTTTTCTAATGATTTTCTCATTTCTTAAACGAATTTGCCACCTAAAAAACGAGTACTAACAACATTTTTATATATTAGCTTATATAAGCTATTCTTGAAGCACCAATTTTTTGTTCTCAAAAGAAGCCCTATTAGTAGTAGGGAGCACAATAGGCTCTCTATTAGATTGTTGTAGACTCGACTTATCCTCTCCTGTCTCTTCTTCCACTTGCTTGAAACCACAAGAAAGTGCTAATTCATAAAGTTCATCGGGATCTACTTCTTTGAAATATTTTTCAATCTTTTCTTTTAATTCCATAGTATTTTTATAATCAAAAACAATTTCCTTTGCCCTATTGACTCGTTGCCTTTGTTTCTAATTCTAGCAAAAATTTTTTCCGCCACAAGCCTCCACCATAACCTGTAAGGGTACCATTGGAGCCAATGACCCGATGACAGGGAATAAGGATGGAGATGCGGTTCATCCCATTGGCATTGGCTACAGCGCGTACACTTTGGGGCGATCCCAAGGCTATGGCCTGCTGCTTATAACTCCATGTTTGTCCATAGTGAATGGTTCGTAAGACTTGCCAAACACGCTGTTGGAAGTCTGTTCCCATGGGGTGGAGCGGTATGGAAAATTCCTCACGTTTGCCCGCAAAATATTCGCTAAGTTCTTGTTCCAAAAGGGCAAAATAGGGGCTTTCACCTTGTTCAACCGTAGTTTTCTCCCGCTGGGCAATATCTTTTAGTTCAGTTTCCAATAGTTTTCTATCTAAAAACTCCAACATACAGATCCCCTTGTCCGTAGCACAGGCTACCATAGTGCCTATGGGCGTTTCTATATGCTTGAGGAGGATTCCCTCGATCCCCCGAAGGGGGACAAAAGGAAGGCTTTCTTCAGTTAGTCTGCTTACCTTTTCCATGCTTTTCGTTTTTCACTTTCTTGCTTCCTCTATAGTGAGACCAAAAGGCTCTAATGCCCATTTGAGATTGGAAAGAATATAATCCTCGTCTTTAGAAAAACGCTTGGCTATCTCTTTGTAATAGGGCAGCAAGCGCTTGTCTTTTACCTTAGATAGTGCTTGTATAACTGTGTGTAACACCTTGTTATCACTCTCTTGTAGCCCTTTGATAAAAGTGTCAAGATATTGCTCTCTTTTCTTGCTTTTGCCCAGTGTATAATAGGCTGTTCTACGGATTCGAGGATTTGCATTATCAGTAAAAGGAAGGATTACTTCCTCGAAATTGTCATCGCCTTCCCTAAGGAGGTAGGTAGCAAAATTAAAGGTTTCCTCATCGGTAATGGTAGGCAAGAGTTCCTTTACAGCAGGCACCCAGTCGGTACAATGGTCTTGAGCATACCACCATATATACTGAAATACTTCCTTGGGCTTCTCGGTTACTAAGGCTTCCAAATAAGGTTGGGCGCGCTCGTAGGAGGATAAGGTGAGTATTTCAATCAGAAAATCTCTATCTTCGTTGTTCAAGGCAATGAGTGCTTCTACTTTGTCCAATACGGCATCAGGCAAAGGCGGTCTTTTGTGATACACTCCGTCAAGACAGTCGGTTTGAGTTTTGCGGTCGGTGGTTTGCTGGTATTCCGTGAGAAGTAACTCAGCAGCTTCGCCCCGGTGGTAACCAAACCAAGTAGGTCGGTCGTCCAAGAGTTGGCCAGAGATCACCTCATCGAGGTAGCGTTCGTACCAATCCAGAAAGTTGGTTTCAAAAGCAAATGTAGGCTGTAGCAAATCCCAATTAACATTGACTACGCGCCCTGCATAAGGGCCTGTAAGCACCAAAGCGTGGTAGTAAGCACAGCCTTGACTTCCCAAGGGCAGCAGTCCGCCAAAGACCTTTCCACACTGTCGGGTATATTCCTCTTCTGTCTCCGTTGTCTCCACTTCTTCCTCATCTTCAAAATCCTCTTCATCTTCAAAATCTTCTTCCTCATCTTCTTCCTCATCCGTTAATAGCGGACTGGAGAGGGCTTCCCATTCCTCTTGGGTCATATCGGGAGAGAGGGCACAAGGGGCTTTGAGGTAGGTTTCTGTTTGGGCATAAACAAGGTCATTCACTTGAGTACCGAAAGCATACAAGCCATAATAAGGCCCTGCCATAGTGTCTAACTTTTGGGCATTGGCATCGCCTATGGTCTGTACAAAAGCACGGTAATCCTCAGGTAGGGATACGCCATATTTCTCTTCAAAGGCAAGGACTTTCGCCTCAGTTACAGGAGGGTTGAGGTGGTACTTGTGTGAGCTGGCACCGAATACTTCCAGGTCTTTATCAGCGGCTTTGGCTTGGGCTAATTTTTGTTGGATACGATGGAGTTGTTCTTGATACATAGGGGGGAGGTTTTAGGGGGTCATATAAGGGATTTTAATTCTGTTTTCTATTCGGAGGGTATAGCCTGTTTCTTGCTGAAATTCTTCCATCCTTGCTACATAACTACGATGTATTTTCTTTTTGTTTGCTATATAAGCTGCTTTAATATTATAATCAGCAATATTACAGCTCTTTTTAAAGTGATTTATTGTCGCTACAAGTTGCAAAGCCGCTTCTTTTAGAAAATCACTTGCATTTCTTAGCTTTCTATCTTTTAATTCTACAAAAATAAGGTTATTCCCATCATACTCAAGCATACCATCACAACGTTTTTCCATTTTTGTAGGGTCATCATCTCGCCTAATTTCAATACAATTATCAATAGCAATAAAGTAAACCTCTTTCTGTTCTTCATTTTCTATTTCTGCAATCCAATTGTCTTGATTATTTACATCAATATAAGCAGGTTTTTGTGTTTCCTCTTCATCACATAAACCAAAAATCTTTTCAGAAGAAACTTGCTGACATTGGTTATTAAAAAAATCTGTTGCCATTGTTATTTTAAATCTAAAAGGTCTGCAAAAAGGTTATTGGTTTCATCTATTTGAAGATTTAGCATATTCTCATCAGAAGGGATACCATTATAATCACCTAACAACTTCACAATACCTTCTTTTTCATCAAGTTCATAAATAGCTAAATCATTACTTTTTATAAGTGCTGAAAGTGGTATGATCTTTCTTATCTGTTCCTTGTTTACCTCGTTTCGTATGTTCCCTGCTTCCACAGCTACTGATATGTAATTGACCAAATATGGGCTATGGGTGGTAATTATCAATTTGTTAGCTGTTATTTCGTTATTGATTTTCAGCAAGCTATAGAGCATATCGCGTTGCGAGGTTGGGAAGAGGTTTTGCTCAGGCTCTTCAACAATATTGATAAAGGAAGTTTTATTGAATTTTTTAGAAAGCACTGAAATAGCAATGTTTTTTTGTTCTTCAGTAAGTTCTTTAGAACTATATATTTTTTCAACTTCCTTCCTGAACCTATCTTTCTCATTCCCACTCATTCCTACCTTTATCTCACTTTGTTTTTCTACTGACTTTGCTAAGTAACGAGATACCATATAAATAGGGGCAAAAGATTGAAAACCGCTCGAAGCTTCAGTCAGTTTTATTTTATAATCATCCCCTTTAAGATTAAGAGTATCATTTAGCTTATCATAATCTAATATAGCATTATTTATAGGCAACTCAAGATTTTTTACTATTCCTTTTGAATTATCAAACTCTGTAAGAAAATCTTTTAGGGCTTCTGATGATAGTTTCAACTCTTTAGGACTTTTTACATAAGCTATAAAATTTCTTTCTGAAGGCACATACATTATTTGGGGTAAAGAATAATTATTGCTTTTCTTTTCCTCAATTTTTAAAAACCCTTTCTCATAAGTAATCATATAAGCTTCCCCTTCATATTGAATAAAAGTATTTTCCTTCAGATAATTTTCAATACGATGATATGGTAAAAATGTATTTTTAAATTTATTTTTCCTTTCAATCCATTTTTTATCATAATCACCTCGTACTAAAGCCTTTTCTATCCACATAAAAGTAGCGATGAGCTTAGCCACGGTACTCTTCCCGCTCCCCTGATTCCCTATGAAGAAGGTTACTTTTTTAATCTCTATAGGAGCACTCTGTTCTTTGATAGCTCCAAAGTTTCGTATGGTAATATTGCTCATTTGATCAATGCTTTGTTCTAAAGAACAAAAATACAACTTTTCAATCCAAAAGTCAAGAGATAATTAGCCATTAACAATCATTTCATTTTAGGCCTAAACGAACGTTTTTTGTCAAAGCTACAAAAAAATCTATAGCTTTACTTTATAACGCTGTCTATCTCCCAGTGTTTTTCTTTCAAACAGCTAATAGCAAGGTAGGCTCCAACAGCATTCCATACTGAATAGTCAAAGATAGCTTTTAGCCCTACGGAGGTGAACATTGCCAAAACAAAACGATCAGCTACTGCTGAAAGCATAGCAATGCTTACTGCCAATCGCAAAAAAAGTTTGATATATTTTGTCGCTATTAAAAGGTTTTTAACACTTATAATTCACTTTCCCCAAAGCGATAGGCTGAGGATTCTGTACGACCCAAGCGGTAGCCAATTCGCATAAGCGTTGGGTGCCAGTGCCGTCGTCTTCCAAAATATGCTTTTGAATATTGGCTACTTCGGCAAGTTCATTTTCTGAAAGAGGATTGCCTTGTTGCAGGTAACCACTAATGGCAGTGAGCATCTTGCGGTATTCCTTATCCCAGTTGCCCATAGCATTGCGTAGGAGTTCATCGTTTACCCTGCCTGCTATACGCACTACCTCTCCCTGCATGGTAGTTGCGCTACCACTACTGGGCACCAAAAGTGTCCACGCCTGCTCATAGCGTTCTTCCCACGTATCCCCTGCCAGTATAATAGCCGATTTGCCATCGTGCTGGATACGGCGAGGTACAGGAGGCACATCAAAGAGTTTGTACAGTTCTTGGAGGGCAGCATCTGCTTCTTCTAACCATTCAGCATCCGTATCAGCACGGCGAAATTCAAAGTCTTCTCCTATGATAGTAAGCCGTTCTTTGGCATATTTGGTAGGCTTCAATCCTGCATTCAAATATATTTTGATAGCCTTCAGGGCTTTGGGCAAATAGCCTCCCCTTGCTGTTATGAGTGTACGCTCTATTACATTATGCCCCTTATCGTCTTTAGCATTGATGTTAGCACCTTTTTCAAGGAGTAACTCAGCTACTTCAGCGTGGTATTCAGCAAAGAGCAGAGGGGTTTTCTTGTATCTGTCCTGCGCCTCTATATCTGCCCCTTTTTCCAATAATAACGCTACTTTTTTTATATTATTTACTTGGGCGTGATAGTGTAATGGGGTGCATTCGTATTCATCTCTCGCATTGACATCTGCTCCTTGGGCAATAAGCCAGTCCATTAGCTCCAGCGGAATCTTATAAAAAGAAAGCGCAGGTGTCTTGAATGAACGACGTTCATAAGCGTTTAGCTCACATTCGTTGAAGACGGCTTTAAGTGCGTCTAAATCTTTGGCTTCTATCAATTCGTCGAAGTTTGCTGGTAGGGTTTTCTTTTTCTTGGCCACTTTCTTAATGGTTAATGGTTAATGTGTGGGGACAAAGATAAGGATTATTTGTTAATTAGCAAGTCAGTATAAAAATGAATAATTACTAAAAATGAACAGATTATCAATAAAACAAACCTCTCCTGCCAAAAATCTTTCTCACTACCCATCGTAACCCTATATAGGGCTGTAATGGGCGAGAATATCCAAGCGAGAATAGTGCGAAGATGTATTTTTTCGTCCATCCTATCAAAAAAGCGACTTAGTAATATAGCGATGAAAAGCAGCGGAAGCAACAAAACATATAGCATATCCTTTATGTGAGAGGAGAATTTCTTTTTCATACAGAAGTGAATATTTTGACTACAAAAATAAGAAGAGATTAGAAGATGAGTAAATTTGTTGTGAGAGGTTGTAGCACGAGCTATAAAAAAGCTACTAAGCAAACCGCTTAGCAGCCTTTTCTATATTAATTGTTTGTAGGAATTTTCACTTCAATAGGAGTTTTGATCATAGTCTCTATCTTTGTTTTTACGACATTATACAAATCTATATTTTCAGCAGGAGTGTCTAAAGAAACTATCAAAGAATATCGCAATTTTTCATTATACTTCTCCAAATTGGTACGTGTTTTCCACCATCCTCCAATAGGATAAACAGCAATCAAGTTGCAAGTAGCTAATTGAGCTGCAGTAAGGTTTAATTCATCAGAATGTATTGAACCTCTATTTCTATTATCAGCTCCTATTAGCCATCTTTTTGAATCATTTTTACTGCGTTCTTCATTTTCTTCAGCTTCAATTGCCCCATTAATTCTTAATTGAAATGCTCTCTGATCCTCAGCCTCTGTATTCACATCGAATCGCAAACCGCAAGATGCATATCTATATTTATCTTTCCAGCCAATTTCTCCAGGGGCTGGTTCAATAAAATATGATAAAGTTACCCGCATTGTAACATTTGTTTCTGCAAGTTGTTCTAAGATCTCACGGGGCCAAGGTAGCTCAAAGAAGTGCATTTTATTCATTTTAGGAGCATTTTTACCTTCCTTAATAAAGGGCTGTATTTCTTCCTGAGCGATATAGGTCAAACCATTTTCAGTACTATAAAAAGCTCTTTCTTCTGATGGTACGCCATAACCACAATGACGTAGTCTTTGTATCATATCAGCTCTATTTCCGTTTCTAACAGGGAACTGCTCTTCCATAGCCGACGTCCATTTTGCAGAATGAACAATTAATCCACGAATACTTTCTGCCCATAAATGAGGATACTTAGCTTGCAACCTACCTGCAAAGTTTGAAGCTAAAGCTGTTGCTGCACTTGTTGCATTGATGGTATCAAAAAAACTACTTATTTGGTAGTTTTTACTTGTTGTCATCAATTCTAAATCTTGATGAGTACTAAAGAGAAGTAAAGAGTCATTAGTTTTATATAAATTTCCTCCTTCAAACATCACTTCTGGTTTTATCAATGCAGTCTTACCCCATAGATATGAAGTTCGTGAAAAAGGGCTAATTCCTCCAACAGGAGCGACACGATCATAACCTGCTAACTCAGGACTATTAGGCGCCACTATATTTGTAAAAGCTCCAATGGTTAAAGCGTTCCATGCTTGTGCTGGATTCTGAATTTTTCGAAGACTATGGTTATTAGGATAAGCATTAATAATATCTTTATCCAAATGATTTATTTCAGCAATATTACCAGCAGAAATTATCAACAAACGACCTTTCTCATTATTGTTGTATGCGATAGAATCAACAGCACCTGACCAAGAGGTAGGTTTTCCTTTTTCACTTTCTTCAGCTGTTATTGCCATACAATAACAAATAGTTTTTTTTGGGAATATAATTTCAGATGTTGCAACTGCTTGTTCTATTAAAAATCCCCATATTTCTTTTGGATTAGAACGACTATGTGGTAACAATTTAACTGAACCTATCTGATTTTCGATTTGTATTTTTTGATTATTGGCAAGATAAGAAGACATATCTCCATAAATGACTGTTCCACACATTCTTGTACCATGACCATTTCCATCTGCAATACCCTCTCCAACGACAGATCCACAATTTTTTTCAGGAATAATAGGTTCTAAAAGAGGATGTCCGTTATTTACACCAGAATCTAAGACACATACAACAGAATCCGTATCATTATTAATTTCGAGTCTACTACGTAAATCATCTACCCATTCTCGTTGTTCATTTCTGTTTTCATTAAATAGAAATCCTGTTAGTGTACGCCCCATACGCAATTCTGCTAATTGGTCTGAACATCCCAATAATTTAGTCAGAGCATCTATATTTGCATATACTAAAAATACAGTCCTTTCTGGAAATGTTAGAATTGAATCCTCTTTGAAGCGAATGTTGAGACTCCGAAGAGAATCTATAAATCTTTTATGTTGATTTTCAATATTTTCTGTTACAGAAGTTCTTATCCAAACCTCATACCAATCATTGTGATCAGTTGGAAAATCTTCATGTCTGTCAGTCCATAATGCTTTCAGGAGAGCTACATTAATATTTTCGATACTTCGGAAAAGATTGTCATTTTTAGGTTTTCCATTACGTAACTCTTCCGTCGCATATTTATGTAGCTTTTCTAAAAGTCTATATTCCTCTCCATGAGGGATATAGATAGTTGCAAAAGTCTGTTCCTGGTCATCTTCTGTTTTTACTTGTCGAATATTTAACAATCGGATACCAGCTTTTTGATCTTCTAAACTTTTTGATGCTAAATCATAAGTGGGAGCACTTGCAAATTCGAGATAAATTCCACTTCTCGCAGGTAAAGAGATTGCTCCCATTTGTTGTTTGACATTTGTATCATCAACTCTGGCAGCATCAAATTTCCTTTGTAAATATTCTGCATGTTCTTGTCGGTTTCTTTCAGGTATAAAAGATCTCCCTCCTCCACTAACCATGGAAGAATAGTCAATATCTCTTTTTATCCCTTGAGGAATAATAATGTGTTCATATTTGCTCATAGTTTTCTACTTTAAGTTATAGGCTGATCTTCTTTCTCTAATGGTCTTTATTACTAAATCAGGAGAAATTTTAACTTCATTTATTACAGCTTCTTTTATAGCATCTAAACAAGCTTGATTAATTTCTGCATGACTTAAGGATGTTAATTCAGGTAAAATCAAATCAATATCCTTTTGTGAAATACTTCCATTAAGTCGGTTTTTAAGTAATTGTATTTTTTCCTGATCAGTTGGGAGTTGGTAGTGAATTACATCATCGAAACGCCTAAATAATGCTTGGTCTAATAATTCTAAATTGTTAGTTGCGGCAATAATTAAACTGTCAGAGTGATCTCTTTCAATAAATTGCAGAAATGAATTTAATACACGACGCATCTCACCTACTTCATTATCTTTCCCACGTTGTCCTCCAATAGCATCAAACTCATCAAAAAGATAGACAGCAGGCACATCTTCTATATAATCAAATATCTGTCGCAATTTGGCACTCGTTTCACCCATATATTTTGTTACTATTTTGTCCATTAGCACAACATATATTGGCAAGTGTAACTCATTAGCTATTACTGACGCTGTCATTGTTTTTCCTGTGCCAGGATGTCCAGAAAAAAGAATTTTCCTCCTATTTTCAAGATTATGTCTAAATAACTTATCTCTATAAGTAAATTCATTAATTATTCTTTCTATCCTTTTTCTAATTTGTGGATCGACAACTAAATCTACAAGATGCTCTTGTGGATGAATTTCTAAAAGTAAACCTTGTAAACTAGGGTCTATATTTCTAAACTTAGGCTTATTAAACTTCTCAGCATCAATAATTTTCCGTATATCATTAGCTAAAATTACATGCCCTAATTTCGCTTCATAAGCTGCAATTTGTAATGCAACAGTATTAAATTTTTCACTATTGTCCTCAAAGTGACTCTTTATAAGCGTTTTTAACTGATTTGCTGTTGCCATATTGTTAATTCGAATTTATGTTTGATTAAAAATAGTTAAGAGCTATTATGTTGAAGTTCTCCATTTATTACAAATACAACTCCAAAGCAAAAATATCAACTCAAAATACAAAAGTACGGACTTATTATCAATATTCAAAAATTATTTTAGTAAAAAATTCTTCTACCTGTCCATCCGTACAATTCTTGGTTGGAAAGTACCGATGATATCCACCAAATCGGTTTGGGAAGCCATGACGGTTTCTATGTTTTTATACGCCATAGGAGCTTCTTCGGCATTGCCCCCGATAAGGGTAATATCTTTGGCTTTGAGGGCTTTTTTGATATCGGAATTGGTAAAGCGGTTCTTGCTCTCATTGCGAGAGAAAGCGCGCCCTGCCCCATGCGAAGCTGAATCAAAGCTCTCGGCATTGCCCTTACCGCGTACTATGTAGCCCGCATCCGTCATCGAGGCAGGAATAATACCCAGTACGCCCTCCCCTGCTGGGGTCGCTCCTTTGCGGTGTACAATCACCTCCTTACCATCGTGAATTTCCTTCCAAGCAAAATTGTGGTGGTTCTCGATGCGTGCTCTCAATCGACCACCTACCGCACGAATGAGTCGGCGGTGGATGTCCTCATGACAAGCCGAAGCGTAATCGCCCGCGAGGTTCATCGCTGTCCAATACTCTAAGCCTAAGTGGGTCGAGAGGTCTAACCAAGCAAACTGTTGGGCTTCTTTGGGTAGCGGACACTGTTCGGCAGCCACGCGTACGTAATACTGCGCTATCTCTGCCCCAAAGCCACGCGAACCGCTATGGGAAAGAATACCGAGATATTTTCCTTTGGGCAAACCTATCTGCGGATCGTCTGCCAAGAGTTCTACCTCTCCAAACTCCACAAAGTGATTCCCACTACCCGAAGTACCCATCTGCTTGATGGCCTTATCCTTCAATCGCTTGAGAATAGGAATCAGCGAAAAAGTATCACGATCAAATAGCTCGTGTTCTACATGCGACTTGTGATGCTCATACATACCAAACTTGGTGTGTTCCATAAGGGCTTTCTCGTACTTATCGCGTGCCCCCGAAAGGTAGGACACAGGGATATCCAAGATACTAAGGCACATACGGCAACCGATGTCCAAGCCTACCCCATAAGGAATGACCGCATTCTCCACCGCCAGCACGCCCCCTATGGGCAGCCCATAGCCACTATGGGCATCGGGCATGAGTGCCCCACCTACCGAAATAGGAAGTTTTAAAGCCGTATAGAGCTGCGTTCTAGCCTCTTCGGTGATGTCCTCGCCAAAGATATGATAAGGGGCGCGTGTAGCGTTGAGCTGTCGCTTTTCGGTTTTGGTAGATGAAAGCAGCGCTTCGGCTATCTGACCAAAAGTAAGATGACCTTCGTACTGCGCAGGATTTTTTAAAATATCCTCAAGTACCGACTTTACATAAGCGGTATTCTTAGTAGCGTAATTGCGCTTCATTACTTCTAACGCTACATTGATAGATTGATTATTCGGGAAACCTAACTTGAGCAGGTCTTTCCCTTTGAGTTTTAAATTTGCCATTTTTTTAGGTGTTAGGGGTTAGGGGTTAGCTAAGCGAATTGCCATTCGTTAATGGGCGAATTGCCATTCGCCCCTACAAAAACGCTTAGCTACGGCGCGTTCTTTCTTATAGCTCTTATCTACATAAGTGCTTTTGAAATCGGTGCCTTTGAAAGTGCGCACAGGGTTGCCACGTTGCACTTGGGTGTGATTGTTCCAATGGTGCTGCGCTTGCTCGGCAAGTTGCTGAAGCTCTATTTCGGTGAGTTTTTCCCTCAGACGGTTGAGGGCGAGTTTCTTATTGTCCAGTTGCGAACGCGAATCTTGTGCCAATACGCTGATACCTGTAGGCAGGTGGGTGGCGCGCACTGCGGAATTTACCTTGTTCACATTCTGTCCGCCATTGCCTTGTGAGCGAGTGGTTTGGAACTGCACATCGCGCTCTGAGAAAGGCTGACGTTGCAGTTGGTCAAGCTCAAAAACGCCTATATACCAGTTACTTCGCTGGTGGAATTTGCGAAAAGTGCTCTTGCCTACCCAGCACACGGTGCCGAGCCAACTTTTCAAAAATGATGCTAACTCCTTGCCTTTGAGTTGCAGGGTAACCGATTTGACAGTGAGATTGGCATCGCCTTCCTCACGGTTGAGAATGATATAGCTGATGCCTGCTTGGGTGGCCTCTTGCAGGAAAGTCTTGAGTACTTTCGCCACTACCCATTGGCATTCTAAAGGACCGCGTCCTGCGGTGATTTGTATGATTTTTTCTTCCATTTTTTCTTTTTATTTATAGTTGCACATATGGCTTGCACTCTAAAAGCATCTCCCCAATTTCCATTGCTGAGGAGTGATACTTAAGGGCTGTGATTTCTTTCAGCGGGGTACGCTTGCGAGAAAGATAATTGATATTTGCTTGGGATTTTTGAGAGAAGGACAAACAAAAAGCCCGAAGCAGTCGCTTCGGGCTTTTGTTGTATGATATGATAATGCTACATCAAGTGGATACGCCACGAAGCGTTACCTTGCTGGCAAGGTAATTCTACGGTAATATGTAACTTGATATAGGTCATTTCTTTGTAAGTTTTATTAAAGGTTAAACAATAGCTGTTTGAAATCGGGGGCAAAAGTAATGATTAATGTTCAATGATTAATGATTAATAACAAATAATTAACGATTTAATCATTCGTCCTTGATTACTTATTTTGGCTCATTAACTTTGCACTTTCTACTAAGCGGACAAACTCTTTTCGGTAGCCCTCTTCATCTCGGCCAAAAGCATTCTTCGCCAATTCTATTACTTGGTCATAGGAGGCTTGGGCTTTGTACTGGGAGTCTCTTAGCAATAGGCCAAACTCCGCTACCGCAGCGGCAAAGCGGAAATCTTCGGAAGCCTGCGGGAGTTGCTTGAGATTAAAGGTGAGTGGCTCTACGACTTCCTTACTGGCAGCGTTGGCTTCTTTAGGGTCTTTGTAGCGGATTTTTAGGAAGGCTACTTCGTTGCCCTTTCCTATTTCATTGAGCTTACTATCTTGATAACGGAGGGAAGAGGTTATTTTCCCATCGGAAGGAACGATCTCATAGATAGCCGTAACGGTATGCCCTGCCCCTACTTCGCCTGCATCCTTCTTGTCATTGGTAAAATCCTCATTGGCCAACATGCGATTTTCGTAACCTAAAAGCTTATATTGCTTGACATACTTAGGGTTGAACTCTATCTGTAATTTCACGTCCTTGGCTACGGTAAAGAGGGTACCACCAAATTCATTGACTAAGACCTTCTTCGCTTCGGTAAGGTTATCTATATAAGCATAGTTCCCATTGCCACTATCGGCTAAGGTCTCGGCCATATCATCTCGGTAATTGCCCATCCCAAAGCCCAACACGGAGAGATATACGCCCCCTTCACGTTGCTTTTCTATAAAAGTTTTCAGATCATTGGCATTGCTAATCCCTATGTTAAAATCACCATCAGTAGCTAGAATAATACGGTTGTTTCCTCCCCTGATAAAGGCCTTATGAGCGAGCTCGTAAGCCAACTGGATTCCCTTTTCGCCAGAGGTTCCCCCTGCTGCTTCAAGGCCGTCCAATACCCTTTCTATCTTTGCCCGTTCCTTTACAGAAGTAGGCTCTAAGGCTACCTTGGTACCGCTGGCATAGGTTACGATACTTACCTTGTCCTGCTGCTTGAGGTTATGAAGCAAGAGCTTTAGGGAGGACTTGAGTAAGGGGAGCTTATTGTAATCAATCATAGAGCCAGAGACATCAATCAAGAATACCAAGTGAGAGGGAGGCGCTTGGGAGAGATCCAAAGGCTTTGTCTTGAGGCCAATACGCAAAAGCTGATGCTCGGTGTTCCAGGGTGCGGGCGCCTGCTCGTAGCTCATACGCAAGGGAGCGGATGTTTGTGCATCGGGGGTAGGATAGTCATAATCAAAGTAGTTGATCATCTCCTCAATACGTACGGCATCCTTAGGAGGAAGACTGCCCTGCTGTATCATACGGCGGATATTACTATAAGCCGCCCTATCCACATCCACCGAAAAGGTAGAAACCGGTTGGGAAGCCACCTCTACAAAGGGGTTTTCCTTGATTTCCTTAAAAGTCTCCCCATTCTCAGCCGTAGGCACTTGCTTAGGATAGGAGGGGGAATATTCTGGATTATACATCATGTCATGATTATTGCCACAACCCCATAGTAGCAAGCTGGCAAAAGCTGTAAAAACAATCCTTTTTTTCATAATTGTCATATCATTATGGTTAATGGGGCAAATATACAACTTTTTCTCGGTTTAACAAAGGATTTAGCCAATATACTAAGTCGATTTTCTAATTATTTACTATCTTTGCCTCTGTAATTGGAATCCTTATCTAAGATGAAAAAAGTTATTCTCTTTGGTTACTTATTTTGGGCTGTTTTGGTCGCCCTCTTTATCATCACTCTTCCTGGCATCAATAGTCTAGGTTGGGCAATCTATGGAGGTGGCTTTCTATTGGGATTTTTCCTTCTGATTACCACCATTACCCTCATCTACTATAGCACTAAGTATAAAACGGTCAAGATCATCAGCCTTATACTCGGCTTTGTCTTTTGTTCTGCTGTCTTTTGGTTCTATATAGGAGAAGATACTATTGAGAACTACAAAAATGGTATTTATGCTACTAAAATGCCTGATAAATATATGTACTGGTATGATTATCTCTGGCATATCAATAATGATTATTTCTACTCAGACCTATCTCCTAAAAAAGAGTTGGAGTTTGACGAGCAAAAGGAATATATGATTAATGGTTCCTCTAATATTTTCTTTTGCTCGAAGAACGAATTATTCACTTATTATTATAATTCCTTAGATAACCTCCTCTTTTTTGTAAAAATAAGCCCCAAAGGGACATCAGAAGAAAGGTTGACACACACCAAAACTAAGAAAACGGAACAGAAAGGAGTTTTCTTAGGAAATTACTATATTGATTTTGATGAAAACTATTACCATACGTGGTTAGTAGATAATGACACCTTAAAAAAGCCTTTGGAGGAGATCCCTCATACTGAAAAATGGAACACTGAACAAAGGAGCGCTTTCCTCTCTAAAGTACAAAAAGAAGCTACTTACTATTTCCTAAAGCATACCGACCGAAAGGATTATTACGACCTGAAAGAGTTTCCAGAGGAAGGCAACTATAAGGTCGTATTTCTATTAGATGGGAAGTGGCAATTGGCACAGCTGTATTGCCAGAGGGAAGATTTCGCTACTCTTGAGCCAGCACGGGGCACTCACCCTCCCTTTAAGCAAGCGCTTATGAAGCGCTTTACTGCCCCTCCTATATATGCTCCTGCCAAAAATCTTCGTCCTGTATATATCCACAAAAACAGCACCTATTCACCCGATGAGGACGATCGGAAGAATACAGATCCTCAGTTTGACAACAATCATATAGTAGAGGTCTATTTCGACATTAGCCAAGGGGATCGTATGGCTTACCTAAAGACCACTTATCTAATGCCTAAGGACTATCAGAAATTCCTCCATGCCCCCAGTACCTTCCTGAAAAATGGAGATGAAGAAATGGAAATCTTCCATCGTGAAGCCCTCTACCGGCAAAAACAATGGGAGTATGCTATCTACTTCAATGGTGATGAGGTTTATCTTCTAATTGAAAGATACGTACAATACCTTCGCTAAGGTAATACAAGTAGTTTTCTACCTCAGCTTCACGAGTGAGAAGTTCTCCCTTGGCAAAGCGTACTTCGGTAAAATATTAGCTAAGAAAATCGAGATTCAAGATCAGGCAATAGATTATATAAGACATTCATAAAGAAACAAAAGACCACCAAAAAGGTAGTCTTTTGTATATTGTTTTAATAAACCCACATATCTTGTTCGCGGTCGCGGATACGTTGTTTGATACGTTCTGCTTCTAAGAGCTGGTATAGGGCGTTGTCAGGGAGGTATTTTTTGATTTCCCTATCTCCATACACGTTGTCTTCTTTGTAAATGACCCCTACAAAACGTCGGGCGTTCAGCAAGTGGTCGAAAGAGACCCGGTTGGCGGAGTTCAACTGATTGAATACCCTTGCTTTGTGCAAGATATTTCTTGCGGCAGGATACCATACCCAAAAGAGTTCTACCAAGCTTGATTGTGCATCATCGGTACCCAAGACACTCACATCGGGTGCTACAGGAGCAATACCGAGTAAGCGATACTTAAGCTCTCCTTGTCTCTTATCGAAGTACCAAAGTCCTTTGATACGATATTGAACAATATCTCTTGAGGTAAGGTCGGTACGTACGATATATTCAGGAGGCAAAGGAAGTCCTTGGTTGAGGATTTCATATCCAGCATCGAGGGTATCGGCTTTGGACAAGCTAAATTTGAGATCGTCATAGCTCTTCTTTTCTGTGAAATAGGAGTCTGTATACGTCTCGGTGAGTTTTTTCTCCTTCATCGCTCTTAGGAGAACATCGTACAAGGAGCGACGATCGGCACCAATCTCCATAGTATCAATAGGGAATAGTAGGGGGAAGTTAGCTCTTTCTTCCAAGTCTACAAGTTCCCAAGTAGTAGTTGACCACATAATATCACGGTCATCCACATAGCCATAAGGAAGCGGTACGTCATTGTCAGATTCCTGTTGAGCTGCAGTCTTCTCACCTATCTCAGAGGGTACTCTTGCGTTGAGGATATTGGTCTGCGCAAAAGTAGTTGAGGATACTATCCACAAGAAAGATAGCGTCAGGATATTTTTTAGTGCTTGTTTCATTATCTTATAATTATTAATTACAATACTTCGATAGATATAGGTGTAGCAGGCTTAGGCGTACCGCTATATCCTGATACTGAATAACGTATCTCTGATATCTGAATCACATCTCCTTTTTTAGCACGGTTCACAGCTGCTGCTGCTGGAGCACTAGCGCTTACACGGCTACCCTGTACTACCACACTTGGCTGTCCTGGCACTAAGATACGGAAAGAGTTTACTTTGGTAGAAAGGTCAAAATCAAAGTCGTTGAAAGCTACGGAAAGTTCTCCGGCTAAGATATTTGCCTTAGCCAATTTCACAGCACCTGTTGTTTTTAAGATGGCACCTTCTGGCTTTGGAATATCCTTTACACGGAACTTCTTAGAGGAAGAGAACTTCTGTCCGTCGAAGGTACCTGTTACCACAATCGTTACTTCAGAAGAACCTGCTCCTGGCTTCATGATATAGTTAGGCCCACTTTTACGAGAAAGTCCTGGTGCGGAAGCGTTCACCTGATTGTCAGGCACCCCTGGCATAGAGATGGTCATAGGGTTCACTACCCCACGATATACTACGTTCATCTTATCAGCAGAGATTACCGCTTCGTTCGGACGAGGGATGGTGGTGAAGGACTGTACAACATCTACAGGAGTTTCCTCACCATTTTGTTCGTAGATAAGTGTACCTTCGATCTTGTGATCCCCAACGTTACCAGTATTCACTTTTAGTTTGATCTTACCTTCTACTACTTCTACTTGAGATTCAGGGATAGGACGACCATCCAATTTCAAATCTACCTTTTTAGGTTTGGTAGAGTTGTCCTTACGACCTAATACGATGGCACCATCGAACTCTTGGTTTGCATAGTAAGCCCCTCTGGATTGTTCAAGTAAGGTAGTATAGTGCTTCATAGAAAGCTCTTCTTTCATTTTCTCACCGAGCATCGCCTTGTAGAAGTCTTGTTCTGTTTGGCGTACATCGGATTGTAATTGGGAGAACTTGGTCACCGCTGCTATATAAGGGAATCCTTCGTAGTTGTACTGTACCCAACCTACACTATTTCCTTCACGGTCTTTTACCTTGTCATTCTCACCGGTACTAAATCTTTCTTGGATTACTGCAATAAGGGCTGCATCTTTTTTCTCATCGAGTAAAGAGACCAACTTATCACGATAGTTCTTAATGTTATCCAAGAATTTTTGTCCATCAGGCTTAAGCCCATCTGTCTTGAAGAATCTTTCGTCCAACTTATCGGACTTATCCATCACCTGATAATCCTTTCTTTCTTTTTCGGTAGTACCAGCCTGTTTCATAATATCCTCTTTGAGTTCGCCCAAGTAAGCATAATACTCATTAGAGGCATCTCTTACTTCGCGTGCTTTTTTCAAAGATTCAGCGTATTCTTCAGGTTTTTCTTGTTCTTTTTTCTCTAATTCTGCGAAGACGGCCTCATTGGTAGATTGGTAACGCTCATTGGCTGCTTGTAACTTTTCGTTCATCAGACCAAATGCGCTCAAGACTTCCTTCCCCATATTGAGAGCCATCATGGAGATGAAAACCAGATACATCAGGTTAATCATCCTCTGTCGTGGTGAATTTGCTGCTCCTGCCATTTCTAATTAATTAATTTTAAGTTAGTTAATATGATTTAGATTATCGAGCTCCGCCCATTGCAGAGAGCATGCCACCATATACTGTGTTAAGAGATCTCAAATGTTCTTTGAATGAATTAACTTGTGCGTTCAATGAATTAAGGTTGTCCACCATACCTTCTTGAGCATTTACTTGAAGCTCAGTTCTTTCGAGCTGGATACGGTAGAGGGAGTTAAGCGCTTCGAGGTGTACGGCTGCGGTAGTAAGCTCTTCTCCATACTTTTGAGTAGAAGCAACTGCATCGGCAGCAGGGCCTATGTTACGAGCTGCCCCTTCGAAGTTACGGATACTAGTAGCCAAGGAGGTCATCAGTTCTGCATCGATATGAGCCTCACGTAGGATATTATCCAGTTTTTCAGAAAGAGATTCTCTGATGATTTGTCCTTCTGCATCATCGTAAGCTAACTGAGGAGCGGCTCCACCACCAGCAAAGTTAAGCTGTCTTGGTTCTCCACCTTCCAATTCAGGGAATACACGTTCCCACTCGTATTTTTTTGCTTCCTCTGCTACAGGTTCGAAAGCTGCGATGGCGAAGATAAGCGCCTCTGTGATAAGACCAGTTGCCAAGAGGGCACCCCCTCCTAACTTAATAGATCCTAAGGAAACTTCCCAGTGAAGTAGTTTGAAGAGTGCCCCGATAATTACGACTGAGGCTCCCAAACCATAAACCATATTCATGATTTTCTTTTGTGTCTTTGACTGTGCCATTTTTTTTCTTTTTAATTATACTTCTTTTATTTATTAATTTTTAATTTTTTAGATTGATTATCTCAAGTTAGAGAGATTTCCTTTTTTAGAGTTAACTCTTTGTACCCCCATATAACTTTGTACGGTACGGAACCCGATGTAGCTACGGGCGGAGTCTTGGTATTCGTAGTCGCGGGTAGCCACCTGAGTGTAGAAAGCAACGTCTTTCCAAGAACCACCACGGATTACTTTACGTTTGTTTTGTTGGTCATTTACGTTAGGGTTCATAGAGGACATGTATTCGTATGAGTTAGAATCATAAGAAGTATTTGTCCATTCCGATACATTCCCTGCCATATTGTAGAGGTTGTAGCCATTGGGGTGATATGATTTGGCTTCTACGGTATAGAGCGCGTTATCAGCTGCATAGTCCCCACGAGAAGGCTTGAAGTTGGCCATGAAGCAGGCTTTGCTATCCACGGTGTAAGGGCCACCCCAAGGATAAGTAGCAGCTTCCAAACCACCACGAGCGGCGAATTCCCATTCAGCCTCGGTAGGCAAGCGGAAGGCGTTCACGTCTTTTCTCTTTTTGGCTTTTTGGAAAGAGTTCTTATAGAGGGTACGCCATTCACAGAAAGCCTTAGCTTGTCTCCAAGTTACTCCTACTACAGGATACTCACTATAGGCATAGTGCCAAAAATAGTCATTGTGCATAGGCTCATTGTAGGAATAATTGAAGTCCTTAATCCATACTGTAGTATCAGGATATATCTTCACTATTTCCTCTTTGATAAAGTCCTTACGACCTTTTTTATGAGAACGAGCAGCAGCTTCTATGTCCATCCATTGGTACTTGAAGACGAGTTTTTCTACATTCAAGGGGCGACGACCATTGTAAGTCTCTTCGATAGAAACATACATAGAGTCCATCACTTCCACATAGTGCTCATCAGGATACTTTTGTTTGTCCCAAATAAGATTAACTTTTCTATTAATCTTACGTTTTTCAGGGTTATCCTTATCGCCGTAGTTCTCGTACATATACTTATCATAGGCACTGAGTTTTTCCTGGTCAGTGTCTATAAAAGCGTATTTACCGATTCCTTCGCCACCGGTAGCCTGTCCGCTTTCCTCGGCCATCACGGCGAGTTTACGACGAACGATAGAGTCGCGTACCCAGTTGACGAATTGGCGATACTCACCGTTGGTAATTTCGGTGTCATCCATGTAGAAAGGGCTTACGGTTACCGTTTTGGTAGTAGCGTCCTCGGAATGCGCTTTGTCATAATCGGAACTACCCATCACGAAAGCACCACCTGGGACAAGTGTCATCCCATAAGGCTTAGGCTGAGTCCATTGCCCACCCTTTACGCCAGTAAGTTCCCCTTGGTCACCACCAGCTCCACAGGAAACCATCAGATAACCCATTACAACAAGTGCTACTTTTTTTAGTTTCAATATCATAATCTACAATATTATTTCAGGGAGGCAAATGTAGTTATTTTATTCGTCTTACACTACTTTTTTTCTCAAAATGCCTCTATTTTTAAAAATTCTTTTACAATAAGTATTTAAAAAAACAAATATTATGCACTGATTCTCAATCTTTTACAAGAAAAATTAAGACCCATTTTAAATCAAAAAGTTATTAACAATTTCTTATTCTCAATACACTTCTTGTCAGTTGTTGAGAGAAAAATCATCACCTTCTTTCGAAAATCATTACATAAGGTCTCCCTTCGTTGTTTAATTCTTCACGATTGGTTGTACAGTGTTTTAGGATTTGAATTCCAAGATTACATCCTCTATATAAGTAAGGTAATCTTTTCCTTGATCTTTGAGGAATTGTTGAAAGAATTGCTCACCGGCTTCTATACCTCCTGCTTGCTCTGCTTGTAGTATTTTTTGATACAAGGGAGCGATGTGTTTTTCGATAGTTTCTGTAGGCACAGAAGTTCTTCTACCCATATAATTAATAATCTGTCCACTTGGGTCACGGATGATATCAAAGTCGGTAATTACCCAATAATATTCTCCTGATTTGGCAAGATTCTTCACGATCGCATGGAAGTTAATCCCTTTTTGGATGTTATCCCATAGAATTTTGAAGATGGTTTTAGGCATATCAGGATGGCGAATTACATTGTGAGGCTTACCTATTAGTTCGCCCTCTGTGTATCCTGCCACATCCATAAATACCTGATTTACATACTCAATCACGCCTTTAGCGTCGGTTTTACTCATAATGGTCTTGGTCTTATCCCAAGCTACTTCCTTATTTACTGGTGTACTCATAAGTCTAATTATTTATTCGGCGCAAAGATATAAAAATATTTTTAGAAACAAATGAAAAATGTTCTTTTTTTATCTTTTTTTCATAAAAACTTATCAACCACTTTTATATCCATATCATATTATTCTATACTACCTGCTTAAAAACGAATTAATACACTAAATATCAATGCGTTATATTTCTATTTTGTTTTTATTTCTCCCCTCTCAAAAATTATTAACAATGGAAAGCGGCCTATTTGTTTTTCTCTTAGGGAGTTAGCATCGCTTCCACTTGGTCGGCTTGGTCTTGCTTTCCATTTCGTCGCAGCCACTTAGCGGTATTTCTCAAGTAGGCCTGTGAAGGTGTGAATGGGTAGTGAAGCCTTTGGGAGAGTGCCTGGTAGCGTGCTAGGATCACCTGAGGGTTCTGCTCTATATCATTGCGATCGATAAACATCTCGGCAAAGAGGGCTCGGAAGAGTTCCATATTGCCAATGAGCTGAATGGTTCCATGGTTTTCATTGGGATAAGTGTTTAGCTTCCATTGCAAATTCTTAAAGGCGCCTTGTTGGAGCCATTGTTGGAGCTTCTCGAAGGTAGCCACATGGCCACTACGGCCATTGTGTCGTATCTTATACCCCGTATGGGCTATATATAGGTGTCGGTAGCCGAAGTCCTTTCCTTTGTTCTGTTCGAAGCGCTTGATACCCGCCCCATCGCCCCACCATAGGCTGGGATCATGAACGATATAGGCGTTAAAAAGCTCGGTATAGCTTAGCAAGGCATTGGTCACGGCCAAGCCACTGAGGGAGTGTCCTACAGCGATACGAAAGTCCTTGCAGCGGTATTGTCGTTCCACCATGGGCTTTAGCTCATCGCGAACAAACTGCCAGAAGCGGTCGTTCTCGGTCGTAAAATCGCTGTCCCGATCAGGGCTTTCTACACCCACCACAATCATTTCGGGGAGGTTAGGGATGCCCTGAGTGAGCTTTTCCATCAGCGTAGTAAAGTAGTTGAAATTGACCTGCGCATCGAGCAGGTATACCACTGGATAATCCACCGCCCTGAGCGAGGAATCTTTATAGGAAGGCGGCAGGTAGATGTCCACCGTACGCTCCTGCCCCATAATGGTAGAAGGGAGCGTAATACGCTCCCCTATACAAATAGTTGTCTGTGCCCATGTGCTATACACGGATATAAAGAATAGACAGATGATGTGCTTCATATTATTCAAAACGTCCTATAGCATTGATAACATTAGCTCCTTTTACAACCAAGCCCTTAGTAGCGGCATTAGTAGCGGGATCTATCACATAGATAGCAGGATCTGTATTTTTTTCATTTACAGGAAGATATACCTTTCCTTGGTAAATAGCAGGGGTAATAGGATTGGAAGTAATACCATTGATATTAGCAGGTTCTGGAAGTCCTATTACCCAGCTAAGTGTTTTAGCTTCTACATCCACAATGGCATAGCGATGTGCATCTAACGAACGTAGTCCTGCGCTAGCTGCATCATTGAAAAATTCTAAGAAGAATTTGTTACCAGAGATATGCCATACCCGACGGAAGATACCATTGTTCGATACAGAAGCTATATCAAAGAAGTAGTCAGGGTCAAAGCCAGTTGCTCCTGGCTTGATCAACAAGGCTCCTGCTTTTCTGGTAGACCCTTCTTTTTGGTTGATCCCTCCTGAGAAGACATATACATTCCCATTCTCTGTTTTCCCTAACTCCAAGAGGTATTGACTTTTAAAGCGACCTGCTGCATAACCAAGCTTATCACTTTTATAGTAACGCTTAAAGTTCAAATCTTTGTCAAAGACTCCTACATACACCACATCTGGATTATGGATAACCCCTGTGCTAGAACCTTGTCCTGGTTGTACATCTTTATAATCAGATACGATCATGTTTGTCAAGAACTCTCCATTACCATTATCCAAGATACCTGCAAAAGATACTACTTCATCATTATTCATTCCAGGCAATAGGTTTTTGGTACGAATTGTTTTGTTAAGTGCCTCTGAAAAATCAGTAGTTTTACGAAGAGTAAACGTAGCTCCGTCTTTTGCTCCCGCTTCTCCTACAATAGTCTGACCACTTACAGCTGTTACATAATAGTCACCAAAGAAGCCAAAGGTAGTGGCGCGTTCTGCTACACCAAATTGAGCTATTTCACTCACTTCTCCAGCTTTGTTACGCCCATAGGCTACCCCTATTCCAGCTCCTCTGAACTCATAGGAAAGTCCTGCGGCTATGTTTTTGTTGAACAACCAGAAATAGCCATTGGCAGGCTTTAGTTGTCCTTTGTTTTCCCCTATAGGCACTTCTCCTGAGGCTACTTCATTGGCATAAAGAATATAGCGGGCATTCCCGTCTGTTCCTTTGGCATCAATAAAGAATTTATTGATATCTACCTGTGGAGTGGTATCTTCCTGACTGCTTGGGTTACCACCACTTGGATTTGTACCTTTATCCTCTCCTTCATCATTTTTAGAACAGGAGACTAAGGTTGCTGCTCCTACTGCTGTGAGGAACAACATTTTTCTAATTGATTGAAAATTAATATACATAATATAAACAGTTTTGAATTTTTAATTTTGAATTTTTAGTGGTCAATGGTTAATAGTCGATGATTAATGGTTGATAAGGCTAATTGCCATTAGCCCCTACAACATACCTAAAATCTATACCCAAATTTGACATAGAAGGCTCGGCCTGCTTTTTGCAAACTATAGTTGTCATAGAGCAGGGCATCGGTGAAGTTCTTTACTTCGGCCGATAGGGTATACTTCCGTTTGGGAGCTGTATAAGTAAGGCTCAGGTCGTGGGAGAGCTGGGTGGGTATGGTGATTTTTGCCCCTTCGCTCTGCCAAGAGAGGAAGAACTCATGGGTATAGGCTAGTCCATAAGCTAAGGAAAGGCCATCGTCCTGAGTAAGTAGGGAGGCAAAGGTATAGTCCGCATCCACACTTCCGAAGAGGTAAGGCATATTGGGCACCCTATCCCCATAGATCACTGAGTCTGCTCCATTAGGGTTCTTCCGCTCACGGTTGCGCATATCCATATAGGAGAGATTTCCACCAACAGAGAAGGCTTTCTCATAGAAATAGCGCAGAGAAAGATCCACCCCCGTGGTGAGTACCTTTCCATGATTTTTACTAACCGCTGAGCCAGTACTTGCGACATTACGGATGATATAATCTTGTATATAGCGCAGGGCAAAGCCCCCTTCTACCAAAAAAGCATGTTGCTGCATAGCAGGTTGCCAAGAGAGGTTCACATTCAGGTTGTTGCTATGTTCGGGGCGCAGCTTATTATCTCCTATCTCCAAGTCTCCATCCCCGAAAAGCTCTCTATCGTTGGGCAAGCGGTAACTTTTTTCAAAGGAGAGCTTGGCCTGTAGTGCCTTAGCCAACTCATAACTGGAGGCCACTCCCCCACCCAAGGCATCGGTATGCTCTATATGTTCTTTATATACGGCTCCATAACCATGACCGCTAACTACCACTGGACCTGTCACCTCAGCTACATAATATTTGCCAAAGGCTAAGACATTCCACTTATCATTAGGTACATATTTGTAGGAAAGACCCAAGATCTGCTTTTGGTTGATGCGATCCATGAGATCCGCATCGGAGGTAAATGGGGTTACAATTTGGCGCTTGGTAACCCTATTGAATCGACCGAAGGTATGGGTAAGCTGGAAAAGGTGCTTGTCCTGTAACCAATAGTCCAGGTGAGAGGCTATGTGAGCAGTTCGCCCTTCAAAAACAGTATTCTGATACATAGCTTCCCCCAAGGTAGCCTTGGTTTTGTAGGTGCCATCCCAAGTATATAGGCGGTTTTCCTCATCTACCACATTGGTTGTGGTGAGATCATAACGCCCTGTAACTGAAAGGCTCAGCCCCTCCAGGAGGTTTTTCTTTTCATATTCTATTCCTGTGCTATAGGTGTAGGAGGTTTGGTACTTACCTCCGAAAACAATCTGCATGAGGTTGGCATTCTGTATCTGCTTATACTCCTGGTTATAGTTCATAGAGAAGGAAAGCTTATCCGCCCAAGGCTCTTTGAATATATTCACCTTTCCTATAATCACCTCATTGTGATAGTGGTCATGAAAACGCCTAAACCAACGTTTGTTTTTAGAGTAAATACCTTTTTTTAAATCCAAATATTGGGTCAGTACCCTATAACTATTATCGGAATAGTTTTGATAGGCATTGATCTCTATTCCTATATTGTCCGTCAAGGGTGCCCCTATATTAAAGGTACTCTTATGGGTATTAAAGGAGCCAAATGTATAACTTAGGTTGGCATACTGGGCGTTGCTTCTGCGGGTTACGATATTCACTGCCCCTCCGAGAGCATCGGATCCGAAGGTAACAGGCACCACCCCCTTATAGATTTCGATACGGTCAATGAGTTCCGCAGGGATATTGCCTATTTGGAAAGAAGAAGCCCTACTGATAGGCACCCCATCGATAAAGGTACGTACATGCTTTCCTGTAAAGCCATTGAGATTGATTTGGCTCTCGGCTCCCACTCCTCCCGTCTCTCTTATTTTGACCCCAGAGGCCTTGGAGAGCATATCAGAGGCATTGCTGTTGAGGTGCTGTAGCTTGGATGCATCAATGGCTACCGCATTGTAGGCACTCTTCTGTACTTGCTTGATAGGAGTTATCGCCTCTACGGTAATTCCGGTAAGGGTGGTTACTTCTTCCTCCATTTGTATAGAAAGGGTAACTACCGCTTGAGCTACCATAAGGCTTTTCTCTTGGGACTTATACCCCATGGATTCTATCGTAAAGTTATAAGCTTTATTTCTATAAGGTACCGAAAGAGAAAAATCTCCATTTGCATCGGCTACGGCATATTTCTTAAGTTCTTTGAGCTGTACTACTGCCCCTACCACTGGCTCTTTACCGTCGGTTATACGCCCCTTTACCAATGCCATTTGTTGGGCATATAGGAATCCGCTGGTTAGATATAACACAAAGAAACAAACACTCCTCATAGAAAAATACTTCATATAATCTTCTCTCTATTTAAATGGGCGCAAAGATACAAATTTATTTGGAATAAAACCAAATAATTTTTTAACGCTATATTTATTTTTAGTAGCAAAATACGATTTATCCTTCTTCTCCCTTATGAGTCATTATTTTTTTGTACTTTTGTGCGCAGAAACATTAACCTATTATATTATGTTACGCTTTACTGCCTTAGCAGAAGTGCAAAAGAAGCAACCCCTTACGGTAGCTGAAAAAGGACGTCCCTCAGAACTTTTTGCCTGCAATGTCTTCCATGAGGAGGCCATGCGCCAGCGCATGACCCGCGAGGCGTTCGAGAGTGTGATGTCATCCATCAAAAAAGGCTGCAAAATAGACCGTCAAGTGGCCGACCAAGTGGCGGTGGCTATGCGTGACTGGGCGATCAGCCGTGGTGCTACCCACTATACCCATTGGTTCCAACCCCTTACCGGAGGTACGGCCGAAAAGCACGATGCCTTTTTCGAACCGGTAGGCTGTGACCGTGCTATCGAGCAATTCTCAGGAAGCCAACTCGTACAGCAGGAATCCGATGCATCGAGCTTCCCCAATGGGGGAATCCGCAATACTTTCGAGGCAAGAGGTTACACCGCTTGGGATCCCTCTTCCCCTCCCTTTGTCTATGGGTCAGTACTGTGTATCCCTACGATCTTTATCGCTTATACGGGAGAGGCTTTAGACAACAAAACGCCTCTGCTGAAAGCCCTCACCGCTATAGATAAGGCTGCCACCGAGGTGGCGCGCTACTTCGATGAAAGGGTGGAGCGTGTATCCAATACTTTAGGCTGCGAGCAGGAGTATTTCCTTATCGACAAGACCTTGGTGGCTACCCGTCCCGACTTACTCATTACCGGCCGCACCCTCTTGGGGCACGAGGCTGCTAAGGGGCAACAGCTGGAAGACCACTACTTAGGAGCTATCCCCTCCCGTGTGTTGGCCTATATGCGGGAGCTGGAACAGGAATGCCTCATGGTAGGGATCCCAGTTAAGACCCGCCACAATGAAGTGGCACCCAGCCAGTTCGAGGTGGCTCCTATCTTCACCGAAGCCAACCTCGCGGTAGATCAAAATGCCCTACTGATGCACCTGATGCGCAAGGTGGCCGAGCGACATGGCTTTGCCGTCCTCTTCCATGAGAAACCTTTTGCAGGGGTCAATGGCTCAGGAAAGCATAACAACTGGTCACTGGTGACCAACACAGGGGTGAACCTGCTCTCCCCTGGAAAAAATCCAGCCAATAACCTACAGTTCCTTACCTTCTTTCTCTGTACCATCAAGGCTGTACATCGCTACGAAGCCTTGCTAAGGGCATCCATCGCCTCGGCTACCAATGACTATCGCCTCGGTGCCAACGAAGCCCCTCCGGCTATCGTCTCCGTATTCATAGGCTCCCTACTTACGCAAGTGCTTGATTCCCTACAAAAAGCACAGGGGAAGGACTTTATCCAAAAAGACAAGGACGAACGCACGCTCAATGTGGTACATAAGATACCTGACCTATTCCTAGATACTACCGACCGCAATCGTACCTCGCCCTTTGCCTTTACGGGCAACAAGTTCGAATTCCGTGCCGTGGGCTCTCATGCCAACTGTGGCAAGCCTATGATGGTGCTCAACACTATGGTAGCCAAACAGCTTACGGACTTCAAAAAAGAAGTGGATGCGCTGCTGAAATCAGGTAGTAAGAAAGGCCTCAAGAAGGAAGAGGCCATTCTGAAGGTACTCCAAGGCTATGCCCAAAGCATCAAGCCTATCCTCTTCGAAGGAGATGGCTACAGCAAGGCTTGGGAAGAGGAAGCTCAAAAGCGTGGGCTAAGCAACCACAAGAACACTCCTGATGCCCTCAAGGAAAATATTGGCCAACAGGCTATAGACCTCTTTACTGAAATGCAAGTACTCTCTGAGGTCGAACTCCATGCGCGCTATGATATCGCCTTAGAGGAATATATCAAAACCGTACAAATAGAAGCCCGCGTATTGGGAGACATCGCTCGGAACCATATCGTGCCGACTGCTGTGAAATACCAAAATGTGCTGATAGAGAACGTGCGAGGCCTCAAAGATATCTTTGGTGAACACTTCCAAGAGGTGGCCTTCGAACAGCTTGACCTTATCGAACATATCTCCGAGCATATCAAGGGTATCCATAACAAGGTGTCCCAAATGGTAGAGGCACGCAAGCGTATCAACAAATTAGAAGATTTGGAGGAAAAAGCCCAGGCCTATTGCCAGCAAATCAAACCCTACTTCGAACAGATACGCCGCCACTGCGACAAGCTCGAACTGATGGTCGATGACCAGCTATGGACTATGACTAAATATAGAGAACTGCTTTTTAATTAGTCAATTCACCAATGAGTCAATTAGCTAATTGGCAAATTGACTCATTGTCTCATTATTATTATGAAGTTTGCATTATACTCACAGAAATACAAGGCTGCCTATCAGCCGATATTGGCTGCTATCTTTCAGGAGCTATTGGCTCATGGAGACCAAATTGTAGTGGAGGCCGACCTATGGCGCTGCTACAAGGGACAACTTACGGAAGAGATGGCCGTACAGACCTTTCGCTCAGTGGCGGACTTGCCAAGCGATACCGACCTTATGCTTACCATAGGAGGGGATGGCACTATCCTATGGGCGATGACCTATATACAGCACTTACAGATTCCTATCTTGGGGATCAACGCAGGTCGTTTGGGCTTTTTGGCGACCATCTCGGAGGGGGAAATTGCGGATATGTTTGCCAAAGTTCGCAATGGGCAATATACAGTAGAGAGGCGCAGCGTGCTTCAGATCACCGATAGCGATGGCACCCCTATCTCTCCGCTGAACTTTGCCCTGAATGAGATTACCGTCATCCGGCAGAACTCTACGGCTATGATCACGGTAGAGGCCTACTTAGGCGGCCATTACCTGACTTCCTATTGGGCAGATGGGCTGATCGTCTCCACCCCTACTGGCTCCACAGGCTATTCCCTGAGCTGTGGAGGGCCGGTGATCATGCCCCACTCCAAGACCTTGGTACTGACCCCTATCGCCCCTCACAACCTCAATGCCCGCCCGCTGATCATTCCTGATACTACAGAGATTACCCTACAAGTATACAACCGTGAGGGCTGCTATCTGGCTACCTACGATGCACGCTCCACTACCCTCCCCTGCAAGACTGCGGTGAAAATCAGTCTGGCATCTTTTAGCCTCGGCACGGTCTGCCTTGAGAATAATGAATTTTTTAAAACCTTGAGGCATAAACTGTTGTGGGGAGAAGACATGAGGAATTAGTGACTAATGACTAATGATTAATGCCATTAATGATTAATTTGCTCATTGACAAATGAGCTTATTGGCTCATCGAAAAAATCTCTTCTGAAGTGAGTAGGGGTTCGCCCTTCATTCTTAGGAGGATTTGGGCTACGGTAAGGGTATCACGCTGGCAGTAGCGGCTGATGCGTTCTATATCCTGCTGCTGATAATAGACCTGCATGACTTCGCTGCCATCAATATCTTCCTTAGGGGAGGGAATGCCAAGGGTATAGGCTAAGAGCTTGAGAGAGGTGTAGTGCTTGTAGTCGCCGAATTTCCATAATTCCAAGGTATCCAAGTGGGGAATCTCCCAGGGCTTTTTGCCGAAGAACTGTAACTTTTGGGGAATGGGCAGGCCGTGTACCAAGAGACGACGGGCGATGAAAGGGAAGTCGAACTCCTTGCCATTGTGGGCTGCCAGTAGGTGATGGCGCCCGCTGAAGTATTGCTCCAAGAGGGCTGAGAAGGCCTGAAGAATCTCCCTTTCGTCTCCGGTAAAGGAGCGCAGGCGGAACTGCCTGCGACCGTCAAAGTATCGGATATAACCCACCGATATACATATGATCTTCCCGAACTCTGCCCATATCCCTGCCCGAGGATAGTAGTCCTCAGCCGAGGTCTCTGCTCGGATATAGCGTGTCTTCTCCTCCCACAGCTCTTGTGCTTCTTGAGGCAACTGGCTGTAGTGAGGGTATAGAGGAACAGTTTCTATGTCTAAGAATAAAATGTTGGTCATAATTTGCAATTAACTCATCAGACAATAGGTCTTTGTTTCGAGCTTTTAAAGTGTAATATATGAATCACTTCCTCCTCCTCCAACACTTCATAATAGATAAAAAAACGCCCTTTTAGTATAGACCTCCTATATAGTTTCTCTTTTTCATAATACTTCGCTAAAGAATAAGGATTTTCAGAAAGTTCTTCCTCTAACTGTTTCACCTCTTTATCGATTTTATCTGAATAACTAAAAGATCCATTATGTTTGTACCAATAGACTAAGGTATCTAAGTAATCCTGCTCAGCATTAGGCATCCAAATAAGCTGCATATTTCAGTTCTTTTACTTTTCTATGTACTTCTTCACTGCTAATACCTAATCCTTGTTTTGCTTGTTGTCGCGCAGCATTTATCTTTCTAAGATCCTCTGTGGTAAGGTCTTTCTGATCCTGTTGATAATATTGGGCTATATCTACTAGGTGATTGTACTCTTCTATTGGCAAAACCGCATAGAGTGCATTTCCTTGTTCATCTGTGAGAAAACGAGGCGTAGCTGATGGTAATACTGAAGGCATAATAATAAGGTTAATTGTTCCTGCAAAGATACAACATTTAATAACAAATAGCAAATTAGTATCCTGAGATTATAAAAAAATAAAAGAGAGCTTGCGCTCTCTTTTACCAATTCTAACCACAAAATCTAATATATGAAAAACAATTTATTTCCCCTTTGTTTTCGGCTGCAAAGGTACCACTTTTTGATTTCATAAATATAGATTTTCATTGTTTTTTTCTATTGACTTATAGAATTTATCAATGAGAGAATATAAAGAATTTCATTAGCACATCACAAACTGTTTACCGGGCAGGGGCCTGACTACTCCCTTCATCTCCAGCTGAAAGAGCAGATGGGAGAGCTTATATACAGGCAGGGCACAGCCTTTGGCAATATCATCCAAGGTTTGCTTGCCTTGTGCCTCGAGGTAATGGGTGACGACTTCCTCTTCGGGAGTAAGTTCGATAAAGAGCTGTGGGGTGATGGTCTTAGCTTGGGAAGGCTGCTCATCCCAATTCATATAGTAAATCAGGTCTGAAGCGGAGGTGATCAAGCGTGCCTTGTCTGTCTTTATTAGTCGGTTACAACCTTGGCTATAGGTATCATCCACACGACCGGGTAGGGCGAAGACTTCCCGACTATAAGAGAAGGCCATATCGGCAGTGACTAAGCTTCCCCCTTTGTGAGCCGATTCCACAACGATAGTCGCATCCGCCAGGCCTGCGATAATACGGTTGCGACCAAGAAAGTTTTTTCGGTCGAACTTACTTTGGTGCCAGAACTCAGTGACAAAGCCTCCCTTGGCCTCTACTTCAGAGGCATAGCGCTTATGAGAGGCCGGGTAGAGGGTATCCAAGCCATGTGCCAAGCAAGCTACCGTCTGTAGGCCATGGTGTATAGCCGACCTATGGGCTGTGATATCGATGCCATAGGCATAGCCGCTGACAATTACCAAATCGTGCAAGTGAGCGAGTTCCTCTACCAATTTCTCACAGAAACCGATCCCATAGGAGGTAGCCTGCCGGGTGCCTACGATACTTATAATTTTCTTATTAGCCAAGTCTATATTCCCCCGAGAGAAAAAGAGGATAGGCGCATCGATAATCTGCTTGAGATTGGCAGGATAATCTGCATCAAAAAAAGTATGATAGCGGATCTGCTGGTCTTGGATATAGCGCCATTCTTTTTCGGCTTCCCTGAGGTGCACAGGGTCAAAGAGGTGCTGGAGGATTACACTCCCAATGCGCTCAATATGGGCAATCTTATGCTTCTTCTGCTGATAGATAGCCGCAGGACTTCCACAATGGGCGATGAGCTTCTTGGCGGTAACATCTCCCACATTGGGGGTATGTTGCAAAGCCAAAAGAGCGATGAGGTCTTCTTCTTTCATCATTCATCTTTATAGTCCTCACCGATATAGTTGGCCGGAGTGATGGTCTTGAGCATCGCTTTGAGCTTATCACTCACCTGGAGGGTATCGACAAAGGCATGGATCGCCTGCTGGTCGATATGGGCATTGGTACGAGTAAGTCCCTTAAGGGCTTCATAGGGATTGGGATAGCCTTCACGGCGTAGGATGGTCTGTATAGCCTCGGCCACTACCGCCCAGTTGTCCTCTAAGTCGGCCTGTAGCTTCGCCTGGTTGAGGATGAGCTTATCCAATCCCTTGAGGGTGGAGGCTATGGCAATCAGCGTATGGGCAAAAGGTACCCCTACGTTGCGCAATACAGTGCTATCGGTCAGGTCTCGCTGAAGTCGGGAGATAGGCAGCTTGGCAGAGAGGTGTTCCAAAAGGGCGTTGGCAATACCGAGGTTCCCTTCGGAGTTCTCAAAATCAATCGGGTTAACCTTATGAGGCATCGCTGAAGAGCCTACCTCACCTTCCTTGATACGTTGCTTGAAGTAGTCCATGGAGATATATGTCCATATATCTCGGTCGAGGTCTATTAGTATGGTATTGATACGCTTGATCAGATCGAAGAGCGCAGCCATATGGTCGTAATGCTCTATTTGGGTAGTAGGAAAGGAATGATAGAGACCTAATACTTCCTCTACAAAGAACTTCCCAAATCCACGCCAATAGATATCGGGATAGGCGACCTTATGGGCATTGTAGTTACCGGTAGCACCGCCAAACTTAGCCGCATACTTGATCGCAGAGAAGCCCTGAAGCTGCTCTCTGAGACGCACGGCAAAGACCTTCAGCTCCTTACCTAAGCGGGTAGGAGAGGCAGGCTGGCCATGGGTACGCGCCAGCATAGGAATATCCTTCCACTCGATGGCAAAGGCCTCTATCTTCTGTACTAATTTTTCAAGCTCAGGAAGATATACCGCTTCTACCGCTTCCTTGATAGAAAGGGGAATAGCCGTATTGTTAATATCTTGTGAGGTAAGGCCAAAGTGAATAAACTCCTTATAAGCGGCAAGTCCTAAGTGGTCGAACTGCTGCTTGAGGAAATACTCCACTGCCTTGACATCGTGGTTGGTCGTACGTTCTATTTCCTTAACCGCGAGGGCATCGTCCTGGGTAAAATCGGCATAAATAGCCCTGAGAGAGGGGAAGAGGTTATGATCCACCCCTTCGAGCTGTGGCAGGGAAGGAGCCGTGCATAGAGCGATAAAGTATTCTATTTCCACCCTTAGGCGGTATTGTATCAGGGCTTTTTCGGAGAAATAAGCCTGAAGGGCGCTGGTCTTGGAGGCATAGCGCCCATCAATGGGAGAAATTGCAGTCAAAGACATATTTGCATTCTTTAGAAAAGGCAAATATACCATTTTTCTTACTTATATACAAGGAATATAAGGAGAAAGTTTCCACAAAAAGCAAGCCCTTTCCTATCCCAAGGCAACATCCATAACCATCATCACCACAAAACCAACCAGAAAGCCTATGGTAGAGACATCGGTATTGCGGCTTTGCTGGGATTCGGGAATGGTCTCTTCCACTACTACATAGATCATTGCACCCGCTGCAAAGGCCAAGGCATAGGGCAATACAGGGGTGAAAAAGACCACCGCAAAGGCACCCAAGACCCCTGCGATAGGCTCTACTATGGCCGAAAGCTGCCCATAGAAGAAGCTCTTCCAGCGGCTAAGCCCCATACGCCTTAGCGGCATAGAAACGGCAACCCCTTCGGGGAAGTTCTGCAAACCAATTCCTATGGCTAATGTGACGGCTCCAGCGATAGAGGCCTCCGGAATACCCGCGGCTACCCCTCCGAAGAGTACCCCTACGGCTAAGCCTTCAGGGATATTGTGTAAGGTAATGGCCAAGACCAAAAGAGTGGTGCGTTGCCAAGAGGATTTGACCCCTTCGGTTTGCTTGAAATTGGGGTGAAAGTGCGGTAATACTCTGTCCAGTGTATAGATAAAGAGGGAGCCCCCAAGGAAGCCCACCACAGCAGGAAGCACCTTGACAAAGCGCTCGCCCTCACTCATTTCTATAGCAGGGATCAGCAAGCTCCATACACTGGCGGCCACCATCACCCCTCCGGTGAAGCCCAGCATACCATCCATCAACAGCTTGTTACTGCTCTTGAAAAAAAAGACTAAGGCTGCCCCTAAGGCTGTAACCCCCCAAGTAAATAGGGTCGCATATAGGGCTGCTAATACCGGATTGATACTACTTAGGTAGTTAATAATGCTAGAAATCATGTTTAGTTTTAAGTTAGTGAGCAATGACCAATAACTAGTGACTAATCACGCTTCATTAATTCTGGGGCAAAATTACATATTTTTTTTGAATTAAAAAATATTTTTTTAGACAAATCTAAAACCGTATATTCCCAATCACCTTAATACAAAAAAATAAAAGAGAGCGCAGGCTCTCTTTTACCAATTCTAACCACAAAATCTAATATATGAAAAACAATTTATTTCCCCTTTGTTTTCGGGTGCAAAGGTACAACATTTTTTGCTCATAACAATAGATTTCTATTATTTTTTTCTATTGCAATATAGAATTTAATTATCACTTGTCACTATCCGTTGTCTTACCACTTCATAGAGAAAAGCTCCACAGGCTACCGACACGTTGAGCGATGCAGTCTCTCCTTGTAGAGGGAGCTTGGCTCGCTCATCTAAGACCCTTAGTACGCCCTTGCTGATACCCACATCCTCGGCTCCCATCACTATGGCTAAGGGTTCGGTAAGGCTTAGGTCATAGAGCAGGGTGGGGGCTTTCTCGGTGGCTCCTACGACCTTGATCCCACTTCCTTGTAGGTAGTAGATGGCATCGATGAGGTTATCCACCTTGCAAAGAGGTATATTGAAGATAGCTCCCGCAGAGGTCTTGACCATATCCTCTCCTATGGCTGCACTCCCTTGCTTAGGCAAGATGATTCCACTCACCCCGGTACACTCAGCCGTACGGATGATGGCACCCACATTGCGCACATCGCTCAGGTGATCAAGAATAAGCAGTAGGGGCACTTTACCACTTTCTATGGTGGAGCGTACCAACTCTTCCAAGGGAACAAACTCCACTGGAGAGAGCTGCGCTACCACTCCCTGATGATTCCCATGGGTAAGCCGATTGAGCTTTTCTACTGGCACAAAGGAGTGCGAGAGCTGATGGCGCTCCACTAATTTCAGAAGGGTAGCAAAGAGTGTCCCCGATAAGCCCTTCTGTATAAAGAGCTTATCTATCGTACGACCGGCCTCTATGGCTTCTATCACCGGACGTAGTCCGAATATTTGGCTGTTCTTCATTGTTTTATTTTTCTCGCATATTCACTATGCTATCTACTATATATACGGTATTGCCTCTCCAGGGTACCGCATTATGGTATTCCTTATAGTGAAGGTCAAAGTACTTACCACTATTGACCTCCAGCTGTTGAAATACTTTCTTATCTTCTATCGAAAACTCGAACTCATTGCTCTGCATTCCATTTCCGGTACGGGTTTTAGCAAAGCCTTCTTGGATGAGCTTACCTTCGTAGGTCTTGAAAACATCCCCTTTGTAGACGGCATAGTTCAGGTAACCGGACTTCACCCCTTCGCCAAAGACAAAGAAGTAACGCATATAGAACCAGCCGCTTAGGCCAAGGATAACAAACAAGGGGAGAAGGATAAAAAGTAGCTTTTTCATCGACTTAAGTTTTTTAGGTTAATCACTTCTTGTTGGGTAAGGACACGCCAGTGACCTCTTGGGAGGTCTTTTTTGGTAAGGCCTGCAAAGACAACCCTATCGAGCTTCTCTACCACATAGCCCAAGGACTCGAAGATACGGCGTACGATGCGGTTGCGCCCACTGTGTATCTTCACGCCCAATTCGTTATGAGAGGCACCTTCTACAAAGCTAATATCATCGACTTGGATAAAGCCATCCTCTAAGGTGAGCCCTTCTTGTATCTTATGGAAGTCGGGCAAGGCGAGCTTTTTGTCCAATACCACATGGTAGATCTTGCGAACCCCATGGGAAGGGTGGGTGAGCTTCTTGATCAGATCACCATCGTTGGTCAGCAGCAGCAGACCGGTGGTCATCCTATCGAGCCTACCCACAGGCTTGATATTGCCTTGAGCCGCTCCGGCGACCAAGTCCATCACCGTCTTGCGCCCTTTCTCATCATCTGTAGTGGTGATAAAGCCCTTAGGCTTGTTGAGCAAGATATATTCCTTCTTCTCAGCGGAGATATTCTTTCCGTCGAACTTGACCACATCGGTAGGTTGTACGCGGTAGCCGAGCTCCGTCATGGGCTTACCATTGACCTCTACATTGCCTGCAATGATATAGCGATCGGCTTGGCGGCGTGCACAGATACCCGCATTGGCAATATATTTATTTAGCCGGATGCCCTTCTCTTGATCATGAGAGAGCGGCTTAGGGCTTGCTTTCTTATAGAAAGGACGAGGTCGCTCCCCTTCGTAGGTCTTTTCCTTGTCAGAGAAACTTTTTTCTCTTCGTGGAGCGGCTTTTTTTCTATTATCGAAGGATTTCTCTGAATAATCCTGTCTGTTTTCTTTTTTATAAGGGCGTTTGTCTCCCGATTGAGGACGTCTGTCTGCTTTGGAAGTAGGTTTTTCCTCTCTTGGGGAGCGTTTCCCTCTGGCTGCCTTTGGGGCGGCGGTGCGTTGATCTCTCATCAGCTGAAATTTTGTGCAAAGGTAAGAAATATTTGGTACTTACCAAATATTTACCTCCATTTCCATAGTGATACCAAAGCGTTGGGCAACTTGCTTTTGTACATAGTGGGCAAGGGCTAAAATGGCTGCTCCTGTAGCGCCTCCATAATTGACCAAGACCAGAGGCTGTCCCTGATGAACTCCTACCGCATCTATACGATAGCCCTTCAGATCACAACTTTCTATGAGGTAGGCCGCCGGAACTTTCACCTGCTCCTCCCCCACTTCATAGTGTGGTATATGGGGGTAGCTCTTCTGTAGTTCTAAAAATTGGCTTCGTGGGATCACTGGATTTTTGAAGAAGCTCCCACTGTTACCCAGCTTGTTAGGGTTAGGCAGCTTGCTCTGGCGGATTTCCTTGACCACTTGGGCTATATGCTGGGGGGTCTCCTCCCATCCATGAGCGGCTAAGCGGGCGCGAATATCTCCGTAATGGGTCTTGAACTGATGGTTTTGCTTGGTAAGGCAGAAAGTAACCGAGGTGATGATATAGGTATCTTTTCTCTGTTTGAAGATCGAGTCCCGATAACCAAAGGCACACCCTGCCCTTTCTATGTTGATTTTGATCCTATTCTCCCTATAGATAGCCTCACAGCTTTTAAAAACGTCCTTCAGTTCTACTCCATAGGCACCGATGTTCTGCACAGGAGCAGCCCCTACTGTTCCGTAAATCAGGGCGAGGTTCTCCACCCCTGCGTAACCTTGTGCGACACAGTAATCGACAAAGTCACTCCAGCATTCACCGGCGGCAGCCCGTACCCAGACCGTTTCTTGATCTTCATATAGCACCGTGATACCCTTTTGAGTGAGGTGCAACAGCGGCACCTCTGGGGCTTGAGTTAAGAGGATATTGCTCCCTCCTGCTAAGACTTTTAGGTTGGGATATAGCCTGAGAGCTTCCAAGACATCTGCCTCGTTCTCAGCCTCTATCAGCAAAGGTGCCTTTTGGTCTATACCAAAGGTATTATAGGATTTTAAAGAAATATTTTCGTGTATTTTCATAAGTTATTTGTCACTCGTCATTAGTCATTATCAAAGTCTACTTTCCAACTCATTGACTGTCAGTTCGGTATATATCTTCTTGCCAAAGGGGCTTAGTTGGGGTTCCTCGCAAGAGAATAGGTCATAGACCAATTGTTCTTGTTCTTCTCCAGAGAGGGGTTGGCCTGCTTTTATAGCCAAGCTCTTGGCCAAGATTTTGGCGAGCATCTCCTCTTGGGAGAATACCTCCTGAGGGATATCCTCCGAGGCGCGCTCTAAGAGTTCGTATAGGAAGGCCTGCACCTGGCTTTCCTTAATCATAGGGGGCAGCCCGGTGAAGCGTACCGTATTCCCTTCTATCTCTATCATGAAACCTGCATTCCTAAGTTCTGGAAGTAAGGGCGTTATCTCTAAAACCTCTGAAGGGCTGTATTCGAACTCCAAAGGAAAAAGCAAGGACTGACTTAGACTATGCCCCTGAAGGATACTCTTGCGAAAACGCTCATAGAGTACGCGCTGATGGGCACGGGCTACATGTACAAAGAGTACCTTATCCCGAAGGAAAGTAATGAGGTATTTCTTCTGAAAATACAGGTTGGTCTGCATCTTACTTTCTTGGGGAAAAAGCTCAAAGGGAGCCGAGGTAGGCTCCTGCTCACTGGGGGCATTGGCCTTGGAGGGAATCCCCGTATAGAGTTGTTCCCAGGCAGGAGCTGGCGACTCTCTGTGGGAAAAAGAAACTTGCGACTTAGGAGCCTCTGGGATAGGTGTTTCCATCTTGAAAGGGTTAAAATTTCTATCTACATGATACACAGGGGTCTGTGCTTCTTTATCCTTATAGCTATAGGGTACTTCGTTCTGTTCGTCCAAAGAAAAATCAATAGAGGGGAGTACGTGGAACTGACCCAAACTATGCTTGATTGCAGAGCGCAATAAGGCATAGATGGCCTGATCGTTATCGAACTTGATCTCGGTTTTGGTCGGGTGTATGTTGATATCAATATGCTTAGGGTCTATCTCCAAGTAGAGGAAGTATTCGGGTTGCTCCCCTTCCTTGAGCAGACCTTCGAAAGCACTCACCACGGCATGATGTAGGTAGCGATTCTTGATAAAACGCTGATTGACCATGAAGAACTGTAGCACCTTGTTCTTTCTATAAGCGTTTTTACTGATAAAGCCTCGTATGCTTAGCAGCTCAGTCTGTTCCTCCACCGGGACAAGCTGTTCTTCGAGGCGCTGTCCGAAGAGCTGTACGATACGCTTGCGAAGGGTAGTGGCTGGTAGAGCGAACTGTTCTACATCATTGTGAAAGAGTGAGAATTGCAAGTCGGGATGTGCTAAGGCTACTCGGTGAAACTCGTCCAAGATATGGCGCATCTCCACCGTATCGGACTTAAGGAAGTTGCGCCGAGCTGGCACATTGAAGAACAGATGCTTCATAGCTATAGAGGTACCCTTTTGGGTGACTACCGGCTGCTGCTCGGTGATCTTATTTCCCTCTATCCGGAGCATCGTACCTACTTCCTGTCCCTGCTGGCAGGTGAGCAATTCTACCTGAGCTACTGAGGCAATGGAAGCCAAAGCCTCCCCACGAAAGCCCTTGGTATGAAGTGTAAAAAGATCGTCGGCCGAACGTATTTTTGAGGTCGCATGGCGCTCAAAGGCCAAGCGTGCATCGGTGGGTGACATCCCTATTCCATTATCTACCACCTGTACCAAGGTACGACCCGCATCCTTGAGATAGAGCTTTATTTGAGTAGCTCCGGCATCTATGGCATTCTCCAAGAGTTCTTTCACTGCTGAGGCTGGCCGCTGTATCACCTCCCCAGCGGCAATCTGGTTGGCTACATGGTCAGGTAACAATCTTATAATATCAGACATGGTTATGAGGGATTATTTTTTGAATAAAAAAGATAAATCAAAGTCAAAAAGATAATAGGTACCCAGCAACAACAATACCAAAATAAGCCATAGTAGTCGCGAGGAGGAGCGCTTCTGCACTTCCTGCTTGGTTTTGCGTAGCTGTGCCCAACGCTTGCGCATGGCATGCCCCCGAAGCTGATGCTTGGGAATACTAAAGCCCCTACGCTCCTGGGTATCCGAATAATAACGAGGACGATACTCAAACTGTCGTAGGGAGGGACTCTTGAAAAAATTTACCTTCATGGCTTGGTTTTTACGCCGCGAAGATACAACTTTTTTAGGGAATAGTAAAAAGTGAAGGGCGAAAAGTGATCAACACTATTGATTTTTCTCTCTTGATTATTCACTAAAAAAATTTGTTGGTTTCCAAAAAATATGTTATATTTGCGTGCTGAACAAACAAGCCCTCTTTTTGTTTGTTTCTACTGCACAAAAACAAACAAAAAGACTGATAATCAATTAACAAGCTAAACAATTTAATTTTTTTCCCCATGAAAAATTTACTCTTAGTAACCTTCGCTTGGATGATGATGATCTCCATCATAGGTAGTATTGTGTACACTATGCTCTACGTGGTAGACAATTTTAGCATGGATCACAATGAGACGATACAGTACCTATGGTGCTGTTTTACAGGGATTTTACTCATCCCTGCTTACAAAGGAGTTTTCCTCATTCATGCCCTTTGGCTCAAAATGCTCAAACAATTCCGCTATGGTGATTCCGACAAAGATGAGGATACCAAGGAAATCCCTTTCTTTAAGGAACCTACCGCTAAGGTGGATGTTAAAATCACAGAATATTCCCCTAAGGATAGAAGGAATATCCCCTCTCCTTCGCTAGAGGAAGTGAATGAAAAAATCAAAAAAATAAGATCTTCTGCTGATGAAAAACTTAGCCAAATAAGAAAAGAAGATATCGCAAACCCTACCAAGGAGAGCAGTTATTTTGCTAACAAATATACCGGAGAGAAATCTATCCTTGTGGATACTATCTTTGCTAAAGAAAAAGCAACAGCTACTTCTGATAAGGCAACAGCAGCTGCTGAAAAAGATATCGCTCCTAAGATAGAAGAAAGCCTTAAGACTGTAGCACCCAAGCAAGAAGCCCCTGCAGAGCAAAAGCAGCAAAATGACCCTCAAGAGGAGAAAAAACGTCCTCGAAATAAAAAACACAACAACAAAAAATACCACAACAAATCCAAAAAAGGACAAAACAACAATCATGCTTAGGCTACTGACTTATCCTTTTGTTCTTTTGGTACGTTTTTACCAAATAGCCATCTCTCCCTTGAAGCCTCCTACTTGTCGCTATAACCCCACTTGTTCCTCCTATGCCTTGGAGGCGCTTAAGCGATACGGCCTATTCAAGGGAGGGATGCTCGCTATAAGGCGTATTATGCGTTGCCATCCGTGGGGTGGGCATGGCTACGATCCAGTGCCTTGATCTTGTCTACAATCACCTGTGCCAGTAGGGTCTTGCTCTCTATCGTCCAGCCGGCTATATGGGGCGTAAGAATTACGTTTTCGGCTTCCAACAAATAAGTAAAGTCCGCCGGTAATGCTCCCTTGAAGAAATTCTCGAAAGATGACTGCTCATACTCCAGCACATCCAATCCTGCCCCCAGCACCTTTCCCTCCTGCAAGGCCTTGACTAAGTCAGCCGTACAAACACTCTTTCCTCTGGCGGTATTGATCAGCCAAAAAGGTTTGGCAAAGCCCTCTATAAAAGCAGCATCCACCATCTTGAGAGTCAGCGGAGTCTCCGGAGTATGGAGGCTCACCACATCCACCTCTTTCTGAAACACTTCTAAAGGTACTTGGGTCGCATTGCTATCCCCTACCCCTTCCTTGATATCATAGCAAAGTACCCGACAATCGAAGCCTCGTAGCTTCTTAGCGAAAGCCTTGCCCATATTGCCATAGCCTATAATACCCACCGTAAGGGAATCAAGCTCCACACCTCGGTTTTCCTCCCTAAGCCAAAGCCCATGGGCGATTTCTCTGTCTGCCTTCTTGAGGCGATTGAGCAGCGCCAAAAGCAACGCCAAAGTATGGTTGCCCACCGCATTGCGGTTGCCTTCAGGAGAGGAGATCAGCGCAATACCTCGCTGCTGTGCATAGTCGGTATCTATATTCTCCATACCTGCCCCCACACGAGCGATAAACTTCAGCCGTGATGCCTTGTCGATAAAGGCTCGGTCAATACGGAAGCGGCTACGAATCACGATGCCATCATAGGCAGCGATCTTCGCCTCTACTTCTGCCTTACTGCTGCTGTAGTCTATATCATTTTCAAAGCCCGCCTCAGTAAGCTGCTGAAGCATAAGGGGATGATTGCTGTCTATATGTAGTATTTTCATAGGTTATTTGTCATTTGTCGTTAGTCACTCGTCACTATACAGAGACCTCTCCTTTTATAGTTGGATAGGGATCATAGCCCTCAAGAGTGAAATCAGGGTAGTCAAAGGCGAAAAGATCTTTGACAGCTTCGTTGAGCTTCATGGTAGGCAGCGGGCGTGGTTCTCGGCTGAGCTGCAATTCCACCTGCTTCAAATGGTTTTTATAGATGTGTAGGTCTCCAAAGGAATGTATAAAATCCCCCACTTGTAGCCCCGTAACATGTGCCATCATCTGGGTAAGCAAGGCGTAGGAAGCAATATTGAAGGGTACCCCTAAGAAGGCATCGGCACTGCGCTGGTAGAGCTGACAGGAGAGGCGGCCATCCATGACATAGAACTGGAAGAGGGCATGACAAGGAGGTAGTGCGGCCTTGTTATGGGCTACATTCTCGGCAAAGGATACTGAGGTATCGGGCATCACCGACGGATTCCATGCCGAAACCACCATGCGGCGGCTATCGGGATTGGTCTTGAGTGTATGGAGCACTTCGGTAATCTGGTCTATTCCCTCTCCGTTCCAGTTGCGCCACTGCGCTCCATATACAGGGCCTAGGTCACCCTGAGCATCAGCCCATTCGTTCCAGATACGCACCCCATGCTCGGTGAGGTAATGGATATTGGTATCACCCCGAAGGAACCACAACAGCTCATAGATCACCGACTTGAGGTGTATCTTCTTGGTAGTGAGCAAAGGGAACCCCTCTTGGAGGTTGTGCCGAAGCTGATAGCCAAACACACTGATGGTACCTGTTCCAGTACGGTCGTCCTTGCTATGTCCGTGGGTAAGTATGTGATTGAGAAGGTCTTTGTAGGATTGCATTACTAAATTGTTTGGGAGGGCAAAAATACAAAATAATGTTTAATGATTAATGATTAATGTCTATTAGTGGCATTAATCATTGTTGGCATTAATCATTAATCCAGCGCCTGCTTGAAGTCAGCAATCAAGTCTTCTATGTTCTCCAAGCCTACTGCTACACGTACAAGCGTCTGAGTCACTCCCCGAGCTACTTTCTCCTCTTCTGGAAACTCGGTATGGGTATGGGTGCTGGGGTGGGTCACAAGAGTCTCTACCCCGCCTAAGCTCACCGCGAAAAGCGCTACCCTGAGTGCCTCAAAGAAGGTTTTGACTTTCTTCTCGTCCTTCATCACAAAGGAAAATACGGCACCTGCTCCAGAGGCTTGGCTCTCCTGGATCGCCTTGCCCTTATTGCTTGGCAAGGTGGGGTAATATACCTTTTCCACAGCAGGATGCCCCTGTAGGAACTCAATGAGCTTGAGGGTATTGGCCTGAGCATAGTCCATACGTACCTTAAGGGTCTTGATACTACGGATAAGCAGCCAACTATCAAAGGGGGAGATCAGCGCTCCTATGGCCACCTGAGCAAAGCTAATCTTTTCGGCCAAGGTATCATCATTGACAACGATGGCTCCCGCAAGAATATCATTGTGACCGCTAAGGTACTTAGTGGCACTGTGTAGCACTATATCAGCCCCAAGTTCTAATGGACGTTGTAAGTAGGGAGAAAGGAAGGTGTTATCCACTATAGTCAGTAGTCCATGCTCCTTGGCAATGGCCACTGTACCACGAATGTCAGTGACATCCAATAGCGGATTGGAGGGGGTTTCTATAAAAATCCCCTTGGTATTGGGACGTATCGCCTTGCGGATATTTTCCAAATCCGTCGTATCTACATAGGTTGCCTCTAATCCGAATTTGGCGAAGACATCCTTCATGATACGGAAAGTACCTCCGTAGATGTCCAATCCGAAAACAAAATGGTCACCTGCCTCGAAAATGGTAAAAAGTGAAGTAGTGGCCGCCATCCCAGAAGAAAAGCCGAAGCCATGCTTACCGCTTTCGAGCTTAGCGATAAGTGTTTCGAACTCCTTACGGGTAGGATTGGAGACACGGCTGTACTCAAACTCTTGAGTAGCTCCAAATTCATTCAGGGGGAAGGTAGAGGCCATATTGATACAGCTGCTCCACTTCTCATTAGGGGCTCCTATATTGCGAATCCCATGTATAGCAGTGGTTTCAAATTTCATACAATAGCAATTTAAAATAAATGTTTTTTATAAAATACCGGTGCAAAAGTACAATTTTTTTAGGAAACCACAAAATGAAAATATATTTTTATTTTAATTCGTCAAAAAATAGAAAGAATTAGTGATTTAGGATTGGAAGTATTTTCGTATCTTTGCACCAAAAAAAGAAGCACATAGCTAAAAATTACAAATCTTAAAACCTATATTCCTAATCAAATGACCAAACTCTTTTCTTTCTTTAAGCAATATGCCTTCGAATGGCTATTGATGATTTTTTCTGTAGGGATTCCCTTTGCCTTGGACATGGGGCCTGCCTTTTATGGTATTTTAGGCTCCTTTTTTATTTTCCTTACCCTAAGAAGGCTCTCTTATTGGGTGTTTTTTATCGTTTTCCTTTTTGTACTGATTACTTGTGTACTCTTTCTCCCCCAAACTATTTGGTTTGGTCACCCTCCTGCTACGATGATTGGAGCTTTCTTCGAGACAGACTTACAGGAATCCAAGGAGTTTGTCCAGTCCCTCCCCCTCTATTCTTACCTCCTTTCACTGCTTAGCCTGCTTTTGGGGTGCTACATTCTGTATTTGGGTAAGAAAAAGAGCTATCCTCGCAATAGAAAACAACATCTTATTACCGCTGGCTTAGGTATTTTGGCCATTGGGCTTACTGTTTATCGTCCTTTAGCCAAAATGAAGGATGACCAGGCTTTCCATTGGTCGTTTTCCCGTACGGCTATCGTCTCTTTCTACGCCTCTATCTACGACAATATCCAAGAATACCGCGCCCTGAAGCAAGAACTAAACAAAGGGATAGAGGGCTCCCCTTCCTGGCAAATCACCAGTACCCAACCCCATTATCAAAATTATGTCTTGGTCATAGGGGAGAGTGTTCGCAAGGACTATATGCACCTCTATGGCTTTTCGGAGAACAATACCCCCTTTTTAGACAAAGCCCCTGGTACGGCAATCGACGGCTATACCGCTACTGCACCCAATACTACCACCTCCCTTTTGCGTTCTTTCACTCAGATTAAAAATGAAAAAGACTTTATCTATGCCAACAATATCATCACCTTGGCCAAGGCTGCTGGTATAGAAACTTATTGGCTTTCCAACCAAGGAATGGCCGGAACATGGGACACTCCTATTGCCAAAATCGCCCTTTTAGCTGATCATAATGACTTTACTCGAAAAGGAGGAAGTGGGACTATGAACTATCCCGATAGTATCCTTCTACCTCTCTTTAACAAATATATAAGTCAAAAAAGCCCAAAAGTACGCCTTTTTATTGTTCATACCATAGGTTCACATAGCCTTTTCGAAGCCCGCTTGGAGCACTCCATCCATTTTGACTATTACAATCGTAAGATCTCCGCCTATGTACAAACTATTGAACAGACCGACACGCTCCTAAAAGGAATCTACCAGGCACTACAGCAACAAGGCGCCCCCTTCAGTATGATCTACTTTTCCGATCATGGCCTGATGACCCAGGACAGAGGCTCCATCTTTGCCTCCCTTACCCATGGGGATACCAATCCCAACAAGGCCTGTTACCGAGTCCCCTTCGTATTGCTTTCCAGCGACGACACGGAGCACAAAGTCCTCAAGGTCAACAAATCTGCCTTCCGCTTCTTAGATGGCTTTGCCCATTGGCTGGGTATTCAGGAGGCTTCCCTACGCCCCGACTACAGCTTCCTATCCCCTCAAAACGATACTCTGAAGGTCTTTAACCAATTTGAGAATGTACCCTTCGAGGGATTGGAGGAAGACGAGGTAATGACTAATAACTAACCTCAAATTGTTGATTTACAATAGCTTCAGTTATTTTTTGATAGCTACTTATCATTATTTTTGTTTTTACTGAAAATAAATAAAGATTTTCTCATCTTATTTTCGTACCTTTGTAGCCACAAAAAATCATATCTGATGAACACCGAAAATAAACTCAACGAGCACCAGGGGCACTGGATGCTCGCCAAGCTCGGTAAGCGTGTCTTACGTCCTGGAGGAAGAGAACTCACCGAGCAATTGGTAGCAGGACTTGGGATTACCCCCGAAGATGATATCGTAGAATTTGCGCCAGGATTAGGCTTTACGGCTAATATTGCCTGCGGCTATCGCCCTAAGAGCTATACCGGAGTTGACCTCAATGAGGAGGCAGCTTCCATTGCTCGCAAGCGTATCCATTACGATAAGGCCAAAATTATCAATGCCAATGCTGCCCAAAGCACCCTCCCCGATAGCTATGCCAACAAGGTCTATGGTGAAGCTATGCTCACTATGCAGCCGCTTGAGCAAAAAAAGGCCATCATTGCCGAGGCCTTCCGTATCCTTAAAAGTGGGGGCTACTATGGTATCCATGAACTGGGTATCAAGCCTGATGATGTCTCTGAAGAAGTCAAAGAAGACCTCTTCAAGGAGCTAAGTGAGACCATCCGCGTACATGCCCGCCCGATGACTACAGCCGAGTGGACTGCTCTTTTAGAAGAACAAGGCTTCAAGGTAATTAAGGTAGCGCATAACCCCATGCTCCTTCTCGAACACAGCCGTATGGTACAAGACGAAGGCTGGCTACGTGTGCTATTAGTAACCTTCAATCTCCTCCGCTTCCCCGAAATCAGAAAACGTGTACAGAAAATGAAAGCCTGCTTCCGCAAACATCAGGATAACCTCGATGCGGTGGCTATTATCGCACAAAAACCCTAACCCAATGTGTCAATAAGCAATTTGCCAATGAGTCAATAATACATTGACACATTGGCAAATTTGCTATTTAACTAACTGACAGATTAGAACTGTATTTCAGTTGCTATAGTGGTATCCACTTTTTCATCATTCTTAGGCTGTACTACATTTCCTTGGGCATCTTTGAGGGTATAGGCCAAGATATAGGCACCTGCTTTAGGATAAGTAACTTTTCCTCTGTAGAACTTGTCCTTATAGCTGAGTGTAGTGGTAGAGAGTTCCTTTCCGGTAGCATCTCTTACAGCCACTTCCACCGTAAGTCCTTCTACTTCAGGGAAGCTTTCCATGCTTTGCATCTTCCAAATACCCAATACCAAGTCGTTTTCTCCTACCTTAGGCTGCTCTGGTGCTATCACCGCATAGATATGTTTCTGCCCCTTAGGATTTCCTCCTTCAGTAAAGACTCTGAAGTTACGCACTTTCCCTAAGGCTTTGTTAGTTTGCTCTACGACTGTAAAATCCAAGCGGTCTGTCTTATATTCCTTGCCACCTACTTTGAAAGTCACTTTTGCAAACCAAACCCCTGAAGGTGCGGTCTTCATCTGAAAGAGCACCTTGGAGTGCCATACATTGCCTTCTTTGGCCAAAGCAGTATGAGGACAAGTATGAGTGTGCATGATTTTTTTAGAGAAACCTCCCTTGCCATCACCCTCGAACATATCCATCCAAGGAGTAAAAGTGGCCGCTTCTACAGCTACTTCTTTCCCTGCGGCATCTACTACGGAGAGGGATACCTCATTATAGCCCATCACAAAAGTACCTGTAGGGCTCTGTAGGCGTACGGTATAAGTGTCTACCTTCTGCTCTGCTACGGTCTTAGGGGCTACTGGAGGAGTAACTGGTTTTTCTTCTTTCTTATCGTCTTTGGAGCAAGACACTAAGGCTACAGCTGCCACAGCAGCTACTAAGATATTTTTAATTTTTTTCATCTGATTAGAATTATTATTAATATTGTATATTAGAATTATAGAGTTATAGACAAGTAACGCTTAATCATTAACTTATCGGCGGATGCAGTTGAGGAAAGTGCACCTCTTGTTCAAAAAAAGAAGTATAATAATAACAATGAGTCACAAGAGTAGGAAAATCAGCCAATTCCCATTGGGGAAGTTCCTGAAAGAAAACTTCAAGTAAGATAAAAACCTTTTCTTGGGAGATAGGTGCATTGGTTTGCTCTTTGGTTAGCTGGACAAACTTGCAGGCGCCTTGACAATGTAGCTGTGGTCGTGCTTTATTTTGGCAATAAGCAGCCACAAAGCCTCCCTTGCTTAGCAGGTAATATGAAAAATAATAACCGCTAAGTACTGCATTGTACAAAAAGACAATGCTCAAGAGAATTGCTATGCCACTTGATGTCTTTTTCATGAGTACAAAGATAGCGAAAAATAAAGGTTTATTACCTATTTTTAACACTATAAAGATAAAAACAATACTAACACCTCCCCTTATAAGGAAAAGCTATAGTCACGACCACTAAATCTTTCTTTTACAAGAAGGTATAGGTATCAAATAATAAGTGGCAAAAATTGAAAAAAATCCCTATGTTAAAGAAAGGAAACAAAGGAAAATAATCGGAGAAAACTTTGTTTATCTTATTTTAATTTTGTAGATTTGCATAGAATTTTAAACACATTAATAATGACAGGTTCAGAATTACAAGACATGCTTAACAAGCATTGTGAAGACATGAAAAAAGAATTGTCTGGCTTTCTTTTCTATGGAATTTTAAGCTGTGCCGATGGTACTACCCTTGCCAAATCTTCAGGAAGCGACGAAGTTGCTAAAGCCTTAGAACAAGGTTCTGCATATCACCTCACCATAATTAACCAAATAAAACAGGTAATTGCTAGTGTTAAGGTATTGGGAACTTTGGAAATGGACTTCCTTATGCTGGAAACAGACAAAATTACCTTCCTTATGATGCTCTCTGCTCAAGGGAAATTCTTCTCCGTTACAGCTCTTGACAGAGAAAAGGCTAACATAGGTATTGCCCGCGCCCTTATCTCTAAAACCAAAAAAGAATATGGAGATATGCTTGATAGTTTCTTTTAATAAGGACTAATGATAAATGACTAGTGACTAATATTAAGATTATTAGTCACTAGTCATTTTTTATGATTCACTTTTCATTAGTTTGTAGTATTTCGTATATAAGAAGATAGCACAGAGAAAGCCTGCTGAGGCCATACCTGCCCCTACTAAGGAAGGATAATTGGCTGTATAGCCATAGTCCAAAGGCTTACCTCCAAGATAGGCACCCAGGGTGTTAGCCAAATTAAAGGCAGCTTGCATGAAGGCAGCTCCCATCATTTGGGCTTTGGGAGAGATACGGAACATCATGATATTCAGTGGGGCTCCTACCGACATGGCTATTATTGCACACACAAAGGTAAGTCCCCAAGAGAGCCAAAGCAGGTGAGAGAAGAAAAATACGATAAGCATCACACTGATCATAGAGATAAATACAATGATACTGGCGCGTATCAGGTGTAGCCTATCTGTAAGCCAGCCACCGAAGAAATTCCCTACAACCATCCCTATCCCTACCACGATCATCACAGTAGGCATTTGGCTCTTAGGCAAGTGTGCGTGATCCAGCATCAGCGGTTCTATATAGCTCAGCCAAGAAAACAGGCCTCCACATCCCAAAGCAGTAATCACAAGCAGCAACATCGAAGGTACTGAAAAGAAATACCGCAACTCATCCCATAGGGTCTTATGCTTGTCGTAATCTACTTTAGGCAAGAAGAGAAAAATACATAAGGCTGTGATAAGCCCCAAAGTAGCTATCATTCCCATCACTGGGCGCCAGCCCCAAACCCCTCCTAAATGTGTAAAAAGCGGGATAATCAAGAGATTGGCTATGGTAAGCCCGCCAAACATCACCGAGATGGCCATCGCTTCCTTATCCTTAGGCGCCAACTGCTTGGCTACAATCGCTCCCACCCCAAAGAAAGCCCCATGTGGCAATCCTGAAAAGAAACGGGTCACCAACAGAAGGTGATAAGAAGGCATTAAGGCAAAAAGTCCATTGAATAAGGTAAAGAGCAACATCAAGGCGATAAGCACCCGCTGTGGCTGAAAGCGGGTACTCAAACCTACCAAAGTAGGAGCTCCTACCACCACACCTATGGCATAGGCTGCTATAAAGTTGCCCACCTGGCTATCAGTAAGTGAAAGGCTCTCCCCCATAGTACGCATCAGTCCCATGGGGATAAACTCGGTACTCCCCAAGGCAATCCCTCCTATGGCCAAGGGAAATAACAATCGGATCATTTTCATTTTTATCTTTTTTAAGGGGTGCAAAATTACAACTTTTCATCTAAACCACAAGTATTTTTCTTGCAAAAGAAAAGGGCTGCCCTAAGGCAACCCTTTTGAATATCTTACCAATATTAATAAACATTCTCTCTTAGCTGTTGGTCGATACCATGGAGCCTGTGAGAAAGACTGGCATTATACTGCAAATCATCTATACGGAGTACAAAGCCCCCAATGAGATTGGGATCCACTCGGCTTTCCAAGGTAACATCCTGATGCCCGCTAAGGGCTATGGCTTTCTGAACAAATTGCTGTTTGAGCCCTTCGGATAGTTCCACAGCGGTGGTCAGGTAGGCTGTAGTTTTTTCCTTGTAGCGATTGTATTGCTGTATATATTCGCGAGCTATACTATAGAGATCCGACACACGCTTATTCTCTACCAATAGGTTAATGAGGACATTGAGTATTGCTGATCGCTGAGAGAAGACCTCCTGAAGTACCTTATGCTTGATCTCCATTCTCACAATAGGAGAGTGTAGCAAAGCCCTAAGATCAGGATTCTCATGGATCACCTCCACCAAGGATGTCAACTCCTGGGAGAGGCTATCAGCCTCATGCTGCTCTATGCTATAGTCCAAAAGTGCTTTGGCATAGCGCTTGGCTACTTTGCTGGAGTGTATCATTTGATCTTAATTTCGTTCAACAAACTTTCTACAAGCTTCTCTTGTTTTACTTGTGAAGCCAGCTCTTGGGTGAGTACTTTTTTAGCTATGTCCAAGGAAAGATTCGCTATTTGTTCTTTGATCTCGGCTATGGCCATTTTCTTCTCTGTTTCTATTGATACCTTAGCATGAGCAAGGAGCTTAGAACTTGCCTCAAGGGCTTCTTCTTTGGCTTGTGCTACGATACGCTCTTTCACCTCGCGCGCTTCCTTAAGGATCGCATCACGCTCTATACGTGCTTCGGCTAAGAGTTTTTCATTATCTGCCTTGAGGTTGGCCATTTCTATCTTGGCCTGGTCGGCAGCCTCCAAGGAATGATTGATAGCATCTTCTCGCTCTTTCAAAGCCTTTAGGATAGGCTTCCACGCAAAAGCACGTAGCAAGAGCAATAAGCATACGAACACGATAAGTGTCCAAAAACTAAGACTTTCAGGATGGATGAAATTCATGTATTTTTATTTTTCTTTGTTGTAATGATTTTTTGAGTTCTTTAGCTTTAGAGTAAAACCGTTCTGCAACCAACCGTTACAGAACGGTATTTTTTTTCAAGCAGCTTATTTAGCTACAAGAGCCACTACCACGGCGAAAAGAGCTACCCCTTCGATAAGTGCCGCAGCAATGATCATTGCTCCTTGTATCTTAGAAGCCGCCTCTGGCTGGCGTGCAATCCCTTCCATAGCGGAAGATCCGATTCTACCAATACCGATGCCTGCTGCAAGAGCTGCAATACCAGCTCCAATTCCTGCTAATGCCATAATTGAATGTATTTAATGTATTAATGTTTACTTAATTTAAAACTTCCTGCTTCCTCTTGTCCTCAATGATGTTCCTCAGCATGATGTTCCTCCGCTACGGCTCCTCCTATGAAAAGGGCAGAGAGCAAAGTGAACACATAGGCTTGGATAAAGGCTACCAATAGCTCCAATATACTAATAAAGAGCGCAAAAGCTACTGATACGGGAGATACCAGCACTGTTTTGAAGGTGAAGATAAGTCCTATCAAGCTCAAGATGATGATATGTCCTGCGGTAATATTGGCAAAAAGTCGTATCATAAGGGAGAAAGGCTTAGTAAGCATCCCGATCACCTCTACTGGAATCATAATTGGTGCCAGCCAAGCGGGTACTCCCGGAGTGGCAAAGATGTGTTTCCAATAGTGCCCATTCCCACTGAAGGTAGTAATAAGGAAAGTTACTACAGCCAAGGTACCGGTGAAGATAATATCATTGGTTAGAGTACCTGAGATAATAGGTACTAACCCTAAAAGATTTCCTATAAGAATAAAGAAGAAAACAGTAAGCAAATAAGGCATATAACGCCCGTATTTTGCACCTATATTAGGCTTGGCTATATCGTCACGTACAAAGACGATGAGCATCTCCAAAAGATTGGCCAGCCCCTTGGGTGCTTTAGGATTTTTTCGGTAAGAGCGTGCTACGGAAATGAATGCCCAAACCATCAGCAGTGCAATAAGGAAGAGCAATACAACGTTCTTGGTAATGGAGAAGTCCAACGGACGAGCATTGGTCACATGTTGAGCATCGTCATAGAAGAGATTGCCCTGCATATCTGTATAGTAGATTTGCCCATGTACACGGGTAAAATACTGACTTCCACAGCTCACCACTACTTTTCCCTCATCGTCATGATGGAATTCGCTAGAGAGGAAAGTCACCAAGCCCTGATCCGTCCACAGAATCACCGGTAAGGGAATACTCACCGCATGCCCCTTCCAATCGAAGAGGTGATAGTCGTGCGAATCGGCAATATGATGCATCACAATGCTTGTATAATCCTCTTCTTTTTCCTCTAAGGCCTCTCCCTGCTGCGCCCACATCCCACTAAGGGGAAGTACTAACAGGCTTAGAAACAGCCACTTACTAATGATTTTTCGTATCATCTCTCAGTAATTATTATGTCTTTGCGTTTGCTTATTTTTACAGGTACAAAGATACATTTTTATTTTTATTTTCTCTTACTTTTTTTGTTTTTTTTAAGGAGAAGACTTTATAATGACCAATAACCTAATACCCAATTAATTTACAAAATCGCTCATCTGCATAGAAAAAGAGAGACTTCCAGTGGTGGAAGTCTCTCTTAGGGTTATATCCCTTTTAGTAGTGAGTGATTCGTCACTTGTAACTTGTTATTAGTCACTAGTCACTTGTCATTAGTCACTATTCCTATCTATAAAGGGTAAAGTGTCCTTTGAAGGTACGGTTGTCATCCGGTTCATTTAGGCGCAATACATACCAGTAGTCTCCGGTAGGAAGCGCTTCGCCTCCGTAGGTACCATCCCACTCTTGCTTGTTGTTCAAGGTGGCTATGTGGCGTCCGTAGCGGTCGTAGATCACTACCTCTGCATTCGGATAGCTGGCTAAGTTCAGCGGTGCCCATGTATCATACTGTCCATCTCCATTCGGTGTGAAGAAGTTCGGTACTTCTACATCTACGAACTCTTTGTACAAGAATACCGAGTGACCACAGGCCTCTTTGCCGCCATTCTCCTTATTAAGCTCGCCCTTGCTGTCCTCTACATACACACGTACTTTCTTCTCTATCTTGCCCGTATCCGGATTCTCTTCTTCATAATCGGTACGCTGTACATAGTAGGTCACCTCTTCGCCTGCCGGTACATTATC
>NZ_KE992129.1:64000-72048 GCF_000466425.1 Capnocytophaga sp. oral taxon 863 str. F0517
CTGTCCTCTACATACACACGTACTTTCTTCTCTACCTTGCCCGTTTCTGGGTTCTCTTCTTCATAATCCGTACGCTGTACGAAGTAGGTCACCTCTTCGCCTGCCGGTACATTATCCACTCGTTGTAGATAGTGTGCCTTGGCCTCTTCTGCCGTATGGTATTGAGCAGAACCGAAGTATACCGTGTACTTCTGCTTACCTCCTTCTATCTTCACCTTCAAGAGGTTCAAGTCGTTGGCCACGCTGGTGTTGGTAATCTTCAGCGGTGGATAGTACTCTATGTTCAAGTCTCGTATGTCTTGGCATAATGGCAAGTCGCTCATCCTTGGGTTGTCCTTATCAAAATAGTACAAGTACAACTTATAACGATTCAAGCCTTCTTGGAGTGCTCTGGCATTGTTGAGCTGGTTGACAAGTGTCGCATGCTTGATACGGTACATGTTGTGGGTGTTGTCCCCTCCTACTGAGCTGGTTCCTTCGAACTCATATCGCTGGGTCGGTAGGCTGCCGCCTTCCACTCCGATGGCATAGCGCAAGCGGTTGGCTGCTCCATGGATACTTGGGTTGATTACCAAGTATGGGGTCGTTACCGATACATATACGTCGTAGGTCGCTTCGGCTGCCGTGTCGCTGTTCACTCCTCGGGCTCCAGCCACTACCAAGACTTTGTTGTTCTCATCGATCACACTGTTACATTGGTACTGTTGGGTTATCACCCCTGCTAAGTCCACTCCTTCGATGATCTCGAAGTTCTTACGCTCCTTACAATCATTCGAGTCGGTTACCAAGAGCATATACTTACCTGCTGCTAAGCTAGTGATGTCAAATGGAGTGGCCACACGCACGCGCTGACCGCGCTTGCTGGTGGAAGTACCATCTTCCTTGAACAACTCCCAGTTATAAGGTGAGTTACCTCCGTCGAGCACATAGGTGATCTTACCATTGGTTTCTCCCTTACAGCCTACATGCTGGATGGCTTGCTGAGTGATTGAAATCCTTTGTGGTGCCTCCACTGGGATGTTGATCTTCTCAACGATACAGCCATATTGGTTATCCTTCACCGCTACCGTATAGGAGCCTACCTTGAGGTTGCTGAACACATTGTTGGTTCCTTGCCATTGGTAAGTACCATCGGCCTTCTTCATACCATATTCGAAGTCTTCTGAACCTCCGTGAGCGGTGATCACAAAGGAGGCATCCGCACTGTCGTGGCATTTTACCTTAGGTACATTCGGTACATCGTCTATCGTAATGGGTGACTTAGGTGCCACAGTAATCGGATCCGATGTTTGGTAGCATTCCTTATGACCGGTTACCTTGTGGTATACACGGATCTTATAGGTCTTGGTCGTATTGCCTCTCAGGTCTACATCTAAGTTGAACTTCGCATTGTCATGCGCCTCGAAGACATTGGAGTTCTCCCTCTCAAGGGCATAGCGTACATTCAAGGCCAAGTTGGTCGGTGTTACACTTGCTTCCACTACATATTTGATCACCCCATCGACACATTCGTACTTACCTTCGCTTAGGTGTAGCTTCACCTCTGATCCTTTTTCGATATGTACAGAGGTTTCTGCCAAGCATTTGTTATTCTTATCCTTCACCACAATGGTGTGGTCTCCAGCGGAGAGGTTTTCTAGCTTCGTTCCGTTAGGATCTCCGCCGCCATCTCCAAGGGTAAAGTAACGGATAAAGGCGCCGCCATCTATACTTATCTTATACTCCTTGTTGTCGCTTACCTCTGAGTAAGGCACCCCGCCGTATACTCTTAGGCGTGCTTCTCCATCGCTGGCTCCTTCACAGCTTTCGTGTAGGGTGAACTCTGGGTTTACAGTCACACTAAGTGGTTCTGGTTCGTTGACGATGAACTCTATCACGTCATCGGCTATCGGAGTGAGCTCTCCTTCTTTGTATATCTCATGAGGACGGCAACCGTTCTCGTCTTGTACTATCACAAAGTATCTTCCTGGTGCCAAGCTATCGATCACACCGTCTGGTTTTTCTAAGAATCGATCCAAACGTGGAGAGATCGCATAGGTGAGCTTTCTTCGGGTTCCGCTTAGGTAATTCAATCCATCGGTGTGGGTAATCTTAATCTTACCATCTTTCTCACCATTACACTTAACATCTTCTACCTTGAACTTCACCTTGAATGGGGTCTCTTCAGTGATGACAATATCTCCTGTAGAGACTATTCCACAGCCACCATTGGCTTGGGTTACCTCTGCCTTGTAAGTGCCTGCTGAAAGGCCTTCGAAGACTCCTTGGTTGTTCGAAGCCACTGTAGTGCTTCCCTTCTTCAGAGTGAAGGTATATTGCTCATCGGCCTTACCTCCTGTGGCTCTTACGGTGATCTTACCGTAGGAGGCCTGATAGCACTTGAGTGTCTGAACACTCTCTTCAGGGACATGGGTGATGGTCAATGGCGCTACCTTGCTCACTGGTACAATGTTACTTTGTCCTGAACAATAGTTTCCACTTCCATTATTGTCTTTGACTGTTACACGGTACTTCCTATCGACATTACCTCCATTGTTCTGGGCTTTTAGCTTCGCTGGGAAGTTGATGGTGGCCCCTGAGATACCTCCTCCGGTGATGTCAGAAGGTGCGGTGCTACCCAAAGATACAGGGTTGTTCTCATCCGTTACGTCAAAGATCTCTGCTGTATAGGTAGCACGAGCGCTTTCCATGCCTGGACGTGGATCTACCTCTACCAAGAGGTCTCCTGCCGTTGTACAGCCTGGCTGCTTGGTGATACGTGCACGGGCTAAGATCGTTCCTGGGTCTTTCACTATGATAGGATCGGTGTCCATATAATCATCCGCACACAATAGCGCTGAGTAGATACGTACAAAGTACTTACCAGAGCCTATATTGCGGAAGGTTACCGTTCCACGGGTCGTAGCATTATCATCTGGCAGGATCACTCCTAAGGAGGTGTTGGTCTCTGCATCGAAGAGCTCGTAGCTCAGACGTCCTTTCAGTTCAGCGGCTGTTCCTCCATCAGGGTGTGGGGTACCTGAAGGTACCATACCTCCGGATACGCCTACCAATCTCAAAGAGCCATCCTGTGCCCCTACACAGCTTGGGGTTACCGTTAGGTTGCTTGTAGGTGGTTGCAAGTCCATAAGCGCATTGTTATACTGCAAGAAACGATAGGTGTCTAAGTTGCGTACACAGCCTCGGCCGTCTCTCACTTGTATATAGTGGCTGCCTTCGCCCAAGCCTCCAAAGGTGGTCTCATTCGTCCAGCCGCCTTCTGCACCGTTGCTCACTATCTGGTATAGGTAAGGACCTCCCCAGCCTCCGGTTGGAGTGCCGGTAACGGCTATCTCTGCATCATTGTTGGGAACTCCATTACAGTAGGTCAAGCCCTTGGTCATGGCCGTAGTCACATTGATCATACTTGGACGTACCACTGTGGTCTCTGCTATCGCTTCACACTGGCTATCCACTACTTTTACCTCCACTTGGAAGCGAGTGGTCGAGCCATTAGGAGCCAAGCTATTGGATATGCTTACTGGGAACTCTACCGAAGGTTCGGTAGTGGCCGTGGACAATCCTGAGGTATAGCCTGGGCCTACCGTACTTAACTGGTAGGTATAACCATTCTGCTCGTAATCGCCTCCTTCTACCTCTATCTTGAACTTAAGATCTACATTCGGAGCGGAGCTGTCTATATCCGCACAGCCTCCTTCCACTAAGCTTAAGGTTACCCTTGGCTTCACGCTCTTGATCACCTTATAGTGTTCTGGCAATACATAGGTACACTTGGTGTCCTTATCCAGTACTGTAATGCGGTACTCTGCCTCATCTGTGGTGATGTTTGGCAAGCTAATATCTGCTGAGAGTCCTGTTCCTGGGATATCTGCCACAGGTCGCTCTCCTTGAAGATAGATTCCTACATCCGTATAGGTTCCTGTTCCTGGGTCTCGCTGCTCTATATGGAGGTTGTATCCATCGGTATTGGCTACATTACCACGGGTATGTACCTCAAACTTAATCTTCTCTACGGCTCCCGTAGCACAACTCATACGTTGGCTACGTGTTACCGATACAGAGTCTATCTTATGAAGTGTCTTGACTGTCTTGGCAAATGCCGGATAGTTCGTATCGTCTATCACACAGCCCTTGCCATCAGTGATCTTCACCTTGATAGGATAGTCAAAGCCTGTATCTGGCAATTCAAAGATATGAGACTCACTATAGTTCGAAGGCGTTGGGTAGGTTACCAATGGCTGATTCTTCACTTCTCTTTGAAGTACCGCATTCGAGCCATCCAATACCTCTATCGTATAAGGAGGAATACCTCCTGCTATCTTCACACGCAACTTGGCATGATCCGGACTTGGGGTCACTCCGTCTATCGGCGTGGTACTACAGCTTCTATCCACCAAGAGGGCACCTCCATTTGTATCTGATGGATCTGGCTTGATATATGGATTCTGGAAGATGCTTACTACATTCAATGGATCATTGGTTACATTATAGCCTCCACATACCCCATTGCTTGAGGACTTCACAAAAAGCTTATAATCAGAATTGCCTGCTAAGCCTTCTACTCTATAGCGTACCGAACCGGCTGGATCTGTAGGCTTGCTTGGGATACGATCTAAATCTGTAATGTCTTTTACTGATACAAAGGTTGTACTTCCAATAGGGGTGGCCTTTTGCAAGTCATATACAAAGGCTACATCCTCACGCGCATTCGCACTAGTCTTACGAATAAACTCGAAGCTACCAGTTTCCGTCGGGGTGTTATCACAATCCTCTACCTGCTTGATCTCTGCTCGGTCTATCTCATGACGTGTCTTAAGGTCTGTTTGTGTCTCGGCAGGGAGTATCTCTATGGTCTGGCTCGGTCTGTAGTCCGTACAACGGCTACCTGTATCCTTGATCCATACTACAAAGTAACGCTTGCTACCTCCTACCGGTAACGGAAGGTCTATCTCCTGCTCGTGGGCATTGGTGCCAGCTGGGCTGTAAGAGGAGACTAATGTACCCATTGGCGCAGCCAACGGTGTGGTATAGCTATCTCCTTGATTTACTTCTGTTACCTTGATCTCGTAGCGGAGTGCCGCAGCAAAGCTACTTGGTACAGTAGGTGCTGTCACAAAGTCTGAACCGCTGGTAATCACTGCCTTGAGCTTCGCTCTATATACACTGCTTGCATCACAGGCTATATCCTGTGTCTTATTAGCGGTGAATCTTAACTTAGGATATGCCAGTTTCTCATTACTTGCCAAAGAACCATAGTGTCCTGCATTCTCTGGAGTATCCGTTGTACACTTGCTATGTCTGTTGCGTACCTTTACCTTCGTATGGTCAAAGTAGGCTGGAATAGCTACTGTTGCTGGATTGGCAGGGAACTGGGTATAAGTAGCCCCTCCATCAATAGAGTATTCGTAGTCGGCAAAGGTGGCATGGCTACCTACCGCATTAAGAGCCGATAGGGTGATCTTAAGGGTATAGGTATCATTGCTATTGTCACAAGCAGAAGCCGCTGCCGTATCTATATCCAACTGGAACTTAGCCGTATGCTTGCTGTTGGCAAAGTGCTTCATGTTCGCCGCTGGTATGCTCGTACTTAGGGTACAACCCGTTCCCTCATCCTTTATCGTTAGTGTCAAGGCTGGCATTGTCGGTAGAGATACCGAGAAGTCACTCGCCTTGAAGTCAAAGGTAATAGGCGCATTCGGGCTGGTCACATTCCTTACCTGGATCGTTCTTCTTAGGAATGTATTGACATTCTTATCGAAACTGAAGGTATAAGGGCCTACTCCGCCAGTGGCCATACCACTGATGACTAATTGTCCCTTACCATCGGTACAGTTAATCGCCTTAGAACTATCGTCTACATTTATCGTACCTGCTACCATAGGGCTCGCTGGTGGGCTTACCACTACCTCATTGGTCTGTGATTCACAAGTACCACTAAGCATTCCCACTACCAAAGTGGTAGTTGTTGTAAGGGATGGAGGAAGTGGGGTTATACTAAAGCTATATACCGTTCCTGTTGGGGCTGGTGCCACAGAGGGTGCCGTTGTCCAACTCGTTGTGGTTCCTAAGCTGGTAAGGGTACCATCGGATCCTTTCTTATACAAGACAAAGCTTGTTGGGGTACCCGTAGTCACATTGATCTTAAGCTCTACCGGACTTCCTGGTGCTGAGGAACAGAGGTTTATCACATTGTCTCCCTGTGCTGAGGCCTCTAAGGTCGGTGGCGTAGTTGGCTCCTGTGGACTTACCGAAAGGGTACATACAGGGCCTGATGGACTGGTCTTGTAATTTACAAAGATCTCATTGTTTCTGCCTCGCTTCAAGGTAAAGGTCACTGGGGTACCGCCTGCATAAGTACCGATCTCTGCGGACTGGGTAGCCGTAGCTGTGGTAACACCTCCATTAGCGGTCTTATTGACCAAGAACTGTACATCATAGTAGGTACCTGCCGTGCCTAACTTCGCATCCACCGTATAGTCACCCGCACAAGCGAGCGCCGTAGCATTGGCTGTGGTCAAGTCATTGCTTGATGGCTGCAATCTTACCTCCGTGGTGGTTTTACACAAGAGGTTCGCACCACTATAGTTGGTCTCAGTGGCCTTTACCAAAGCCGCTTCTACCACATAGGTATGGTTGATACCTTCTCCACTAAAGACCGCACTGTTAGCCGCCATCGGTGATGCAGGAGCAGCTGTCTCTGTAATCCATGGTTTTGAATAAGCCACTCCATCTTTCTTGATGATTCTATATACCAACTTATAGTCCGCCGCTGGAGAGGCATCGTGAGTGAACTTCACCGCAAAGCTTCGGTCCTGCGCTCCACATGTATAATTGGCAAAAGTCTTCGAAACTGTTGCTCCCCATGTCATCGGTGCGATGGTCTCGGTGGAGGTACCGCCAGGGGTGATATTACAGCCTCCATTGCCTTCGTCTGTCACCGTAATGGTATAGGTACCTGAAGCAAGCCCTGTAATCTCATAGTTGTTCACTGTCATGGCTGGCACACTCGTATCTCCTGGCTGGATGGCTGGGGTACGGGCTATCGTATGTACAGTGGTGGTGCTGGAACCGCCATGTACTAAGGTGATCTTAAACGGCCCCTTACCTGTAATCGTATTGAACACCAAGGTTCCGCCATTATCTTCACAGTAGGCACTCTTGGCTGTACTTATCGCTGAAGAACCGGTTATGCTACTGGCTATGGAATTATGGATGGCGATATTGCTGGCTACCTTCTTGCCACAAGGTTCTGGCTCCAAGCCTGGGGTCGCATCCTTGATATAAATATCATACTTACCTGCGGCTAAGCCCGTAAATACATTGGATGTTTGGTAAGTACCTGGGGTGCCTCCTGCCGCTACTATCGCATATTCATAAGAACTACTTGCGCCTCCACTTACATTATTAACCGTAATCTTACCGGTTGTCGTTGGAGTCGATCCACAGTTCTGCGGCTGTACTACTTCATAGTCTCCCGAGGTGAGTGTCCTGATCTCTGGATGGATCACTACTGTCTTCTCCTGACCACAGATATAGCTATCTCTGGCTCTTATAACATATTCTACTCCCTTGTCCCAAGAGGCTACCGTAGCGGCTGGTACCTCATTGGACGGAAGGTTAGTCCATGTGGTATCCGATTTCTTCTTCCAAGCGTATTGCAGCGGCTGGCCATTGCTAGTGGTTACCCAAGTCGGGGTGATCACTATCTTGCCTATACCAGTGGATGAATTGCTCGCACAAGTAGCTCCATTGCCTACATAGCTCAAATCTATCTTCTGGAGCTTATTACGCGCCTTCATCACAAAGGTATACACCACATCCTTATTACATTCATTCTCATCTGATATGCTGATCTTATAAGTGCCCGCCGCAAATGAATAGCGGTAAATACCATTGGTCGGTGTCACCGTCGTGGTGATATTATTGCCATCCGTTACCTTGATGGTGTATTTCAAGGGGCCTGAAGCATCCTGCTTTCCTCCACTCAAATTGAAAATCGGATTTAGCGTGGAGTCATTCTGACGTGAACCATTCTGACCGAAGATTAC
>NZ_KE992130.1 GCF_000466425.1 Capnocytophaga sp. oral taxon 863 str. F0517
GATGGTTATTGGGCAATCGATGGTGTTAAGACAACTACCAAAGCTCAGGGAGAGCAAGGAACCCCTGGGCAAAATGGTGCTGATGGTTCCAAAATCTTAGCCGAAGATCGTGCACCTCAAGCTACAGATGGGGTAAAAGGTGACTATTTTATAGACAAAGCCGCTAAGATCTTCTATGGCCCTAAAACCGAAACCGGATGGCCTACTACAGGAATTTCCTTGGTGCCAGGGAATACTATTGCAACAGCTGATTATCAGCTTAGTGAAGATGGAAGTACTTTAATGAAATGGCTTAATAAACAAACTAGGGTAATTGATATGAATGCAGATCCCAAGCTGAAAAATGTTACTAAAATAGCCAATAATGCTTTCCAAAAAGAAGATAATGGGGAACCATATCAACTTACTACTATTATCGTAGGGGATAGAGTAACCGAAATAGGAAACTCTGCTTTCAGACATTGCGCTCGACTAAGAACTGTAGACCTTCCTGAAGGAATTACCCGAATAGAAAACGGTACTTTTGATGGTTGTGTGCGCCTACAAACTATTGAAATCCCTGAAGCAGTTACCTCTATAGGTGTTGGTGCATTTTCGAATTGTATGAAATTATATACGGTGATTTTGCCTGAACGTGTAAATAGTTTGGGAAATGCAGCCTTTGGTAACTGTGCTAGCTTACATAGTGTCATTATACGTAATAAAACAGCTTTTCCCATAAATAATAGTGTTTTCACACAAACCCCCATACAAAACATCTATGTTTTTTCTGAGAAAGTAGATGATTATAAGAATGTAGTTGCTGGTCCATATAAAAATAAAGTAAAGCCTTTAGATTTTCCTGGTGATAATTAACGTGAGTTCGATATAACAAAAGCTCCCACTGATTTTCGCGGATTTCACAGATTTTCTATGTTTGTGTAATTGTGCTGTTGCGATTTACACAGATTTCTATAAGACCTTTGGCCTTATTTATCCGTGAAAACTACAGAGTTACGTTTAGTTGTTATATTATTCTCTCCGTGAAAATCTGTGGAATCCGTGGGAGAAAAAATATAATTTTGCTTACGTCGAACTCACGTTAATTAATATTTTTCATATTTAATTTTATACCGAGAGAGGCTGCCCATGGGGCAGCCTCTCTCTTTATAATAACATAAAAACAAATAATTATTCTTGCATTCCTGCTTGGATAGCCGTAATCAGTACGGTATTGTAAATATCAGGTACCGTAGCCCCACGGCTAAGGTCGTTTACAGGCTTGCGTAGGCCTTGTAGCATAGGGCCGATAGCAATAGAGTGCGTTTCTCGCTGTACGGCCTTATAAGTGATATTTCCTGCATTAAGATCAGGGAAGATGAGTACATTAGCCTGGCCAGCTACCGGTGAATCTGGCATTTTCTGCTTAGCAACAGTAGCATCTACGGCAGCATCGTACTGGATAGGGCCTTCTACGAGTAAGTCAGGGCGTTGTGCCTTTACTAGCTCGGTGGCTTCACGTACTTTATCAACCTCTTCTCCACTACCGGAAGTCCCTGAAGAGTAGGACAAGAGCGCTACCTTAGGCTCAATACCAAAGGCCTTGGCTGAATCGGCGGAAGTAATCGCTATCTCGGCCAATTGCTCTGCAGTAGGCTTAGGCACTACGGCACAGTCGCCATAGACCAATACGCGATCAGGCAAGATCATAAAGAATACAGAAGAGACTGTCTTTACTCCTTTCTTAGTTTTGACAAACTGTAAAGAAGGACGAATGGTGTGTGCAGTGGAGTTCACCGCTCCGGATACCATCCCATCGGCATCTCCCATGAAGACCATCATGGTACCGAAGTAAGAGACATCCAGCATCAGTTCCTGGGCTTGTGCCTCAGTCATCCCTTTTTCCTTACGAATTTCGTAGAGTTTTTTCCAATAAGCCTCATAGTTAGGGCTTTTCTTAGGAGAGATAATTTGGATACGTTCTGGACTCCAGTTAATCCCTAATTCGTCCACACGCGCAAGCACTTGGTTGGGCTCACCAAGGATGGTAAGGTAAGCCAATCCATCTTCGGCGAGCTTCGCTGCTGCCGAAAGAATGCGCTTGTCTTCTCCTTCAGGTAGTACAATACGCTTTTGTAGCTTTTTAGCGGTTTCTACCATGTAATTTTGAAACTTCTGGGAAGTATCGGAAGTTACTTGAGTGTTCATTGTTATAGTATTTTGTTGATATATTTCGAAATGACAAAGATACGACTTTTAAGGCAAAAATAAAAAATGAAAAGGGAAAAGTTTTGAGTTTTGAATTTTGAGATTCAAGTATTACCATTGAGACTAATGCTCATTAGTCCTCATTAACCATTAAAAAAGCTGCCTTTACAGACAGCTTTTTATATAGAATTGAAAATTTTATTTATCCTCTAGAAGTTTTACCCGTTTTTGACTTAGCACCTACACGGCTCATAGCGCATCGGAAACCGATATAGTCGGTAGCACTATACTGAGGGAGGAAGCGGCGTTGTGCTGGGTCAATGTAGTAAGCGCGATCTCTCCAAGAACCTCCTTTGAATACGCGAGATTCGTCATCCACAAGAGTGGTACGATCGTTAGAGCGGTCATATACCTTCACGATACCTCCTTGTCCATCAGCAATAATCTTTTGGTTTGGAGAGTTATACATAGAACGAGATACGTTGGCTCTTTGGCTTGCATTGAGGGAGTCGAGGCTCACTTCAGTTTTCTCACGAGTTAGTTTTACATATTCCTTACTTGATACGCGGTCTCCATCGCGGAAGTTACGGTTATCAGCAGTGGTAAAGTTGTAGCGGAGGTAGGTTTCGTTTTCATCTACAGCTATTTTAGCCAATTGTCCAGGAAGGTTTCTTGCGATGATACGACCGTTGCTAAGGGTATCATAGGTAATAGATTGTGCATCTACGATAACAAACTTACCATCTTCTCCGATTTTATTCTTGGTATATACGTTACCACGGTAGTAGTTGAAGTCACTAAGTTCATCATCTACAATAGGACGATATACGTCGGCTACCCATTCGGCTACGTTACCTGCCATATCATAGAGACCAAAGTCATTAGGTTCGAAAGTCTTTACCGCAGTAGTAATATCCCCACTATCTTCACTCCAACCGGCCAATCCACCATAGTCCCCTTGGCCTTGCTTGAAGTTGGCCATTTGGTTACCCATAATAGCACGGCGTCCGTTACGAGTGTAGCGACCTGCCCAAGGGTATTTCTTACGTCCGCGTACGCTGTTGTATTCACGGATACCGCTAAGCGATTTGGCTGCATATTCCCATTCTACTTCAGTAGGAAGGCGATATTCAGGAAGTAAGATTCCATCGGTATGTTTGGCATAGGTAGGGTTCCCTTCTTTGTTGGTAGCTTTCTTTCCAGCGAACTCAGTCACCTTTCTACCATAAGAATTTTCAGGAGTATTAAGGTAAGTATCAGTACTGAAGGTACTTTCAGCATCTACTTGGTAGCGAGAACCTTGTTGGATAAATCCATCCTTTTCAAGCAAAGATTCATTCACACGGTTGGTGCGCCAAGAGCTGAATTGTACCGCTTGAACCCAATTCACCCCTACCACTGGATAGCTTGCATAGGCAGGGTGACGGAGGTACTCGTTCACCATAGTTTCGTTAGCACTCAATGGGCTTCTCCATACCAAGGTATCAGGAAGCGCTCCTAAGTAGATGTTCTTATAGTGTCCGTCTTTATCTTCAGGAGGGAATACTTGCTTAAGCCAGTCGAGGTACTCCATGTACATTTTGTTGGTTACCTCTGTCTCATCCATATAGAAGGACTGCACGTGCTGTTGGCTGGGCGTATTGTTCCAGTCGTGCATCACGTCGTCCTGTACCTTTCCCATCGTAAAGGTACCTCCTTCTACGAATACCAATCCAGGAGCCGTTATCTGTTCTTTAAAATTTGTGTTGTATTGAAAGCCACCTTCTTTAGCATTGATTTTCCAGCCGGTAGCCCCTGAGGTATTCTTATCTCCAGAACTTCCCCCACTTTTGCCTCCACAGCCTACAAGAAAAGTTGCCGCTAAAAGAGAGGCTAACATAGGTCTTTTTAAACTTCGCATATTCATTTCTAAATAAAATTTTCTAATTGTTCAATTTTGGCGCAAGTTACTACTTTTTTTTGATACAAGAAGCGTTTTTTTATTTTTTTTTCATTTGTTGATAACTTCTTTTTTAAGTTGCTTTTCCCTTTAAATACAAGGGATTAGGCTGTCAACAAAGAGAGACTGCACCCTACTTAATTGCCAACAACCACAAATTTTAACACTTAAAAACGCCTACTAACAAGCAGTTTTGTCACTCCTTCTGCATTATCAGTCATTGACCTTAGGAGGATATTGCTTGAGTATCTCACTAACGAATTTATCAATCTGCTCATCCTTGTTCGCTCTTTGAGAAAGGAGACCAGCTCCCTTCCCTTGCCAAATAAGGTCTTTTTGCTTACCATCAATAATATCTATAAAGAGGATGCCCTCGGTAAGGGAAGGAGCTACCTGAACCGTACTACCCCATACAGGTCCCCAACCCCAGCCCACTCCTACACTTTGGTAGATATCTTGGCGTTCGCGCTCACGAGTGAAAAAGTTAATAAAGATATCAGGGGTCTCGGATAGGGTATAGCCTTTTTGAGTCATCTGCTTTTCGATGCTTCTAAGAATACGCTTCTTGTCCAAGTCAGAAATTTCAGCCTTATCAATCCCTTCTTTGAGAAAGGCATAGGTCTTATAATCTGCAAAATGTGCTTTGCTATCAAAGTCTGTACTTACTTGTACACCTGCACAAGAGCTTAACAATAAGGCCATTAAGGCAAAGGTAAAAAATGATTTCATTGGAATATGATTTGATTTGAAAAAGATACAGCAAAAAATATACCAAAGTAGTGACAAGTGACAAATATCACAAAGCGGATTAGTCACTTGTCACTGGTCATTAGTTATTTGTCACTACTATTTGATTTTATTCGCATATTTATCATAGTAGAATACAGGAAGCGGCTTGCCATTATGCTTAAGCTGTTCCAATTCCTTGATAAACTCACTTGATTTTCCTACGATGATAAAGCGTAGATTGTTGTATTTGATATACTTGTTGGCGACACGTTTGACATCGGCAGCTGTAACAGCTTCTATATTTTTAAAATAATTGGAATAGAAGTCCTCAGGAAGTTTCTGAATTTCACGGGTGACAGCAATATCAGCAATTGTAGAGGGATACTGGGTAGACATCACAAAACTACCGATGAGTTGTCCCTTGACCTCCTGGAGCTTTTGTTCACTTACATCTTCCGTCTGGATGCGCTTGATTTCCTTAAGGATTTCCACTACCGATTTGGCAGCTACCTCGTTACGTACTCTTACAGAGACAAAGAAATTGGCAGCAGTGAAGCGGTCAGTTCCCATATAGGAGCGTGCACCATAGGTATAGCCATGCTGTTCGCGCAAGTTGATATTGATATAGCTACCATAGTCCCCTCCAAGGATTTGGTTCAAAACTTTCACTGCAAAATAGTCCTTATCTCCCATCTTTAGTTGGTATAGGTTAAAGGCACTGATCTCTGTCTGTACAGCATTAGGAACATCCACGAGGTTCACCTGAGTATATTGTGCGTCACGGGGCATAGGAGTACTTACCTGTAAGGGAGTCGCAGGGAGCCAAGCATGGAAGTTTTTCATCACCATTTTCTCTACTTCATCGGCATTTACATCCCCTACCACCACCATATAGGCATTGGAAGGAGAAAAATAAGACTTATAGAAGTTGGTAATATCCGTTAAGGTAATGCTCTTGAGCGATTCTTCAGTATAGAAACTACCATAGGGGTGTTCCTTACCATAAGTAAGCGCTCTATTGAGGCGATATATGATACTTTGTGCACTATTTTCATCTGCCTTGAGGGAGGCGATAGCCATGTCACGAGCCTTGTCCAATTCAGCTTGAGTAAAGTTAGGATGTAGGGCTGCATCGGCAAAAAGCTCTAACACTCGAGGGAAATAGCGGGTAAGGGAGTAGGTTCCCCCTCCATCTACAGTTAGGTATACGCTGGCACCCATGCGGTCTGTCTCTTCTATGAAAGCTTCTTTGGAGACTGTTGTAGAACCACCCCCCATTAGCTCAGAGGTGAGGTAGTACATTCCAGGCTTATGAGTCTCATCGATAGGAGGCCTATCCAAGGAAAGACTCACAGAGACATCGGGTAGCTTATGGTTTTCTACCACCATAAGGGTCATCCCATTGGGGAGCTTTTTCGTGTAAGGTTCCCTTAAGACAAAGGTAGGTAACTGGGTAGGTTCGGGCATCTTATCACGATCAATCTGTGCAGGTGACAAGAAAGGAACAAGCATAAGAAGGCTTGATAATATTATTTTTTTCATGAAGGCGTTTTTTTAGTTGGACTTTTTTTCAGGGAGATAATCAATCTCAAGGCGTTGGTTCACATTGAGGTACTTTTGAGCTACACGAAGAATATCCTCGCGGGTTATCTTATGATATAGTTCTAATTCTCGGTTGATAAGGCCAGTATCCTTGAAAAAGGTATATTTCTCCGCCAAGGAGTAAGCGATTCCTTGTACATTAGAGTTTGATGCTACGAATCCTGTTTCGAAGAGGTTGAGGAGTTTTTCATATTCCTTCTCAGAGATGAGCTCTCTTTGAAGGCGAGCGATTTCCTCATCCATGTCTTTGGTGAGTTGTTCTAAGGGGGCATCCTGCGCTACAGCAGCGATCATAAGGATACCACTATCCTCATAGTTGCAAGTATAGGAGATAAATTGTAGTACCTCTTTTTTCTCTTCCACCATTTTTTTGTAGAGTCGAGAGCTTTCTCCATTGACCAAGAGGGCTTGGATGAAGTCCATCACACGGGCATCCTGTTCGGTCATTTTAGGAGTACGCCAAGCCAATACTTTGGCAGGAGCGGTGATATTGGCATCATAGTCTGTTACCTTTTTGGTCTGGGTGATAGGCTCATCCATAGGGTAGTTGCGCACGGGCTTGGAGACGTTATTTTGAATAGGCCCGAAGTAGGTTTCTATCCAGCTTTTAGCTTGGTCTTTTTGAAAGTCTCCTGCTACGACCAATACGGCATTATTAGGATTGTAATAGCGTTTGTTATAGCGGATAAAATCATCGAGCTTAGCGGTATTAAGGTCATCCATACTCCCAATAGTTGGGTGCTTGTAAGGATGTTTGTCGAAGAGATGCTGTTGTACCACCGGCATATAGATAATCTTTCCATAAGGTACATTATCAGTACCTTCACGTTTTTCCTCTTTCACCACTTCTTTTTGGGTATCTACCCCTACTTGATTGATTACAGGATGTAGCATACGCTCGGCTTCCATCCAAAGGGCAAGCTGCAAGCTATTGGAAGGGAGGGTCTCGTAGTAATAAGTCTTATCCACATCGGTAAAGGCATTGTTATCCCCACCGTGGGAGGAAACGATATCGAACCAGCGACTTCTTGGGATATTCTTGGTTCCCTCGAAAAGTAGGTGTTCGAAGAAGTGAGCAAATCCAGATTTGCCAGGTAGGTCATCCTTGGCACCTACATGGTACATTACGGTAGTGGTTACCACCGGAGCAGAATTATCCTGATGCAAGATTACATGTAGCCCATTGGGCAAGTCGTATTCTTCAAAGTTAATTTTTTGAGCCATTGCTATGGAAGAGCCCAATAGCAAGGCACTGAATGTTACAAAATATTTTTTCATAAATGAAAGAGATAATTAAGTAAGGCAAAGTTAGGTTTTTTTTCTCACAAAGCGAAATATTTTTACAAGAATTTTCCCTATAAGGCACTAAGAAAGCTATAATGTAGTATAGGGCTATAGAAAAAGGCTACCCCTATGGGATAGCCTTTTTTGGTATTGAGAAGTATCAAACTATTTTATAAGGTTGATTTCTACACGACGGTTAAGTTCTCTACCTTTCTTATTCTTGTTAGAAGCGATAGGACGATCAGGACCATAACCTTTAGATTCGAGACGGCTTTGATCGATACCTCCTTGGATGAGGTATACCTTCACAGCATCAGCTCTGTTTTGAGAAAGTTCGATATTCTTAGCTCTCTTACCTACACTGTCAGTGTGACCTTCGATACTGAAACGGCTGTTAGGATATTTCTTAAGTACGGTAAGGATTTGCCCAAGTACTTCAGCAGATTCGAATTTGATAGAAGCTTTACCTGTGTCGAACAAGATAGTCTTAGCATATTGGTTCAAGCGTTTTTGATCATCATCATTAGGTTCTGGACAACCTTTGTTATCAGCAGGTCCGGCTTCGTTAGGACAAAGGTCATCTTTGTCAAGTACACCATCACCATCGGTATCAGGCCAAGGACATCCGCCATTTTCTGCAGGTCCGGCTACATCTGGACATTTGTCGTCTTTATCAGGCACACCGTCACCATCAGTATCAGGACATCCGTTGAATTCTTTAAGACCAGCTACTTCAGGACATTCATCGTCTTTGTCAGCAATACCGTCACCATCAGTGTCAGGACATCCGTCGAATTCTTTAAGACCAGCTACATCTGGGCAAGCATCGTCTTTGTCAGGAATACCATCACCATCAGTGTCAGGACATCCGTTGAATTCTTTAAGACCAGCTACTTCAGGACATTCATCGAGCTTATCTACGATACCATCTTTGTCAGTATCTTTAGCACCGAATTTGATTACGATACCAGCAGAATGTTGGAAGTAGTCAGTACCATCTTTTTGGAATCCGTGGTGGTAACCAGTTTGTAGGTTAAGACCAAGGTGTTCAGTGAACCAGAAGTTGACACCACCACCAGCAAGTAGTTTCGCTCCTCCGTCTTTGTCAGAGAAAGTACCTTTGTAACCAGTGTACCCTCCACCTAACTTAAGGTATGGATCGAACCAGCCAGATTCAGTAGTGAATAATCTTCTAAGAGCATACTTAGCTTGTAGGTTAGCTCCCCAGAAAGACTCATCTTCTTCTACAGCATTGAAGCCTTTTTTGATTTTGTTAATGCTTCCATCCAATTCTAATGAGAAGCCAGCTCCTAAGTAGCGAGCTACAGAAAGCTTAGTCACTGCAGGAAGAATGTTAAGGTCTTTAGGGCCGCCCCAGTCCTTAAGGAAAGGTCCAAAGTCATGAGGTGTACGCACGTCAACAGCGTTCACACCGAAACCGATGGCCCACTTGTTGTTTTCATCTTGCGCTTGCACAGAACCTACTGTAGCTATCAATGCTAAAGACGCTAATGAAATTTTAATTCTTTTCATACGTTTGAAATTTAATTTAATATTTATAATCTTGAAAATTCGGGGCTAAAGTACAATTTCTTTTTATATTAGACAAATAAAATTGACAAAAAATAATATTTTAACAAGTTAACGATGTTCCTTTTATCTTTTTTAACTTGTTAAATATCTCATTTATTGCTACCTCATAGGCCAACTTTGTATTTATTATTTTTCTTCGAATACTTGTCTTCTTGGTAAAATTATGTACTAAATCAAGTGCAAAGATAGGAAATAATTTCCAAATAATAAAAGATAATTTTAAGTTTTTTATAGACCTAATTACTCAAAGTATACAACCTATTGATAATCAATTTGTTTAATACAATTGTATGCCGATAAATTAGTTCGTTGATTCCTTGGTGTCCGGCTTTTTGTAGGTACTAAAGCCAAAAACCCTGTAAATAGGGGAGAAATTCAGCAATATTGTAACAATAAAAGCAATTGATAAAACAGCCAATACAGAGGCTATTGTATCATTGGTAATGAGCTTGAGCTCTCCTAAGATGGCCACAACAAGCACAAACAATAAGCGTATTTGCTTATCTGTCTTTCCTATATTTCTATCCATGATATAGTTGTTTTTATTTAGGGCAAAGATATAAAAAAAACTTTACATACGAAAAAAATATTACTCCCATTCTACAGAAAGAATTTTTCCTGAAAGGGTGAAGGATACTGAAAGGCCTTCTTCGTCGAAAATATCATCCTCCTCAAGGTCATCATCGTCCCAAAGTTCATCGTTTTGGTTCAAGGGAGAAAAGTACAGATTCACATCAGGCTCTCCTGGGTCTTGAGGGTACCATAGGTCAAGCATATCCATCTCGAGTTCATCTACAAAAGTGTCGATATCATCGGGCACTTCGTCATTCTTTCCCTTAAAATAATCAAACTCGTCGGGGTTCTCCTTCAGGTATTGCCTAATAGCCTCTCGCGCCTGGGCTTCCTTTTGAGATAGATTCTTGAGGAAGGCCTCAAAAGCGTCCAACCGACTCTTGGAAATAGGCTGATCTTTTTCAAACCAAAAATCGACTAAGACGATATTACCCTTATAAGGGAGTTCCTGTTCCCAAAGTGGGAGGTATTCATCTTCTTTGCATTCCAAAGTAGAGGTATCCAATACCCCAAAATAGGGGTGTGTTAGTTTTGTAGCCATAATTTGCGAGGTATTTAGTTCATATCACTATACCCTACCGCTTCGCCTATAAGGGTAGTGGAGGTACAGTTGGTTATTTTCACATTGACAAAGTCGCCTACCTTATAGTGTTCTTTGGGGAATACCACCACTGTGTTCTGCGTATTGCGCCCCATCCATTCTTGGTCGGATTTCTTAGAATTTCCTTCAATAAGTACCTCGACCGTTTTTCCTACTTGGGCTTGGGTACGCAGGAGACTATGCTTCTGTTGAAGGTCAATAATCTCGGTAAGTCGGCGTTTTTTGACCTCTTCGGGAACATCATCGGCGATCTTACGCGCTGCCAAGGTGCCAGGGCGTTCGGAGTAGGCGAACATAAAGCCGAAGTCATACTTGACATACTCCATGAGCGATAGGGTATCCTGATGGTCTTGTTCCGTCTCGGAAGGGAAACCCGTAATCATATCCTGGGAGATGGCACATTCAGGAATACGTTCTCGGATCCCATCGATAAGAGCAAAGTACTGCTCACGAGTATGTAAGCGGTTCATCGCCTTGAGGATGCGATTGCTTCCACTCTGTACGGGTAGGTGTATATACTTGCAGATATTATGATGCTTGGCCATGGTATCAATCACATCCATGGTCATATCCTGAGGATTGGAGGTAGAGAAGCGAATGCGCATCTTAGGAAATTGAGTGGCTACCATATCCAAGAGCTTCGCAAAATTGACCGCAGTAACCTTCTGTATATCTGTCGCTTTCTCAAAATCTTTCTTTAAGCCTCCTCCATACCATAGGTAGCTATCCACGTTCTGTCCCAAAAGGGTTACTTCCTTAAAGCCTCGTTGCCACAAGTCTTCTACTTCATGAATGATAGAGTGTGGGTCACGGCTGCGCTCCCTACCACGGGTGAAGGGAACAATACAGAAGGTACACATATTATCACAACCCCGAGTGATGGAGACAAAGGCCGTTACCCCATTGCTATTGAGACGAATAGGAGAAATATCGGCATAGGTTTCATCGCGGGAAAGCAATACATTGACCGCATCTCGCCCGTTATCCACTTCCTCCAAGAGGTTAGGCAAGTCCTTGTAAGCATCAGGGCCAACAACCAAATCCACGATATGCTCCTCCTCCAAGAACTTATGCTTAAGTCGCTCGGCCATACAGCCCAGCACACCCACTTTCATAGCTGGCTTGTGTCGCTTAACGGCATTGAACTGTTCGAGACGCTTACGGATGGTCTGCTCGGCCTTTTCGCGTACTGAACAGGTATTGATCAGTACCAAGTCAGCTTCATTGAGTTCCTCAGTAGTATTGAAGCCCACCTTGTGTAGGATAGAGGCTACAATTTCGCTATCGGAGAAATTCATCTGGCAGCCATAGCTTTCTATATAGAGCTTGCGGGTATTCTTAGCATCCCCTTCTAAGGAGAGAGGGGCGCCTTGTCGTGTTTCGTCAATTACTTTTTCCATTGGAGATCAAAGCGTATTTTGCGGGGGCAAAAATAAGAAAAAAAAACAAAAGAGAAAAGCCAGTTCGCAAAGAACCGGCTTATGGTGGTGGAGTCGGAGAGATTCGAACTCTCGTCCAAACAAGTAACCACAAGGCTTTCTACACGCTTAGTTCCCGTTTGATTTTTGAGGTTGCACTGAGCGGGAACGCCCTATACCACCCTTAGCTTCTATCTTAGCTGAACCCAAAGGAAGAAGCCACCAGAGGGTTCCATGTTGATTTTAATGGTATCTCTTTAGCGACGAGCCATCAACAAGGGCTTTCAGAGATATCTCGCCTCCCTACCTGGTAGGGACTTAGCCAGCAATCTTACTATAATTCGGATTAGGCAGCAAGAGCGTAGTTATTCTCGCCATTTAAAGTGTTGAAACAGAGATTAACGAGCATTAGCTTCATAGCTCGGCGTGCTTACATTATGCTTAGGCTTGCTGTCAAAACCAGTCGACCCCATAGTGTAATTCGGTGCAAAATTACAATTTATTTTGCGATAGTAAATATTTTTAACAAATTATTATTAGTAATTAGTGGTTAGTTGTTAGTGATTAGTCATTGGTCACTATTCATAGTCTATTGTTTTGATGCGGTTTCCCTTCTCAAAAAGGGTTTCGGAAGAGAGCTTACCGGAAGCATCGTTATATTTCCAAGTACCATCTTTCTCATCATCTTTGAAACTACCCTCCACACGTAGCTTTCCACTGGGGTAATATTCTTTGTAAGCACCTTGTAAATTGCCTGCAACATAAGTGTATTGTCTGTATAATATTCCTTTGCCATCATATTCCTTCCAGATCCCTTCTTTGAAGTTATTTTTATACATACCTTCTTCCTTGGGGGTACCATTATCATTATTCTTTATATATTTTCCATCCTTTTCATCGTTCTTATAGTTGATTTCCTCTTCTAATTTACCATTGTTAGAAAAGAATTTCTTTTTACTAAGAAGTTTGTCCTCGTTGAATGTTTCTTGACGTACCAATATGCCCGCATCCGTATAGAATTTTCTATCCCCATGGAGCTTGAAGTCCTTGTAGGAAACCTCTTTTTCTAACTTTCCGTTCTTATAGAACTCACGTTCGGTATAAGTACCCTTATCTTTATATTCTTTTTCTTCTCGAAGAAGTCCATTTTCCCATACATCTTGCCACTTTCCTGTAGGCTTATCATTGTCATAATACTGAGTGGAGGTATAGTCACCCCGATTGCTAACCATTTTCTGCCATTGCTTGCCATGAAGCTTTCCTTCTTTATAAGTCTCTATCCGTTGTACTTTCCCATCGCTATCATAGATTTTCCACTCCCCATCAGGTTTGCCCGCTTTATAAGAGAGTTCCTTACGGAGCTTCCCATCACTACCATACTCCTTGCAAATGCCATCCAATTTCCCATCCTTATAGTTGCGCAGTTCTCTTTCTTTTCCTTCGTCGTTGTACTTAACTGTTTTTCCATTGAGTACCCCTTTTTTGAAATTCTGCTCCAAGAGCAATTCTCCTGCACTGCTATAGGACTTGAGTGCACCATCCATACGACCTTTCTCGAAGGTCACCTCATAGTAAGCACCCCCACCAAGGGCTACCTTGTAATGCCCATCGAGAGGCTCCCCCGTCTTTTCCAATTTGAACAAATTCTCCGTACCGAATACCTGTTCGTCTATCTCGTCATCCGATAGGAACTTCTGTGCATATCCGCCTATAGAGGCCAATAAAGTAATCATAAAAAAGAGTTTTCTCATAACTGTAAAATATTAATTGTCAATCGTTAATAGTATTAGTCACTGGTCATTTGTCACTATTAAAGTCTTCTTCTTAGTCTCCACATCGGGCAGGATACATCCCATAAGATTAGGTAGAAAAAAATAATAGACCGACAAATATACAATTTTTTTTTCAGTAAACACTATTTATTCATGTTTTTTTTGTAATTTTACGGCCGTTTTTATATGTACTACGTATTTTATGAATAAAAAGAAATTTCTGACCCTCACCACTACAGGGTTTGCCCTTTTCGCGATGTTTTTCGGCGCTGGTAACTTAGTGATTCCCCCCTATATAGGACTAAAGATGGGGGCAGCCAGTGGCGCAGCCTTTGCGGGCTTTTTTCTCTCTGGTATCTTTATCCCTTTCTTAGCTGTGCTGATGGTCAGCTCAGTAGGTAGCACTTTCAGTGATTTAGGGAAACGATTCCCTGCGCCCTTTGTCAATAGTCTGGTGGTATTGATCATCGTGGTCTTTGGCCCTATTGTCTGCGTACCACGCTCAGGCTCCACTACTTATGAGGTCGCCATAGAGCCTTTCTTTCCCGTAGTCGGCAAGATTGCCTTTGGAGCCATTTTCTTTGCCATTACCCTATTTTTAGCCTTATCTCGTTCCAAGTTGGTGGATATCATAGGGCGTTGGCTTACCCCAATCCTATTCCTTTCTCTGATTGTCCTAATCGTAGAAGGTACGATGAATGCACCCAAAGGCCTCACCGATAATGGTGTAGGCTTCAAAGAGGCTTTTACCTTTGGTTTTTCTACTGGTTACCTTACCTTGGACGTGCTTTCTGGGGTGATTTTCTCAGGGCTAATTATCTCTGCCATCATTCAGAAAGGTTATAGTTCAGAACGACAAAAACGAGAAATTACCATCCTTTCGGGTATCATTGCCGCAGGGTGTTTGGTCTTTATTTATGGAGGATTGCTGTATTTAGGAGCTACTTCCGATATGGTAGCAGGAGAGAATGTCAAGTATATAGATATCCTCAAGCATATTGCTCACAATGGTTTAGGCAGCTATGGAGCAGTCATTATTTCGGTAGCGGTGGCTTTTGCTTGCCTGACTACAGCGGTGGCTATCGTCTCGGCCATGGGGGCGATTTTCGAAACGCTCACTCAGGGGCGTATTCCTTACCGCTGGGGGGTATGGGTGTGCTGTATTGTGTCCTTTGTGCTCTCCATCCAAAGCGTAGATGAGATTATCCACTATGCGGGTTATATCTTGGACTTCGTGTATCCTATTACCATTGCCCTCACCCTCTTTATGCTCATATTCGGCAAGCGGGTAAAGGCCAAAGCGCCTTATATCATAGGAGTGAGTTTCACTGCCCTTTTTTCAGCCATCTTTGTTATTGGCACCCTTGTAGGAAGCGATACCCTCAAAACGGTGCAAATGAATCTTCCTTTAGCGCAATATCATATAGAATGGCTGCTACCTGCTTTTGCAGCGTTTGGAATCACTTATTTAGTGACAACGAATAAAGAATATAGTAAGAAATAATTTTTTGCAGATTATAATTCCTATAAGGGAGATGAATCTTTGAACATTTGCTTGAGATTATCAATAATTTCTTGAAGTCCATTAGTTTTTATTTCAAAAACAGTAGCTAGAAGCATCCCTAATTTTCCCTTTGGAAACCCTTGCGCACTGAACCAATCTAAATAATAAACAGGCAAATCAGAAATCATCACACCTTTATATTTACCATAAGGCATAGGGGTAGTTATAATTTGTTGAAGAATTTCAGGGCACATAGTTATTTTTTGACAAAGATAGTAAATTATTACTATTAAAAAAGATGTATTTCTTAATAACTATCACATAAAAAAAGCGTCTCTACAAGCATCATAGTTATTAATTTGCTTAACCAATGCTAGTGGAGACGCAATTTATTATTTATTATATCTTATTATTTTAACAATCCTCTTAATACAAAGTCTTCTTTATATTCTCCTAAAGCTTTCTCTAAAATACTCTCATAAGGAATAGCTCCTTTCTCTAACAAAAGATTTACAATGTCTTTCCATCCTGATATTCGAACAGCTTCATAGAGAGGGTTTGAAAAATAATCTAATCCTCCTATTCCCTTTATAGTGCTTTGTGAGTTATTGTTAGGGTTAGCCCCTAACTCAAGTAATTTTTTCACCAATTCCTTATTTTTTATTTTAATGGCTTCTGTAAGAGCATAATGATATACGGGAGAATCCCAATCCCAACTTCCTTGATTTATGTAACGAGCAGGATAAAAATCAGGTATCTGAGAAAGAAGATTATTAATCACACCATCTTTTCTATTTCGTATAGCCCAAACAAATAGGTCTGAAAAACCATATTTTGTAGGTTTTACTTTATATTTTTCATACAAGTATTCCATATTTTTAAGCATACCATAGTTAAGAGCCACATCAGCTGGGGTGAATTTATATCCTCCAGAATTCCAACTATATGCCGCAACATAAGCAACTGTATAATCATCCCATCTAGATAACTGTCCATTTAATTCAAGTTTTGCTCCTTTTGAGATCAAATAATCTATCATTTCTCTATTATCATCTTCAACAGCACAAGCATAATGCAAGGCCTGAGAATATTTTGCCCATAAAGGCTGTTTTTTTAGCATAGCTTCTAATATCGTATAGTTTTTATTTTTTATAGGAATAAAGATACTTGCTGCAAAAGGACTTGCTCCCATATCTAAAAGTTTAAGAACTTTTTCTGTTTCATTATTCTCTACAAATTGTTTCAAAAGCTTTTCAGCTTCTGTTAAACGGGGTAAAAATCCAGTGTGGTTTTCATACTCTTCTACAAAACTTTGAGGAGGCAAAGAAATATTCAATGAGTTAACATCCCAGTCGTCTTCAGGATAAGTTACTATTACATCATCAGTCTTTTTTCCCATGTCAAAAGTTCCAGTGTATTTCGCTAAAGTTTTTCCACTTATATAAACACCACGACCATGAGCTTTATTTTTTTTGACATATCCCTCGTAAGAACTACCACTATTAAGTTTCATTTTTGTATAACCATCAGCGTATACTCTAATTATTCCTTTTTCATCTTTTTCTGCAATAATTTGACCTTCTGCTTCAGACTTATACACATTACCCTTATCATAGGTATAAATTTTTCCTTCTTTATAAGGCAATCCTTTTTTGAAATGCCCTTCAAATCGGAGAGTATCTCCCCAATACATGATTCCTTTCCCATGAGGTTCTCCTTTTTTATTTTTTTCACCCTCATATCGATCTTGCGCATAAGTGTTTAATGTTAAAAAAACAAACACAAATAATAGAATTTTTTTCATTTTTAGATTATTAATAAATTTCCCTACTCACTTATAGGCTTTTCGGATACTCCTTAATTATAAAATTAGCCCTTCGGATAGCTACTTAGGTACAAATAAAAAAAGTAAATCTACTTACGAAAAAATTTGTAAGTAAGCTTGCCTTTGTCATTTTTTTGATAAAAATCACTTAAATTAAAGCACAATAAAGACTTGTGATGTGTTTCACTATTAAAATTATTCATAAATAAACCATTTTTAACCTTCGCAAAGGTAGTGAATATTTTAATGATTTACAATTTATTATTGTTAAAACTTCAAATTCTTATGAATCAGTAAAAATATTAGAATCAATATTCAATCGTTTAATTATTATATATAGGAAACCTCCTCCCTATCCCAGCAAAAGAGGAAATATGTAAGGAATATCATACAGGAAATTGAAGTAAAAAAAACCGAACTATTTTTCAATAGTTCGGTTCTTTAAGAAGGCGGCGACATAC
>NZ_KE992131.1:0-524 GCF_000466425.1 Capnocytophaga sp. oral taxon 863 str. F0517
AAATATTCTCCCTCAAAAGGTACAGGTTCTTTTAATAATGATACCGCAGGAGGCGTGTAATACAAAGCAGGAGAAGCTTTTGAAAGCACCTCTATTTCATTCCCTTGATTGACAAGATAAGTAAAAGAAAACAAGTCTAACTTTTGAGCATTCCCTAATTGAGAGGTAGTTGTTTTCTTCTTTGTTTTCTTTTTAGCTCCTGTGGGTATAGTAGGGACTGTTTTAGCTGAAATGTTGGGAGGGCTAGCTAAAGTAGCGGTAGCTTCCTGCTCTGATAGAAAATCAAAGAGACTTAGCTGAACGACTTTGGGTTCAACTTTTTGATTCTTAGGTTCTTTTGACTCTTTAGAGGTGAGATTAGCATTGGAAATAACAAAGGAAGGCTCGTTGGTTTTGCTTTCAATTTCAATAAATTCTTGCCGTTCAACCTTTTTTACCTCAATTTCCTTTACCTCATTTTCCTTTACCTCATTTTTTTGTGAATTAACCTCTTGTAGCTTAATTTGTGTTGTTTGGCTTTGTTG
>NZ_KE992131.1:624-1404 GCF_000466425.1 Capnocytophaga sp. oral taxon 863 str. F0517
TGCTTTCAATTTCAATAAATTCTTGCCGTTCAACTTTTTTTACCTCAATTTCCTTTACCTCATTTTTTTGTGAATTAACCGCTTGTAGCTTAATTTGTGTTGTTTGGCTTTGTTGTGCTGTTTCAGGCGATAGATAATGTGCTTTAAAATCGCTTAGGATTCTTTCTTTTACCTCCTTGGCAATACCTTCTACTCCTTCACTATGGGTATAGACCATTGCAGGCTGTCCGTATAGGTTGGTGCCTGCAAGAGCATCCGTACAAATAACGTTTTCTCTTTGTGAAAGATACTCGTTTTGTAGCATCCCCTGTGGTAGCCTTGCTGTATTGCAAAACTGCTCTTCTATAGGGTTTAAAGCGCCTCTTTGACTGTCTTTTTGAAGGATGATAAGGTCGCTTCCTGCTTCGGTACCTGCATAATCGGTAAAGAGGTTGTTAGGCAGGCGCACGGCAGAGACAAGGCGCGCATTGGAGAGCATCGCTTGGCGAATAATCTCATTTTGAGGGCTATCGGCTACCCCTTGGGAAGTGATATAGGCAAGGAGTCCCCCTTCCTTTACCATATCCAAGCCCTTTAAGAAAAAGTAGTTATGCACCCTACGGGAGGCTTGTACCTTAGCAGGGTCATTGCTGCGAGAGTAACTCAAATCAAAGACAGCGGTATCGGAAAAAGGGATGTTGCTGGTTACCAAATCAAACTGATTTCTTTTCAGTGGGCTGATTTGTTCGAAGCCATCGATATGTACTTGCTCCTCGGGGTAAAGATGAGAGAGCACCTTGC
>NZ_KE992131.1:1504-2861 GCF_000466425.1 Capnocytophaga sp. oral taxon 863 str. F0517
AAAAAGGGATGTTGCTGGTTACCAAATCAAACTGGTTTCTCTTCAGTGGACTGATTTGTTCGAAGCCATCAATATGTACCTGCTCCTCGGGGTAAAGATGAGAGAGCACCTTGCCTGTGAGTAAGTCCTTTTCAAAGGCAGTGACAGCAAGAGAGGGGTGCTCTTCTTTAAAAGCACGGATAAAATTGCCTCCTCCTGCTGAAGGTTCTAACATTGTTTGCAGAGGTACGTTTGTTTCCTTTATTGCTGAAGCGATAGCCGAGGTAAGACGCATTGGGGTATAAAAAGCCGTTAGCACAGAATTTCTAAGGCTTTGTACATAGTTTTGGAATTGCCTTTCATCAGTGGAATGTTCTCTAATAAGGGCATACAGACTCCTTACATCTTGCCAAAAGACTTGGTCAGCTTTTGTCCAGTACTTTAAATCAGCTTCAGACTGGTGGGGATTGAGGATAAACTTCAATCCCCCGAAGCCTGAATAGTGTTGCAAGAGTTCTCGCTCTTCTTGGCTTAGAAGCGTGCGCTTTTGCTTCTCTAAATCGAAAGCCAATGCCAATGCACGAGCATTACGATTAAAGCTCAGTCGTTTAAGATATGCCATTTTCTTCTATCCATAGTTCGATGGCACCCGTAAGTTCTGTGTAGAGGGATTGATAGGCAGCAGAGTGCTGAAAATCCTCATCGATTGCATCCTCGTACTTTTTAAAGTAAGGAACCAGTTCTGGGAAGATTTTTAGGGCAAAGGGGCGCAAATCCTCATCGGCTAATTGAGTATCGAACTCCTGAGAAACGACCTCAAAAATCATATCAAAGGGAGAGAAGAAGAGCCCATCGAAGAGTACTCCTGAGGCTATTTTATCACATTCAGGAATACTGATACCCGCCTCAAAAGCCTCTTGGTAAGCCTGCGCAGCATACTCACTTCTGTCCTTGATAAAGGCTGTATTTGCTAAAAGATTAGGAAAGCTCGTTTGTAACAGTTCTTTGAGTCTTAACTCGTAATAAGACAATGACCCTAAGGTACTGTCAGTGTTCTGGGGTTTGGTTTGTGTTTCTTTCATTGTTAAAATTACTTTTAATGGGTTCAACAAATTTTAATTTTTACAAAGTGTCGTTCTACAAAGATATATTTACCACGATTTTCCAAATAGGGCAAAAAGGCTCTCCTCCTTTTTCAGGGACATCTGTTTTTAAAAGGGTTCTTCTAAATTTTTTCCCTGTGCTAAGAACTCTCTCTTTGAGCCCCTCGGCCAGTTCTTCCTCCTTGATAAAAGAAAGAATATAGCCCAAGCGCTGGAAAATAGAGACAGGTGTAGAGAGGATTACCTCTGTAGGAAGCTCTTGCCAACTCAGGTGC
>NZ_KE992132.1 GCF_000466425.1 Capnocytophaga sp. oral taxon 863 str. F0517
ATGCAGGAGCTAAAAGAGGTGTTTCCTCACCTTAAAGAAAAAACTATTCTCAATACTTTGGGGACACTTAAAAAGCAAGGAAAGCTCCTGCCTCTTTGGAATGGCATCTATAGCATCGTCCGTTTTGTGGATATTGGTAATGCTACTGATAACAGAGCTATCAGAGAAGAGGGAAAACCTTATTTCTACATTGAAACACTGATGCAACACCTAAAAAGGGAATACTATGTAGCCCTGCTCAGTGCAGTAGAAGTACATCTATCTCCCAAAGAGGCTTTACAGGCAAATGAAATTACAGTGATAACCTCCTTACCTCCACTGAGGGATTCCTTTAGGGGACAAAGTAAGATTCGTTACCTTGTCAAAAAGGATATCAAAAACTTAAGAGAGATAGGAGTAAAAAGGAAAACCTTACCTTTTTCTATAGAGGAAAGAACTTTGCGGGTAGCCTCTTTGGAGCTCACTGCGGTTGATTTGCTCCTCTATGAAAAAGAGATAGGAGGCATTCAAAAAGCAGTAGAGGTAATTCAAAGGATTAAAAA
>NZ_KE992133.1 GCF_000466425.1 Capnocytophaga sp. oral taxon 863 str. F0517
TTTACTGGTGTTGCGTTGATTTTTTATTTTTTATTGTAACTTATTGATATATAATGTTTCACAAGGATGTATTTTTTTTGACATTTGAATTGAGCTAAATTTGCATTTTATCTAAATGCAATGAACTCAGGGAAATACATTTTCTATCAAATTATAGAATTCATAAATAGGTATGAATTTAATAAATGTGTTAAACGTTATGATGGTGACTTAGGTGTTCGAGATCTGAATTGCTGGAACCTATTTCTACAGCTTATTTTTGGGCAATTAACAGCTCGTAATTCATTGAGAAACATTTGCTTATGTTTAGAGAGCCATTCAAACAAGCTCTATCATTTAGGTATAAAACAATCTGTTAATGTTTCAAGCCTTTCACGAGCCTTAGAAAAAAGAGACTGGCGTATCTTTGCTGATTTCGGCGAGTACCTCATAAAGAAGGTGAGACCTCTTTATATAGATGAACCTATCAAAAAAGTTAATATTCCTAATGATATTTATGCCCTTGATTCAACTACTATCTCTGTAAGTATCAATTTATTATCTTGGGCGGTAGGTAAATATTCTCGTGGTGCTGTGAAAGTTCATACTTTACTTGACCTAAGAGGTAATATTCCTACTTTTATCCATATAACAGATGGTAAATATCATGATAGCAATATGTTAGATGTTATACTACCTTTAAAAAATAATATCTATGTCATGGACAAGGCTTATATTGACTTAAAAGCTCTCTATAGAATACATTCTCTTGAAGCATTTTTTATAACAAGAGCAAAGAAAAATATCAAATATCAATTAGTTGAATCTAATTTTAATATAGATGAGGCTATAGGATTACGCTATGATAGAGTTATTCAAATGCTTGAATACAAATCAAAACTATTATATCCTGAAAAATTACGTTTAATAGGGTATTATGATACTGAAAAAAATGAATTATTTGAATTTTTGACTAATAATTTTGAAATTACAGCATATGAAATCGCTAATTTATATAAAAATCGTTGGCAAATAGAAGTTTTTTTCAAATGGATAAAGCAAAATTTGACAATAAAACATTTATGGGGGCATTCTGAAAATGCCGTTAAAACTCATATTTGGATAGCAATTATAAGCTATCTACTTATAGCTTATATAAAGAAAATGCTTGATAGTCAATATTCTATATATGAAATTATACAAGTTTTAGGACTGTCTGTATTTGTTAAAACTCCTATTAAAGAATTGATAACCAATGTACAAGACAACCAATATGATTATCAAGAACCCAATTTATTTACTATCTAAAAACAACGCAACAGCAGTA
>NZ_KE992134.1 GCF_000466425.1 Capnocytophaga sp. oral taxon 863 str. F0517
GGGTGTTTTGTTAATAACTGATTGTTAGAGGGTTATGATTGGTGTTTTTTTTGTGATTAGTTTGATGAGTGGTAAGATGTTAGTAGTGTTTTGCCTACTTATATAAGTTTTTATACAAGCAGTAGCACTACACTTAACATTAAATGGGCAGCAATACTCCTTCCTTAGAGATGAACCATCCTATCTGATATCATTAAGTTTGGTGCTAAGATTAATTACCATAGAGGTTTTACTATATTATCAACCTTATCAGAGGTTTTATTGTTGTATGCTAAGTAAAAGTCTTCTATAGCATAAACGATTGGTTTGTAACATTCTTTTATTACACTACTATAACTACTTTTAAATATAAAACTTTCACTATAAGGTAGCCTATCAATAAAAAACACATTCTTTGTGGTGTATTCTTTCAATTGCATATTAGGATAAATAAACTCATCTTCCAACCCTGCTGCTCTTTTTCTTCCTTCTATGGGGAAGTTGAACAAATCATCATCAAACTGATTAATCCTAACAGCGTAATAATTCTTATTAACATCTAACTTTTTAGCATTTTTGCTGACAATATTTAATTTTGCCATCTCAAAAGACACTCTATTGGGTAACAATACTTTATTCAAAAACAAATCAGACACGATATAAATAGCATACTGATAGGGTAAGAAATCAAACATAATTTTAGTATTCCTTTGAATAATAAGATACAATTCCTTAGGAAGAGCCCACCTTTTTGATGGAGGGTAACCATTAATTTCTGGGTTATAAAGAACCCAAGGATAATCCATATCTTCAACTTCCTTTAAAGGTGTAAAATTCTCTCTAATATATATATCATATCGGTTAGGTATGTAAGTTTGTTTTTTAAAAGGATAAAACCAGATTAATAACTTTTCCATAATATAAACAATAATTTATTAACTTAATCTTCTATAATTCCCTATAGGATCTTCAGAGATATACCTCCCCATTTCAGGGTGGTAATACCTAAACCTATTGTAACAGAGTTCTATTTCAGGATCATAGTACTGTCCTTGGTATTTAAAGGGCACCTAAAGTTCTCTTTTGGTGCGAGCCGCACGGGCAAGGTGGTTTAGCGGTCTTGTTCGCGTTCCCATATCAGCTCACCTTCTTGGTTGTAGGCTTCTATGGGGGTGCCTAAGTGGTCGGTGATGATGGAGTAATGTTTGCCGTTGGTGATTTTTCCACAAGGCACAAAAGAACCTGCTTCAAAAATCCAAGTGGTGGGGCTGTGCTCAGTACCTAAATCATATAAGCCTGTGCTGTAATTGAGCTCAAAGGTCTCTTTCCATTAATAATCTTCAATGAATGATTTATAAACGCCATTTTCTACTATTTTTTCAATTGTTTCTTCCATTGCTTTTTTACTAAAAGAAGGCAGTAAAATTAAATTTTTTTTAAAAAAGTAACCTTGTCCACTATTTATAATATCATACATAACTCTTTCAATTCCTGAAAAATATAAATTATAATTCTTATTTTCAATTGTTAGTACAACATCTCTTAAATAATTTTTTGATTCTATGTCAAACCAATCCATATCATCTTCTATATCGCTATGGTATTCTATTGTATATTTCATAATAACTATTCTTTTACTGTTACTTTGGCTAATTCTGCTTGATATTCATCAACAGTCATAGGTTTCTTAGGGGTAATTTCGTAATGATTCCTTCCTGTTTTTACAATTTGTAATGTCTCAGGAATCTGATCTACTTCATAGGCTTCCATACTCATTTTCTCAAGATTCTCCTTTTTATCAGATAATGATACACCTCTAGTTGGTTGAACAAGTTCTTTTCCATCAACAACTTCTGTTTCATAATCTTTTTCTCTTGCTTTAAAACTAACTTTTCCATTTCTTCCCCCTCTATATAAACTTTGTAACCCCAGCAAATCCACCCAAGTATTGGTATCACTTACATAAGCAAACACATTAAACCCACCTAAGAGTTTAATCGGGTCTT
>NZ_KE992135.1 GCF_000466425.1 Capnocytophaga sp. oral taxon 863 str. F0517
GGTCATTTAGGCTCTGAACTACAACGCAAAGCAACGGCAGTGCTTTCTATCGAAAGGGAGAAGAACAGTCCTATCTCAGCGGTCAAACCGATGAAAATACGCAATGGTAGCCTTAGCGATACCCCACAAATACTTTTTAGATGGAACAATGAGCTGGGAATGCATAGTTATGTAGGCAATCAGAAAAACGAAGACCAAAAACCCAATAAAGCCAGTACCTTAGCCTCGTTAGTTTCTCCTCTTTTTAAAGAGCGAACTTTGTGGACTGTTCAAGAGCTGAACATAGAAATTCAAAAACGGACTGATGTAAAGGAACGCACCGCAAAAGGTTATATCCGCACCTTAAAGGAAATGGGCATTTTAGTCCCTCAAGAGGGTAATGACCAACTCTTAGGAATGGGCAGTGTGTTAAAAGAACTTTTGGAGGATAACAAGAACTCACAAGGATAAGAAGAACTTTTAGGTGTTCTAAGATTAAGATCTAACAATCGAAGTATTAAACAAATATAAATATAAAAAATGGAAATCGACAGAATAGAATTTATAGCGTGGATGGAACGCATTATGGATCGTTTTGATTTGCTTAAAGAGCAAATAGACAAAGCCGAAAAACGCAAAAACAGCTTGGATGGTGAGGAACTCTTGGATAATCAAGACTTGATGCTCACCTTTAAAATCTCTGCACGTTCCCTGCAGAGGTATCGCTCCAATGGCAAACTGCCTTATTATACCATATCAGGCAAAATATACTACAAGCTCTCAGATGTACATCAATTTATCCGAGAACATTTCAGTGTGCCAGTAACAGCTTTAAAAGCCAAAAACGGAAATACTATGCCTAAAAAGGACAGCCTCTCTTAGACGTCTTACAAAGGGAGTAATTTTACCCCCAAATTAAAAAAGATGTTTAAATAATGGCAGAAAATCAACACGCCGATACGGCAAATTACGACAATCAAATCCCAGTGGATGAACAACTATCTGATATCCTACTGGTATTTGACAAAGAAGAAAAACAGCT
>NZ_KE992136.1:0-482 GCF_000466425.1 Capnocytophaga sp. oral taxon 863 str. F0517
AAAAGTCACTTACAATCGTTCTTTGACGGCAACAAATGGCTTATCAAACGCCGTCAGAAATCTGATGTGCCCTGTAATGTACGCCTATTGGATATAGCCGAGAAAATTATTGAAAAATATGAGGGTACGACTCGTACAGAGGCACTATTTCCTACGCCCTCCAACACTAATTGCAACCTCCTGATCAAAAAGATGATGAAAGATTGTAACATCATTCGTGAAAAACCCATTTCATTTCACTGGGCACGCCATACCTTTGGTACTCTGTTCTTAACAGAAGGGGTTCCCTTGGAAAGCGTTAGCAAGATGATGGGACATAAGAATATCAGAACCACCCAGATTTATGCTAAAATCACCAATGAGAAAATCAGCAAGGATATGGAAATTGCTGCCGAACGATTAAAGAATTTAAAGATAGGATAGCTTCTCAGTGTCTTTTAAAAATTAGAAATCCATTGATAACATTTCAAAAAGAGATGTGT
>NZ_KE992136.1:582-1670 GCF_000466425.1 Capnocytophaga sp. oral taxon 863 str. F0517
GCAACAAATGGCTTATCAAACGCCGTCAGAAATCCGATGTACCCTGTAATGTACGTTTGTTGGATATAGCCGAGAAAATTATTGAAAAATATGAGGGTACAACTCGTACAGAGGCACTGTTTCCTACGCCCTCCAATGCTAATTGCAACCTCCTGATTAAAAAGATGATGAAAGATTGCAACATCATTCGTGAAAAACCCATTTCATTTCACTGGGCACGCCATACCTTTGGTACTCTGTTCTTAACAGAAGGGGTTCCCTTGGAAAGCGTTAGCAAGATGATGGGACATAAGAATATCAGAACCACCCAGATTTATGCTAAAATCACCAATGAGAAAATCAGCAAGGATATGGAAATTGCTGCCGAACGATTAAAGAATTTAAAGATAGGATAACTAACAAATTTCTTCTTAGAATTAAAATCCATTGATAACATTTCAAAAAGAGATGTGTCAATGGATTTTTTTGTTGCCTTACAGAAAGCTATTAGAAGAGAAAAAGACTTCAACAAATAAGGAAAAGGGTATTCGTTTGTCACAAATAGAAAAACGTCATTAAGACTTACCTATTTTCCCTGTTTTAAACACTTAAGGCACGTAATGGCGGTTCGTTGTTCGAGTGCAAAGGTATTTCTGTGTTATTAACGCTTCTTGCAAGGTCAAGCCCGATGGGTTTTCAAAAAAATCTCCAGCCCTTGTCCGTTGTCCTGCGGGTAGTATTTTTTTGAAAAACCTTGCAGAAGCTAAACACAGACCTTTTATGGCACTCGAAACGAAACCAGCTCATTCCGACCTTTAAGCGAATAAAAAAAATGTCAAATATGAGAAAAATGCCGCTTCTTACAGATTGTTTTTTGAAACGAATACCGCTTTTCCTCCCATTGTCGAATAAAAAATTTCAAAAAGACAACCCAAAAGCCGAAAATTGTGCGTATCGTATCCAAACAAGCCGTAAAGCCGTATAAAACTCCTAAAATGCAACAAGATGAAAAAAGAGCCCTGTATCGCAACCAAATTCGTGTCTCACGAAATAAGCCCCTTAGAACATCTGAAAAACTGCCAAGTCTATCAGCTCCGTGTAAAGCTCAA
>NZ_KE992136.1:1770-2673 GCF_000466425.1 Capnocytophaga sp. oral taxon 863 str. F0517
GTATCGCAACCAAATTCGTGTCTCACGAAATAAGTCCCTTAGAGCATCTTAAAGACTGCCAAGTCTATCAGCTCCGTGTAAAGCTCAATAGCGGTGAGAAACTCACCCGAACAGAGAAAAATTGGATTACCCAAGCGGTCAATAGTAACTGCTTTTTCAGAAATGCTATCCCCTTATTGGGCTACCGATTTGACTTTTCCGATGTGCTGAGAAAGTTCATTGTAAAGCAGTATAATACTTGGTATGAATACTATGCTATCGACCGCACCAGCCTCCGTGCCTATCTTTATGGGCGCATAGACCAAATAGTAGAAATTTAGTAACCTAATAACAAATAGAACGCTTATGAATATCGTAGGAAGACTTACCGAAAATGCACAAGTACAAACCCTATCAAATGGCAAACAAGTCGTTAATTTCTCTGTAGCAGTGAACGACAACTACCGAAACAAAGCAGGTGAAAACGTACAACAAACCTCCTTTTTTGACTGTGCTTATTGGCTCAGTACGGGAGTTGCTCCGTATCTTACCAAAGGCACATTGGTTGAATTGGAAGGACGAGTATCGGCAAGAGCGTGGCTCAATCGTGAGGGAGAGCCTCAAGCAGGCTTGAACTTTCACACCTCCAAAATCAAATTCCACTTTAGCAAGAAAGCAGAAGTAACACCTAATACCTCTGCAAGTGAGACAAATAACGCAAATGCCATAACACCTTTGCCAAAGCCCCAAGTCACAGCAGGGCAAGTCGCAGAGGAAGACGAGGACGATTTACCTTTCTAAATGTATAACCCTTTAAAATTGAACAGAAAATGAATATCAGCAAAACACCTACAACACACCTATTGGTGCGTGCCTATACCAATAGCGAATGGGATAGTTGCGACTTTGCTCTTATCAGCCTTA
>NZ_KE992136.1:2773-3159 GCF_000466425.1 Capnocytophaga sp. oral taxon 863 str. F0517
TGAACAGAAAATGAATATCAGCAAAACACCTACAGCACACCTATTGGTGCGAGCGTATACCAATAGCGATTGGGATAGTTGTGACTTTGCTCTTATCAGCCTTACCGAGCAATGGCTTGAGAAAGTGAAAAAAGTAGCCCAACAAGTATCTACCCTAAAGAGCGACCCCGATTTTGTAAACCTTAGTTTCTATGAGGCAAGAACCGACTTTTATACCCTCAGCGATGAGGAACAGCCCGATTTATCCTTTTTGGGAGAACGCACTTGGACTTTTGTGGAACTCACTAAGGAGGAATTAGCCTCTTTCAATACGCCTGAAAGTCGTTTAGAAATCTACCGAAGCATATTTACCCGATACGATGATTTCTATATAAAAGCCTATGGAA
>NZ_KE992136.1:3259-4025 GCF_000466425.1 Capnocytophaga sp. oral taxon 863 str. F0517
AGCGATGAGGAACAGCCCGATTTATCCTTTTTGGAAGAACGTACTTGGGCTTTTGTGGAACTCACTGAGGAGGAATTAGCCTCTTTCAATACGCCTGAAAGCCGTTTGGATATTTACCGAAGCGTATTTACTCGATACGATGATTTCTATATAAAAGCCTATGGAAAATACTCCTCCGATGAGTATTGGACAGATGACATCCGTTTTGATGAACTTTTTAAAACCTTTGAAAAATGATAATAACAGACCTCAATGGTGCACCTATAGAGGTAACCGACCTTGATAAAGCCTTAGCGCAAGCCGATAGCTTTAGAGGCTATAAGCATACTGACAACACCCACAAGGCGTTAGATAAGAGGCTAAAAGCCTATTGGCAGGACTTATATATTAAACTAAAGCAACTCAAAGAAGCCCAAAACTCAACCCTTAATAAAACCTAACAGCCTATGGAAAGCGTTTACTTAGTCTATAAAACCGATAGCTGGCACTATATGAGTAGCCGTGTCCTTATGCAAGTATGCACAAGCAAGTACAAAGCTATCGAAGTGATAAAAGCCTATTGCAAGCGGTACAAGCTACCCTTTACCCAAGACGACCTAACCAACTTGCAATGGTACGACCAAACCCAATGTAGCAAAAGAAGCATTGAGTTTGAAATAGAACCCCAAGAAGTAGTTTAACCTAAGAAAGAGTATCTCAATGAAACCACTCAAACAACCCCTAACAACTGATACCCAAGCCCTATCCTATATAGGGATAATCATCC
>NZ_KE992136.1:4125-5478 GCF_000466425.1 Capnocytophaga sp. oral taxon 863 str. F0517
AAACCCAATGTAGCAAAAGAAGCATTGAGTTTGAGATAGAACTCCAAGAAGTAGTTTAACCTAAAAAAGTGTATCTCAATGAAACCACTCAAACAACCCTTAGCAACCGACACCCAAGCCCTATCCTATATAGGGATAATCATCCGAACTTTTGAGCCACTGCACTTTATGAACCTTAGCGACCAAGACCGAGAGGCAACCCTTAAAGCCCGACAAGCCTTAGAAGCTATCGTAAAGGCAAACGGCTACACAGTGAGTTATCACACTGAAAACACTATTAAAAAAGCCCCTTAAAAGATAAGGATAAAAACAGAAGTATTAATTTAAAAACGAAGTATCCAATGGAAATCCATTTTTTCAATCAAATTGCTCAGTTAGCCATACAAGGCAAACTACACTTAGTCATAACTCAAGAAGCAAATAGCCAGCTTGTTGTATCGGTATTGCTTGAGAATGAACAATGTTCAGACCCTGCCAAGCACCTTTTGCCTCCCTTAGTACTTAGAGGCACAGCCGAAGAATTAGATGCAGGCTTTTTTCAAAGCATCACCCAACCCTTAGAAGAAACCTCCTCTCTGTTTGTGAATATGGAGCAGTACATCGAGGCGCAAAAGCAAGCCCAAAGGCAATCAGCTATGGAGAAAGAAAAAGCCGAGAAACAACAAAAGAAATACGATGAGGCTATGAAAAAAGTAGCTGATTTAGAAGCACAGGGCAAGTACCGAGAAGCGTGGTCAAAACTACCTCCTCCCGATGAGTTCCCTAACTATGCCGATAAAATCCGCAAAAAAAGGTCAGAACTATCCACACACTTTGCCCCTACCTTGTTTGAAGAATAAGTATTAACTCCTAAAAAAAGTATTGTTATGCTCATAGCTACCCAACTGAAAAGAATGTTTGTCTTTGAAGAAAACCGACAAACTATTCACCTTGCCGACCCTAATCCATCGTGGTCAGTAGAGCAAGTCAAGAATTTTTACAGCACCCATTACCCCCTGCTCACCAATGCCAAAGCAGGCACACCTTACGTAGAGGGAGACAGCGTTGTCTATCCCCTACAAATCACAATGGGTACAAAAGGCTAAATCTCTACTAATTCTAAAGCTATGAGCCTTGTAAAACAGCTTAAAACAAGGCTTGTAGCTAAAATTAAAAACGTTATCAAAAACTAAAAACAAACTAAAAATGTATGCAACAGCAATCCCAACAAAACCTCGCACCCATACAAAGCGAAGCACAGAGAGAACTCTACCGCAGGTTAAGAGAGTTTTCCAAAGCAGTCCAACGCTCCAAAGACCGCTCACAGATACGTCAAGAACAGCAACAAGTAGCCCCGAAAACTCTTTTGCCAAT
>NZ_KE992137.1 GCF_000466425.1 Capnocytophaga sp. oral taxon 863 str. F0517
ACCTTAGTAGCCAGCTTGCTACATTACCGAATGGGCTACAATGTAGCAGTGATGGATTGTGATTATCCACAATACAGCCTACACCGAATGCGAGAGCAAGACCTCAAAACAGTGATGAACAACGAGCATTTTAAGAAAGCTGCTCATAGACAGTTTAGTGAGCTGAACAAAAAGGCATATCCCATAATACAATGTAAACCTAATGAAGCCCTTGAAAAGGCACAACAGCTCATTGCAGAGACACCTTTCCCTATAGAGGTTATCCTTTTTGATATGCCAGGGACAGTAAACACCGCAGGAATATTGACCCTGTTGGCTCAAATGCATCACATTTTCTCACCTATCACTGCCGATAGAGTGGTGATTGAAAGTACTTTGAGTTTTACTGAGGTACTTTCCAATATCATTGCTAAGAATACCGAAAGTGCTATTAAAAGCGTACATTTGTTTTGGAATCAGGTAGATGGGAGAGAAAAATCGCCTTTGTACAAGATTTATGAGCAAGTGATCGCTGATTTAGGTTTGAACCTGATGCAAGCCTACATCTCTGATAGCAAGCGTTT
>NZ_KE992138.1:0-7767 GCF_000466425.1 Capnocytophaga sp. oral taxon 863 str. F0517
TAACATTGGTTATCTTAGCGGTACTTACAGCATCGCACTGATCCACAGTGGTTACTGTTGGCTTGTCTGGACGACCTTTGGCTGCGGTGATGGTAAAGTAAGCCGAGGTCTCTGTACAAATACCTTTTTTGGCTGTCACCTTGTAAGTACCTGCCGCTAAACCGGTTACCACCCCAGTGGTTCTATCTACTGTAGGAGCAGGGCTTACTACGGCATTGGTTACGGTATTGGTAAAGATATAGCTTACATCATTGGTCGATACCACATTGGAAATCTTCACTGTACTTGGTTTATCACAGTTTGCTGCATCTTTAGCCACCACTGTAGGTTGAGCAGGGCTTGGGAGTTGCGCGGCTATGGTAAAGTAAGCCGAGGGATCAGAAGTACAACCATTTTGGGTTACCTTTAGCTGATACCTTCCTGCTGGAAGGTCGGTAATCTTACCTGTACCGTCGTCCACAGAGGCACTAACGGTTGCATTTTGGCTATTGACAAAGGTATAGGTAGCCCCAGAGTACTGGCTGATGTTGGCAATCTTCATCAGAGTAGGATTCGTACAGTTCGGATCGCTGACCTTATCCAAGGTTGGAGTCACAGGCTTCTTAGAAGACTCTATGGTAAATTTATCCGAATCCGGTGAAGGACAGCCTTGATTTTCTACATAGATCCTATGAGTACCTGCCGCCAAGTCAGTGGTGATCACCCCATTTGCATCCACATGAAGCATAGTGAAAGTACCTGCTAAGAAATAGTGATAATTAAGATGAGGATCGTAGCCTACGATTTTAATCTTTGTCTTATCGGTACAAGTAGCATTTTCATGCACTTCCAAGACTGGCTTATCGGGAGCCATCTTGGGTTTTACCGTAAAAGGTACTGCGGCAGAGAAGCAACCATCTGCACTCTTTGTACGCATCGTATGTGCTCCTGGCGAAGGAGTAGGAGTGATAAATCCTCCTATCTGGAAAAGCTGTGTCCCATGCTCATCATGGAGGGTCAGCCCAGAGAGGTTAGAGGTAACTCTTACCAAAGTAGTGGCATTACAGATAGGGGTCTGTACATCTACATCGGGTGGTGCCGGTGCAGCCTTAACATCTATCGTTACTGAGCTACTACTTACTGTCTCACACTGGCCTGTTACCTTTACATAATAATAGAAGGTACCTGCTGTAGCTGAAGAAGGAACATAGGTAGGGGCATTCTCTCCTACTGGGGTTCCTCCGGTATTGATAGCAGTGGCGGTTTGATACCACTGATAGCGGAGCGTACCACTTCCTTCGGCTACTACTCTAAGTGGAGTTACGGTATCGTTTTGGCAATAGGTAGTAGCTCCTACAGGAGGTGCTGTGATAGTGGTCTTCTTATTGATAGTTACCCTTACCGGAATGGTACGTTCCTCATTACCACAGTTGTCCTTAACCACACAGTAGTAATAGGTAATCCCTGTAGAGGAAGTGTTCGGGGTATAGGTGTTGGTAGTTACCCCTGTGGTGGTGCCTCCATGTATGATGGGGGAGGTATTCTGGAACCACTCATAGGTCAGTCCTTCTCCAATAGCCTCTACCTCGAAGGGGGTGACACTGGTCTCTCCTTCACAATAGGTAGCATGCGATGGCTGCTTGGTAATGGTAAGGCTATTCTTCACCGTTACAGGGATGATGTTACTTTCCACTGTCCTACATCCTGCATCGTTGGCTACTTTTACAAAGTAATAGGTAGTACCTATCAGATCTGTAGAAGGGGTATAGGAAGCCGCATTGGCACCCAATATAGGGGTGGCTCCCACCTTACTATTGGTGCTATTCTGATACCATTGGTAGGTATAGTTCGTATCATTCCCTTCTGCTACAACAGTAAGTGGCGTTACAGGAGCTCCTTTACAATAAGGTGCTGGGACTACAGGCGGAGTTTTGATTTTTAGGTATTGTACATTTAGCCTAAATGTATTAGATTGTACTGTGTATACTCGTGTTAATGGTGGCAAGGTTTGAGTCGTCCTTATACTCATAGCATATTCCTTACCATTCATCGCTTCTGTAGCGGTAATTGTAGCGGTATAAGTTCGCTTATCTCCATTCCTTGTTTCTGTCAGATAGCCTTTTTGAGAAAATGTACCTCCATTCTTTTCCATAAGGATCATATCTGTAGGAACCGCTCCTAGAGAAACAGCAGCTTCCATTCTTATCGTTACAGTCGCTCCTACACATACCGTTTGGTCAGTAGGTTGCTGGATTATTTGAGGAGGGATAAGCTGCCAACCAGGGCTTTGATATATTTCTATCTGTTTATCCAATACCTTACTACAAGAGGTAAGGGTACCATCGGTAATTTTGGTCACCTTCACTATCGTATTGGGTTGTATCGTTTCAGTATAAGTAACCACTCCTGTAGCATTCAGTGTGATGGTCTGCTCTAGCTGGGTGCCTATTTGGAAGGTTACTATTGCATTAGGGGTTCCCTTAAAGGTCAAGGTAACAGAATCTCCTGTTGGCGAAACTGTTGCTGGATTTGCCACTATACTTTCAAACTGTGGATCCACTATTTGTACATTGACCGCTTCCCTGTCACTCTCACAATCACCATTGGTACGAGCTACATAATAAGTAGCCGTACGCAATAAGATACCAGAAGCCAAAGGCGTACCTCCTGTGGCTATATCATACCAACGTAGGTCTGCTCCCTGAGGGTCAAGGTCTATTACGCGCTTCTGATCTGCCGCACAGAAAGTCTGATTGGCATTCACCCCTGTAGGCTTTGCTGGCTTAGGGGCAATGAGCAGAGGCGTTTTTTCGCTCACACACTTGCCTGAATCCTGTATGGTATAGAAATATTTTATAGAAAGGTTTATAGAGTTACTATCATTTTGTTCGTCCCAGTTGTTACCATTTTGGAGGTATAGCTTAGCCGAAGGGGCTATCGCAGCCTTTACTTGCCCCGCGGTGGGGGTAGTGGTACTACATAGGGCTACGGTACGTGCCACCGCTGGAGTGAGGTTGGTAGAGCGCTCCAAGCTAAGGGTCATATGTCGGCTAGGACACTTAGGCGCTTGTTCTATGGTAAAGGTATATTTGTCCAGCATGTTCCAGTCCACTGGATCGCTATCATTCATCTGAAGGCCGTCATTCTTATAGATATTGAGGGTACCGGTATAGCCTTTGGCTACCAAGAGAGTTCTAAGGGCACCCACGGTTGCATCTGGACAAAGCTTCAATGCCTCTGCCCGAGCTGGGGTATGTTCCTTTTCTAAAACAGACACAGGGTAATAGTCGGACGGACACTTGTTATCCTCCTCTATGGTAAAGAAGCCACTGCTATCTACCTTTAGAATACCAAAATCATTTTGCAGGTTTTTATCCTGATCATAGATTTTGATACCATCGGCTTTGGCGGAAGGATAAAGGGCTCGCAAGGCCGCTCTAAGCCTCCCTATATAAACATAAGAGAAGCCATATTCCTTCCAGTACTGGGTACAAAGCGGAATCACCTTAGGCTCGGCTACCGAATGAGGTTGTATCGTTACAGTCACTGGTGACTGAGCGGTAAGGCAAGTACCTTCCTGCTTGCTATAGGTCAAGGATGTACCTGAGGATAGCTGATAACTATCGGCAAGGGCGACCCCATTCTGATAGAGGATAATCTTAGCGTGTTCTACGGCATCAATACGCTTTTTGAGTTCTCCTACTGTAAGAGCGCATATAGCCCCGAAATTCTTGGGAGCCAAAGCGGTAGTGGATGTACGACTGAGGGTAATATTCAAGGTAGCACTGGGGCAAAGGTAATTCTGCTGTACGCGCAAATAGAGCGTCTTGTTGCCTCCATTAGGGATCGTTCCTACCGCATCCGAAGCCTGTTTCTCATTGGTTTCATTTTGAGCATCCTGGGCGGAAGTATACCAATGGAAGGCAAGAGCGGCTTGGCTTACAGCTGCCTCACTTTGGGAGAGAATCAGCTGCGCTACCTCTCCATAGGTGATATCCTCCTGACAGATAACAATTTGGGTCTTTACCTTATCCGAGGCAGTCGTCTTACGTACCTTGAGGGTAGCCTCGGCACTGACCAAGACTTCCCCACAGGGGCGCAACACTTTATAGATAAAGGTATTGGTACGACCTGCATATTCAGGGGTGTTGATATTGATTTTGCCATCGGCAGGCACTACAATCACCCCTGCCTTATCCACGATACGCACCTGTAAGTCGGTATAGTTTCCTATATTACTATCTCGGTTGATAAAGAGGCTATTAAGGTCAAATATTTCAGGAGTGGTATCCACGGGAGCACATTTCTCCAAACTTAGAGCGTTGGGTGCGGTAAAAGCAGGATAGTCATTGGCTTTTCTTAGCTGATAGGCCTGTATATTGGCACGAGCGATACAAGCATTCACATCATTATCGTACTCTGCGAGAAATCGTACGCCATAGGTATGGGTAAAATCGTCTTCTGTGAGTGGAAACACCTCCAAAGTAGTCCCTCGGTAAATCACATGGGTAGGGTTATCAGAGCGATACCACTCTATTTTGATCTTGTCTCCCAAGTCCGGCACCGAAAGAATGGCCTTTTGCCCTACACAATAATATTCTTGTGAGGTGGTAAGCTGTGGAGGTAAGAAGTTGGAAATCACCTCATCGTAGGTTCTTTCGTTACCACAATTGTCCCTTACCTTGAACACATAGCGCGTATTGAGGTTGTCTGGATCCACATTAAGGAAGAAATTGCCATCGGTACTGGGTCGGTTCACAGCTATTCCATCCTTAGTTACTAAGGTATAGGTATAAGGAGGCTGCCCGCCCTTAGGGATAAGGGCGATATGATATTTAGGAGGGTTGCCTGGACGGAATTCTCCACAACCAAAACCTACCGCACTGAGGCCTTCCAAGCTACCTTTGTATTCCTTCTCGGAAAGCACTTGGGTACATTCGTAAGGCCCTTCATTTTGATTTTCTGTATGGGTGAAGGTACGGCGTACGATACGGAACTTGCCCTTTAGCGCTCCTGAGATAGGGGATTCGGAGGCTCCTTCCGTACCTAAGATAGGCAGGGGATTTCCATTGGAAGAGGCGGGTTTCCAAGTATTGGTAGCTGTATCATAACGCTCTATGGAATAAAGCACATTCCCCTTAGGCTTTTGTGCTAAGTTGCCACTGACCTTAGGAAGGCAGTTGGCACTCCAAGAGAGCGTATAGGCCTCTGGCCCTATAATTGCATCTGTTCTTGTCTTTTCATAGCCACAAGTATCGGTATATTTGATCGTATAAGTTCCGGCAGGAAGGTCTTTTACAATCCAAAGATCCTTACGGATACGATCCGAATCAGGCACTACATAAGGGATGGACATACCCGTGGGGAGCTTGGAGCGATCCCCTGTGAAGTCAGTGATAACTATTCGGGCAATCTGTGCCCTATTGTACATATTTTCTATACGCAAAGAAGCATATTCGGTACCTGTAGCAGTAACGCCCTTACAGCTGGCTACCTGAGAGAGGTATAGGACAGCAGGTGACTCGGTAACCCCTGTTTGTATAGTAAGTTCCGGATAAGACTCCGAACGAGTAGGACAATCTGCTGACACCACCTTGAACTGTACCTTATCTCCCACATTTAGCAAGCCCGAAGGAATCAAGACACGTGTCTTAGTATCCAATAGTTTTACAAACTTATCCTGCATACCAGGATGTGAGGTGTGGATTTTATAAAAGCCTGCGGCATTGGGGTCAAGGTGTGCAGGATAACGCTCCAACACATAATAGACAGGAATATAAGGGGCATAGTAGCCATATCGGACGGCTTTGACCGCAGGATTACAGCCGCCTGCATTATCCATTTCGAAAGTGATATCCTTCATCGGATCCTCTGCCGCACGCGCTACATAAGGGAGGGTTTTGGTCGTCCCACAGGCGGTAATATGGGCGGTAATACGCCAAGTACCGAACTCCTTAGGAGTACTCTGATAGACATGTTCTTTCCATTCCAGGAACTTATGTCCATCTTGATCTCCCCCACTCGAGAGCTTGAAGGCCTGTTCCAAGTCGGTACGATTGGTTATATTTTTAGCATAATAATAGGTATGGTTTGTTGGAGAGACAAACTCCCACTTCACTTCAAAGGGATAAGGAAAAGCATCGGCTTCCCATACCTTTTCTATATTCAACCCTCTGAGCTCCAAATTCTTAAAGGCTACATAGTCACAACTGTATTCATGTACCAAAGGGCGGTCTGCATCTACTCTTATTTGGGTAAAATTAAGAATCTGATTCGCCGCCACGACCACTTGTGTGGAAGCATTTCCACCTCCAAAGGAACAGTTGTCTGTTACCTTTACCATATAGTTACCAGCTGGTACATCCAAAAAGACATTAGAAGACTGGCGAGGCCTTACTACTGTAACACCATCTGCTTTGAGTAAGGTATAGGTAAGGGGGAACTTCCCAGAGGTTACCTTCACCTTGATACTTCCATTCCCTGTACAAAGGGCAGGGATATATTGGGCGGTATAAGCAATAGGTTCGTTATCAGCACGAATGGTCACTTGCTGGGGAAGTTCGGTATGGGGAGGTGTCTTTTTTACCGCTTTAATATCATAGGTACCAGCCCCTATCCCTTCGACCTTAAGCGCACTCAAAGGCGTGGTAGGGTAGGCGGCATCCGAAGCCTTCTTATAGTAGAAGTCATAATCACTATTGTTGGCTCCCTGTCCCACTACTGAGAAAAAGATCCCTGCGGCATTAGCACACCATTCGTGTTCCACACGGACAGATAGCTGGTGGTCGGTACTATTCACAGGAGTGATCACATAGTCAAAACCTGAAGTATAGGTACAAAGCCCATTCTCCGCCTTGAGGGCAAAGCGTCGCTCCTTGGTGGTCACGCCCACTGGAATCTCTATAGTGACTTTTTCATCGGCAGGTTGAGAGTAGCTATACCTATATACATAGGTATTCCCATCCTGATCCGTTAGGATGTACTTGGTATCATTCAGCGGATAGCGAATGACAAATTTGGCCGTAGCTCCATAGCTTACTTTTGAGAAAGTAGTGATGTGGGTCTGCTCCAAGGCCTTCTGTATATAGGGATCACAGCTCTGCGCAAATGATTTGCTCGAAAGCAATAACCCTATGATAACTAATAGATTAAAGAATCTTTTCTGCATCTTATTAACCTTATTTAGCATACTAAAAATAAGTTTTACTTTTTATCTGCAAATATAGGTTTTTTTTAAAGATTTTACAGTCCCTTTTTAAAAAAGTTATCTACATTCATTAACCTATTTTTAAACATTTCATGTTTGAAATTAAATCTTTTTAATAGTCAGTTCGTTAACCAATTGCTTATCGCTGCATGAGCTTGTGGGCTAATAGGCGCATTGCTCTATAGCCTAATACAATCCCTATTGCATCGGCTAAGAGGTCAAGAGGATCCCCGGAGCGCCCTAAGTGCATATATTCCTGCGCTAGTTCGGTGGCTATTCCATAGAGGATGAGTATCAAAAAACAACGCCCAAAGGCTTGTCGGGAGAAAGTGGCTTTGTATAAAAAGGAGAGTACTGCAAAGATTACCACATGGAATACCTTGTCGGCTCCCTCAAAAAGAGGCAACTCCTGCGGTAGCCCCTTGGGAGGACTCAGCAGCATATAGGTAAGAAAAAGCCAGTAGAGTGTTAGAATCAATCGTCAATTATTAATGGTTAATGGTTAAAATAATATACTTTAGAAATTAATTCATTGATATTCAATATATTTTTTCTACATCCCCCTAGCCCCCCTCAAGGGG
>NZ_KE992138.1:7867-11240 GCF_000466425.1 Capnocytophaga sp. oral taxon 863 str. F0517
TTCCCCCCTTGAGGGGGGCTAGGGGGATGTAAATAGAAAATATTAATAATGAGTTCTTTACAACTTATTTAAATATTTATGCTTCTATTTTTTAACTATTGATTTGCATGAATGGTTAATGACCAGTGACTAATACCACAATAGGATTAGTCACTAGTCACTAGTCACTGGTCACTATTTCTCTATTCCAACGAGTTCTATATCGAAGAAAAGATCCGTATCGGGGGGGATGAAGCCTGGAAAACCTTGCTTGCCATATCCCAAAGCAGAAGGAATGAACACCTGTAGTCTGTCCCCTACTTTCATAGTGAGAAGTGCTTCCTTAAAGCCAGCGATAAGGCCGGCTTGTTGGCTATATTCAGCTACAAGAGGTACATAACCATATACAGGATCGGCCGCTTTATTCTTATCATAGGCGTTGTTCTCTTTGGCTATTTCAGCGACATTTGTATCGAACAGCTCTCCATCGGCGCGGAAGAAGCCTGCATAATTGATCAGTACATTCTGTCCGTCCTGTGGTTTTTCGCCTTGGCCTTCTTTGAGTTTTAGAATCTTAATACCGGAGGGTTGTGCTACGGCCTTGGCTTCTTGCTCAGCCAAAAAGGCAAGTTTCTTTTGTTTTTGAGATTTCTCTTCTTCTGCCTTAGCGGCTTGTGCTTTTACAAAGGCATCGAATACCTTGGGGGCATCCCATTTTTGGGCATCTTTGCCTACTCGGATGATCTCTATTTTTTTGATAATCACTGGCTCCTCGGGGCGATCCATAGGGTCTGTTTTCACAGAAGTAATTTTACTGATCACATCCTCCCCTTGAACCACTTGTCCGAAGATAGTATGGCGGAAGTTGAGCCAATCGGTAGCTTTCTCAGTGATGAAGAATTGACTACCATTGGTAGCAGGGCCGGAGTTAGCCATTGCCAATTGTCCCTTTTTAGTAAAGGTAAGGGTATCGACAAACTCGTCGGCAAACTTATAGCCTGGGTCTCCTGTCCCTGTAGCTGTACGATCCCCCGCCTGGAGCATGAAGTCCTTAATCACGCGGTGAGACTTAGTGTTGTCATAATAATGTTTCCCTTTGAGAGAATCCGCTACATAAGTATTGGTACCTTCGGCCAAGGAAACAAAGTTGGCCACTGTTCCTGGAGTTGCCTTGTAGTATAGCTCTGCCAGCATGTCTCCATGATTGGTTTGGATATCTGCATACAAGCCCTCTTTTAAGTTTGGATACTTAGCCGACTTGCAAGCTACCAATAACAAGGGCAATACGAATGCCCATAATTTAACTTTTTTCATGAAATTATATTTAATGAATGAAATTACATTTTAATTAGTCCCCTCTGAGGGCTCTTGGGAAGTCTCCGAGGCTTCCAGCTTCTCTGAAGGTGTGATCTTAAGGATATGCACCTCTGCCCGTATAGGCTTATTGATCCCTATTTTTTCATTATCCCCATGGTAGCCAAAGGCAATTTCTGAAGGAAAAAAGAAAACGGCCTGCTCATAGACCTTCAAGAGCTTAATGGCTTGCCTAAGTCCTTGGAAAAGTTCCTGCTTATCCACATAATAGGTAATGACCTTGGTATCCTCCTTCGAATAAATTTCTTTTCCATAAATATCTGAAAGGCTATAGGTGAACTCCACTCGATCTCCAAATTTAGGCAGCAGATCAGCACTTGCATTTTCTGATATATAATAGTACTTAAAACCATCCTTCGAACTCAGATAAGAATGCAGTGTATCGCAGGCAATGATAGAATCCATCACGGCTTCCTGATCCTCGAGTAGTTCTCGGTTTTTCTTAGCCGATTCCTTAAGGAAAGTATCGGTTTTGACCATGACCGGCCGGCGTGCTTCTCTTTTAGCACAGGCCACTGCCAGCCCCAGCATGAATAAAATAATTATAGCTCTCTTCATATCTGTTTAGAATAAGCATCCGTACGAGAAAGGAATTGTGGCAATACTTCTAAGAAATATTGGATGGTATCCTCCAAGGAGGTATGGGAGCTACCTCCCGCCGCATTGATATGCCCTCCCCCATTGAAATAGGTGTGCGCCAAAAGATTCACATCCAGGTTTGTTTTGGAACGGAAAGAAATCTTTATCAATTTGTCTTCCTCGTTTTCAATAAATATAGCGGCCAATTCGGCTTCTTTGATACGCAATCCATAATTGACAAAGCCCTCGGTATCCCCTTTTCGGAAATTAAACTGCTTGAGGGTCTTACTACTGATGTACATATAGGCAGTACGATATTGGCTTAAGTAAGTAAGCTCATTGAGTACATGCCCCAGCAGTAGCAAGCGATCTTTGGTATAGCTATCCAATACCTCGGTAGCAATTCGGGTACAGTCTGCTCCTTTTTCTAAGAGTACCGCTACCACACGGTGTGTCTCTGGCGAAGTCAAAGAAAAGCGAAAGCCTCCCGTATCGGTCATGATCCCTGTGTATAGGCAAGTAGCAATCTGCTCATCGATAGCCTCTACCCCTGTCAAGGCAACTATTGTCCTATAAATCAGCTCACAAGTGGAGCTTGCCTTATCGTCGGAATAAGTAATCCGAGCATAAGTATCCGGCTGTTGATGGTGATCTATCATCACAAAATCGGCCTGAGACTGTTCCAAAAAAGGCGTTAATGGTTTTGCTCTCAACAGGTTGTTAAAATCCAAGGTAAAGATAAGAGTCGAGCTGGCTATTCGCTGTGCCGCCTGCTGCTCTTGATAAGGATAGATAAGTATCTGCTCAGCTCCAGGCATCCATTTGAGGAAGTCAGGGAAATCGGTAGGGGCTATCAGCTGTACATCATGTCCTTGATTTTTAAGGAAATGGTACAGCCCCAAAGTACTCCCTATCGCATCGCCATCAGGAGAGGTATGCGGTATAATAGAAATCACAGGATGCTTATCCAAAAGTGCCTGTAGGCTTTTAGTATTTTCTGTATTCATTGGGCAAAGATACAAAATCTTTTTTAATTGTCAATTGTTAATTGTCAATTGTTAAGGGATAGGCTGATACTCATTGCTTATCCATTTTCAGTTTCCTCTTCTGCTTGCTTGATTTGCTTAAGATTGTCTATGATTTGCTCAAGTCCATTGATCTTTATCTCAAAGACTGTAGCCAGTAGCATACCGAGCTTTCCCTTGGGAAAGCCTTGAGTACTGAACCATTCTAAGTAATAGACTGGCAAATCGGCTATCATAGTGCCCTTATACTTCCCATAAGGCATAGGAGTGGTGATTATCTCTTTGAGGAGTTCGTTGTTCATAGGGGTTAGTAGTTAGTGGTTAGTGATTAGTAGTTAGAATCAATAGAAAAAAACCGAACTATTTTTCAATAGCTCGGTTTTTTAAGAAGGCGGCGACATACTCTCCCACAAAAT
>NZ_KE992139.1 GCF_000466425.1 Capnocytophaga sp. oral taxon 863 str. F0517
AACTGCTTTTTTTGTGCTTTAGAGTACCAAACAGCCTGCCCCTCACCTTTATGGGATAGATGGAGCACCCTGCGAGAGATAATACCTTTGGGGACTAAAAAGGCTTGTGCTTGCTCTTTTTGGCAGGTGAGCGTTTTGGCAAGTGCTTGCGCTTGGTCGAGGGTAAGCGGTTGTGCGCTTGTAGGATTACCATTGCTATCAAGGTGTAAGTACTCTACATAACTCTGTGGGTTGTAGCGGTTACTGTCTTCGTAAAAAACAAGTGCTGATGTAGGGCGATATACTTCCCCTACTTCTGGGGTGAGGTCTGTGTATTTCATTTTAAATGCGGTTTAAAAGGGTTATAAGTTCGGTTAAGAGAGGAAAGAAACGCTGTTCAAAATCAAAGTTAGCAAGGGGTGTTGTGCTGTTGAAATGTTTGTAAATGGTAGGGAGTTCTATCTCACTGCATTGGGAGTATTCTCCATTGAGCCAATCTAAAAGATAGGTATGGAATAGGTCGCTTTGGTCTTCATAGACAAAAGATAGGTATTTCTCTACCTCAAAAAGTTCTTCTTCACCTTGCTCATAGTCCTTTGCTCTGTGCAAATGGGTATAGATAGAGTGGTTAGGAAAATCCTGCCACAAGGTATAAAAGGCTTGTGAGAGGGCAAGGCATTCGGCTTCTAAATCATTCTTAGGAATAAAGCGGTTTATACGTCTTTGAAAAAAGTCTAAATGGCAAGGGTTGCGTATCTTTTTGGAAAGAATAGCACCTATTTGTTGTGCCTGCTTTAAAAGGTGCAGGAGGTGGTCTTTTTCTGCTATTTCTTCATAGTCTTGGCTAATACAATCCTGCAACATTTCATAGGCATAAGCCACAAAACAATCTTCTTGTACATAGTTTGCTATAAAAGCACGTTGGTTTAGGTAGGCATATACCGATAAAAATAGTTCATAAAGTGGTTTGTTTTTATGTACTTTCAGAAGTCTATAAAGCGGTTGCAGAGGAACAAAAAA
>NZ_KE992140.1 GCF_000466425.1 Capnocytophaga sp. oral taxon 863 str. F0517
TGTATAGAGTACAGTGAACAATGGTGATATTCCCACTATACACCCCGCTTTGAGTACTCGCATATTTTGCCTGTGTGGTACTCATACACCCCTTTGAGGTAAAAGTACAATAAATCCTTCATTCCACAAAATTATTTTTGAAATATTTTGTGGGGTGTTTTGTTAATAACTGATTGTTAGAGGGTTGTGATTGTTGTTTTTTGTGGTTAGTAAATTTTTTATGATGGATTACCTATCAATATTCAAAAAAAATGTTAACCTATTAGCTGTGCTATAGTTGTATACAGTACACACAAATTAAACCACAAGAAATTTACTAATGCCTTTTTAATAATTATGTTTAAAACCTAACTCTGTTAACAGTTTTTCAAAAAGAAAAATCACATTATCAGTAGTTTGAGATTCATATTTTATATTTATATAAAGAGTAGAATCATTGTCTTCATAATATCCATATAACCAAATATAAAAAGTCCTAAAAATTATTGTTATTTCATCATATTCTTCATTAAAAGAAACTACAAAATCTTTTAGCAACTCTCGGACTTTTTTTAGATCTAAATCTATTTTGAAAAAACCTTCTTTAGCCATTTTATTTAATTATTTTTATGAGTTCCCCCGCTGGTGCGAGCTTGCAGCTCGTACCCCAATACGCCAATTCCACCCCAAAGTGATTAAAAAAACTTTCTCTTTTTCGGGCTACTCTCTTTCAAAAGTTAGAAGTATTTAGTTACTTTCTTTGTTTTTGCATACCTTTAGCCTTTGCTCTTAAGACTTATTATTGTAAACCTATTTCAGGATATGACACTTATGGGTATTCTAAACAATATAAATATCTTGAGGAGTATTTATGGGAACTCTTATAATTAAATTATTTGCATTTTCAGCTTCGATAAAATCATCTATAATTGTGATATTAATAATTGGATCTATATTATCCATAAATAGAAACCATATTAAATTACCAATGTTATCTTCTAATAAAATTATCCCATCGCCTCCCCAACTTCCTTCACCTCCCCCTACAGTATATTTATTATTACTGTTCCTTACTAATATATCAAATTCTGTAACATAATCTACCGAGTTGTATAAAAAATAGCTCTCAACAGTTGTTTTACAAACAACTCTTATTGATACATTATTTTTTTCAATGACCAAAATATCCCCATTTGGAAAAAATATACCATTTATTAAAGGACATTTAAAATTATTTATTAGTTTAACAATATCCATACATTATTCTTATTTATCTTTATAAGTATTTTTTTTATTAGAAATAGATGATTTAAGAACAGGTTTTTCTTTTAATCCTTTATCAGGAACAATACCTCCTGCTGCAATATTTTTTTTATCTTTGTATCTTTTTTTGAATTTATCCCACCAAGTATTTTTTTCAGAAAGAGGAAATAGTTCATCCGCTTCGACAGTGTTTATTTCAAGTGTATTAAGTCCAGCATTCTGAGCAGCTAATAATCTCCTGTTATCATAAGTAACCATCTGTCCATCAACAATGATTACATTTATTGGTTTATATTTAGAAGGATCAAACACTCTTATTTCAGATACTGTTCGCTGTGAATAATTAATGTCATTTGGATTAACAAATATAAGTTCCAACCCCAGTAAATCTACCCACGCATTGGTATCACTTACATAAGCAAAAAAGTTAGGCTCTCCAGATAAGAATCCTATTGGGTCTTCACTTATATACCTCCCCGTCTCAGGGTGGTAATACCTAAACCTATTGTAGCAGAGTTCGACCTCACTATCATAGTACTGTCCTTGGTATTTAAAAGGACACCTAAAATTCTCTTTTGGTGCGAGCCGCACGGGCAAGGTGGTTTAGCGGTCTTGTTCGCGTTCCCATATCAGCTCACCTTCTTGGTTGTAGGCTTCTATGGGGGTGCATATTTTTTCTTATTATAGGTTAAAGATTACATAGTTCTTGCGAATTCAACATCATTTTCAAGGGATATAAAAATACACCAAGACATATTACTATTAATAATATAATGTTGTTCAGGAATACTAAGTAATTTATGTATTATCTTATTTAAATCTCTTAATAAAAAAATATAAGCATAATCAGTCAGATTATCTCCTAAATATATAACAATTTCCTCTTCATTAATTCTATTTTCTTTTATAACATTATGAATAAATAAAGAAAGATCATCATAATTTATTCCATCCCATCTTAATATTTCATAGTTATGTAGTTTTTCTAAATGATATCTATCAAATTTTACTGGAAATAACTTATTCATCTTATCAAAATATGGATAAATATCATCTACAACAAAGTCATTCTTCAGAATTTTAGATAATTCCCTATGTAATTCTATATCATAATAATTTTTCATTTATTTCCTATAACGTTTTTGTATTTTTTTTACAGTTTTTTCGCTGGCTTTAAAAATAAAATGAGGGGTATCCTTCTCTTTTTTATCAAATACATTTATATGTGCCCCAACCTTCTCATCAAACTCAATTCTAAATCCAACTCTTCCATCAGCCGTCTTCATTCCATGAGGTTCTCCAATAACTTTAACCCTACTAATATTTTGAATATCTGCTTTAAAACCTCTTTTTAATAGCCAATCAAGTGCACCTTCCTTTTGCTTTTTTCCATGTTTGTCTTTTGTACCAAACATTGCTTGGTTGAAATCATCAAAATATATATTTTCAGAATCCAACCCCAGCAAATCCACCCAAGCATTGGTATCACTTACATAAGCAAAGAAATTAGGTTCTCCAGATAAGAATCCTATCGGGTCTTCACTTATATACCTCCCCG
>NZ_KE992141.1 GCF_000466425.1 Capnocytophaga sp. oral taxon 863 str. F0517
AATACATTCATTTTCAGAGTGCAAATATATGAAAATACTTTGACACCTCAATAAAATATTTTTGGAAATAGATGTTATTTACTTCAATTATTTTGAAAGGGCAGGTTCAACTACCAACTTATAAATTGAATAATAAAATTAGTAGTTCTGGTGTATAAATTAATAATACTACAAAAGCTAAACATATAAGAATACTTTTCAACAAATATTTTTTCTCTTTTGTAATGCTTGATAAATATATTGATAAAGATAGAAATGTTATCAATGTAATTATGCAAGGAACTATTACAGCAAAAATAAGCAAAAAGGGGATTGTAGTTTCATTCTCAGTATTACATTCTATATAATACGTTTCAGCTATTGATATTACACAAACTATTAATGTAAATATATTCATAAACATAAATGTCTTCTTAGGGATTTTTGTGTCGAATGTTATCGCATACCCTGCAAGGCAACTTATCAGTACAGTATATTGTAAAACAATCATATTCTATTCAATTTTATATGAATACTCATCTATTTCAAAATTCCCCTCTTCACAAGATTTCATAATTTGATCCCATAAATTTTTATTAGCAGGTACGAATTTCTTTGTATATGCCCATTGAGAAGATTTAAAGCTATCATACCAAGCATAAGGATTTATAAGATCTCCCAAATAGGCACCCTTAAGGAGTATAGAACAACTTGCTTTTTGAGGTATTTTATTAGGTATTACTTTGTTTAAAACTTGCTTGGCAATTGATGTACAAGTTGTATTGATAAAAAGATTGTAATTTGTATCCTTTATTGCCCAAGCAGCTATAATACTTTCTCGCATTTTCTCTGTCTCTTCAATAAGACTATTATATTCATCTTGAGACAATGGAATAGTAAAAAGTTTCCCCTGCTGGCGCGAGCTTGTAGCTCGTGCCTACTACAATAAGAGCGTGTCGCTCATTCCTTATCAATTACTTCCCCCCTTACTTGCGTAAATAATGTTTTTGAGGTGTCTATTTAGCTACATACTAATTGACTTTGGAAAACGGGAGAATGCTCTACAACTCTTTTCATTAATTTGTTAAAGATAGTATCTTTATTTTGTAAACGATTAATTCTAAAACTATATTCCGCTAAATATTGGTCTATGGTAAATTCATCAACCTAAACGCTATCATTCATTTTGTGTGACTCACTGGATTTCATAGCTTCACGGACTTTTTGCATAAAATAATGTGCAGTCTGTCGACTAATTTCATAACGACGAGCAACTTGTGAGGCTGATAACCCTTTAGTTGTAGTTGTCATTTCAAAACATATAAAAAATACTTTACGTAACCCAAATTTTAGTCTATGAAATAGTGATCCATCAGCACGTGCATCTTTACCGAATCCCAGCCACAGGTTGAAGCCATAGTTAAGGTCTGTGGTTTGCAGGGCTATGGCATCTCTAACGCTATCAGTTACAAAGTCCTGCACAGCAATAAAATGGCTGCTGCTTAGCTTCATTCCGTCTATCCAATTCACAAGATAATGGGTGAGTAGATTGTTCATTGTTTGATTTCTATTTTTATATTATTTTTATGAATATATCCTTTTATTCCATCTGTTGTTATAATTAATAACCAATCGCCTTCGTCTCCATCTTCAACTACTCTTACTTCTTCTCCGTTTCTTATCTTACTTATAGTATAGGAAGATGAATTTGCTTCTTTTTTTATTTCTATATTTCTTTTCTTTCCATTAATATAATAGTAAGTATCATATTCTTTTAGGAAAGATTTTAACTCTTCCCTATTGTCATGTCTCATAGTAGTATCTGCTATAATCTTTTCTAATATTCCCTTGACCTCTTTGTCTTTTTTTTCTACAAGATAAACGAAATAGGGTCCTGAAATATTATTATATGTTCTATATTCATTTTTCACTTCATTTAGAGCATGTTTATAAAAACTATCTTTGATCTTTTCTAATATTTTTAATTTACGAGCTGTTGTATCATTATCTCCAAATGTTATTTTTATCATTTTTGACAAATATAAATTCCGAAAATCCCATTCTGATAAGATATTGGTAAAATCATCATCTTCAATATCTATTTTTTCTGCATTATGATACAAAAAAGTTATTAATTCTTTATCTTCCTGACTATAGCTATTAAAAGTTACTATTAAAAAAAGTATTATAATTTTCCAGTCCATTTTGTTTCTCCTATATTTTTGTTATTCCAATTAGATTCCTCTACTTCTCTTTCTTCAAGAATTATTTTCACATTATCCCAGTATTTTATAGAGTTGAATAAGTTTTCTATAAGTGTATTGTCCTTACCACTAACTGTTGTTAAACAGCCAACGGCATCAATACCCTTTTTCCCACTTTAAAGAAGCTAGCTATTCTTCGCAA
>NZ_KE992142.1 GCF_000466425.1 Capnocytophaga sp. oral taxon 863 str. F0517
AACGTGAGTTCGACTTAAGCGGCAATTCTTTTCATGTCAATAATATCCTCCTGTAGGTTAATAGAAGGCTTCTTATCAAAGAAAGAATAAGCTATAAGTCCTGATAATAAGTTAGTTGTAAAATTTTCAAAAGAACGATGTCTTGTATGTTCTATTTGACAAATATTTTTAAGTTCATCATTTACTGTTTCTATCAAAGCACGTTTTCTAAGGGCAATTTTATCTTGTAAAAGCATTAAACTATTCTTCATATTTTTCTTGATTTTAGTGATTAAATGCACTCCATCAACAAATAATTTTTCGAATAGGTCTTTACTGATATATCCTTTGTCTCCATAGAGCTTACCGAAGATTCTCTTGTGTAAATCCATATCTTTCAACGGTTTACGATCATCAACATTGCCAGGTGTTATTATAAAATCAAGTATTTCACCTCTATCATTAATGATTATATGTAGCTTAAAACCATAAAACCAGCCTAAAGAACATTGTCCTTTTTGAGCAATTCCTTTAAAGACTTTATGTTGTTTTTCTCTCTTAATATGGCAAGATCTTAAGGGAGTTGAGTCAATATATGATATGCCTGTACATTTTCCTAAACAACAGGTTTTCAAGAATATAGCTAAGTGCATGATTACCTTTTCTTGTAGTTCAACAAAGCGATTATAGGCGACTGTTTCAGGAAATTCTTTTTTCATATGTTCTTGTACATAGTATATATAAAAATGCTTCAAGTTTTTATAACCACCTGAATGAAAGAGTATTAATATGGTCATTACTTCACTATCAGAAAGAATTGATTTACGATTTCTCGTCTTTTTTCCATTATCTTGCTTGATAGTGTGGGCGGATACTACTTTATTAAAATTCTTGCAAAATTCGTCTATTACAAAGAAAATTTCAGTAATTTTGTCACTTGATAACATAAGGGGTATTTTTTAGTTAAGCTTTTGATTTTCAGCACATAAAGTTACTAAAAATATCCCTTTCTTGCAAGAAAAAAAGTAACTTTCTTATATCGAACTCACGTTAA
>NZ_KE992143.1 GCF_000466425.1 Capnocytophaga sp. oral taxon 863 str. F0517
AAATCGTTACCTAATACCTTGAAAAATATTTTTTATTAGTAGGTTATATTTCAGTGTTTTACACCTTTTTTCATATTGTACAGTAACTTGATAAAAAGTACTTTCGCAAATTAAAAAATTAGAGTATGAAAAAAGTAAAACGCTCAACCTTTAAGGTATTGTTCTACCTTAAAAAGAATGCCCCAAAGAAGAATGGTAAGGTTGCTATTATGGGGCGTATTACCATTGACAATCAAGTAGCTCAGTTCAGTACTAAACTTGAAATTCTTCCGCAGAAATGGGATTTGAAGTACGGTAGAGTAACAGGTAAAACAGAAGAAGCTACCCAACTCAACCGAAAGCTGGAAGAGATCCGCTCACGTATGGTTACTCATTATGAGGAACTGATGAAGTATGAGGGAGTGGTTACTGCTCAGAAGCTAAAAGCTACTTTCCTAGGTATAGGAGTAATGGAAGATTCCTTGCTAAAAGTCTATGAGAAGTTCAAAGAGGACTTTGCTTTGATGGTAGAAAAAGGTGTTAGAAGTTATAGTACGCTCAACAAATACGAGAATGTATACACTCATTTGAGCGAGTTTATCCAGTACAAATACCACAGAAGTGATA
>NZ_KE992144.1 GCF_000466425.1 Capnocytophaga sp. oral taxon 863 str. F0517
CAATAGAGATATCTACATTGTCCTTAGTGGCTGGGTTGCCGTCCACTGTATCATTGTTCAGTACGGTTACAGTACCTCCCTTACCTACGGTCACCGCAGGGTCATCGTTGGCTTCGATGGTATGGATTACATCGGAAGTTATGGTAATCTTCACCTTAGCCCTATCACAAGGAGTACCATTCTGTTTCTCACAAATCTTATAAGTCACCTCATAGGTACCTTCTGTAGCGGTAACTGGCACTTTGATCTTGCCAGTGGCAGGGTCTATCTCTACACCAGTAAGGCCTCCATTGTTATCAATAGTGGTGGTTACCTTATCCTTGGTTACAGGTTCTCCATTGAGTCGGTCGTTGGAGAGGACTTCTATCGAGCCGCCTTTGGCAACGGAGGTATTCGGATCATCGTTGGCATTGATGGTCGTGGTCGGAGCCGCATCGCTCGTTACCTCTATCTTCACCTTAGCGGTATCACAAGGAGATGCTTCTCCTTTAACACAGATACGATAAGTCACCTCATAGGTACCTGGAGTAGCACCCGCTGGCACCTTAAGTTTTCCAGTAGCTGTATTTACCTCTAAGTTGGCAAGGCCTCCGTTATCCCCGATAGTCACATCCACTACCGCAGGAGTGGCAGGGTTGCCATTGACTTGGTCATTGC
>NZ_KE992145.1:0-381 GCF_000466425.1 Capnocytophaga sp. oral taxon 863 str. F0517
TATAGAGATTGTTAAGAGACTTATTCCTACTAAAGGCTGTGGGAGTATTATGTATGATTATATTAGAATCAATAAACGTACAAAAGAACCTTTAAGAGGAAAGTATAAAGTTATTGTAAATAAAGATGAGTATTACAAAACCTTCTTTGAAGAGGGTAATATTCGAATCGAAAATGATATCAACATAGTTAAGTATTATTGCAAAGGAAAATTATGGAAACTATATATATATGTTGGAAGAGAATATGCGTTGCTATCAAAAAGCAACCTTGATAAAGAAAAAGGAGTGTTATATATCAAATATTTTGATTATAGTGATATAGATGAAAAAGAGCCTGGTCTTATAGGAGAAAAAGATAAACAGAGTACAGAAAAATTTCT
>NZ_KE992145.1:481-6584 GCF_000466425.1 Capnocytophaga sp. oral taxon 863 str. F0517
AAAGATATAAAAGCGTTTCTAAAAGATTTTTAGTCGCTCCTTAAATGAATACATCCAAATTTTAGCCTATATAGCCTATTTTGCCCAACAATACGACTTAGATAACTATCGCCGGGAAGATTATCATTATGAATTCATTTATTTTCCGATGGGGCGATTGCGTTATTTTTTAAATGGAGATGACCGTTGGTTAAAGGAAAAACAGTATTTCGGTCTGCCAAAGTTTAAAGAATGGTGGGACAAAGCCGCTTATGCCGAATATTATTTATCAGAATGTGAATACGAAGGCAGTTGTGGTCCGGGTTATCAACCCTTAAGTGAAGAAGAATGGAAAAAACAACAAAAATAATGAAACATCTTATTTTTTTAATAGTTATCTGTGCGTTGGGGGAGCTTCTCGCATGTCAGTCCCCCACAACTGATAAGAAAACTAATGATGTAACACCAATACCTTCTGAAAATTGGAAAGCTAATTATGATTGGGTAGAGCCCCACTGCGAAAATAGCGTTGTAAAAGTAAGAAAAAACCATAAATTTGGATTGGTAGACCCCAATGGCAAAGTGCTTATTCCCGTTGAATATGAAGATATAGAAAGTGGTGATTTGTATTGGCGTTGGGCTAAAAAAGACGGTAAATACGGCTATTTAGACGAAAACGGAGCTGTGGTTATCCCTTTTATCTACGATGGCGCCAAAACATTCTCAGGCTTAATGGCAGCCGTGAAAAAAGGGGATAAATGGGGATTTATCAACAGAGATGCAGAAGAAGAACTTCCCTTTATCTATGATGAAGCCGAAGTTTTTTATCAAGGAAAATGGCTTTCTCCAACTTTGTGTTTAGTAAAGAAAGGCGGCAAATGGGGCTATATCGACACCGAAGGGACAGTAATAATTCCCTTTGCGTATGATGAATTAGATGATTTTTTTATGGACGACTATTGTGCTGCAAAGAAAAATGGCAAATGGGGCTATATCGATAAAAATAACAAAGTTATCATCCCTTTTATCTATGATGAAGTGGAAGATCCCGACCTGAAATACATCCGTGTAGTAAAAGACGGTAAAGAGGGCATTATCGACTTCAACAGAAAAACCGTTATCCCTATTGATTTTTACGTCATCAACCTATTAGGCGATGATGCAATACGTATTTTTCCTACCAAAGAAACCACTATCGAGACCTGCTTTCTGTTAGATTCCTTAGGCAATTGCATAGACGGCTGTGAATACATCCCCGAATACTACAAAACCCACAAATTATTTTACCCCTAACCTATGGAAAAGTATGCCCTCTTGCCTCAACAACTCCTCTATGAAGGCGACATAAGAAGAGTTTAATTGCCTGTGCGGCTCGCACCTTTGATAAAGCCTATTAGAATAAGAAAACAATGAGAACAATCCTACTTTTATTATTGATAATTCTACATACTCAAATACAAGCACAAACTACAAGAATAGAGAATGATTTATTCGCAAAGGTTGTTACAAAATTTAAAAAAGATAAAGAATCTTTTGGAGAGTTTAAATATTTAGGGCTGTGCCATTGTATTAGTAGTGTTTTAGAAAATGAAGAAGATTTGTTTTTTGCTGAATATATAGATTACTACAATAGCTGTTCAGCGCTTACCCGTTTGTTAAATAAAGAAGTGCTAAAAAACACTTTTGCTATTTATGAGAGTAAGTTGAAGGACTTGAAAAACAATACTGAAAAACTCAATCAGTGTTTTCTTTTGTATAACCAGAGAAAACTCAAACAGTGTTATATACAAACTATCAGTGACCAGAATAATTATATAGAAGATAAAGAAATTCAACTATTTATGGAAGATTACCTCAACTTAGGTCGTGTAGATATCTATAGGTTTATAGAAGGAAAAAAGCCTTTGGAAGTCAGAAAATAATATTGAAAACGTGTTTAAACTTTTTGAGGGACTTGGAGATAAACCCTAATAAGAGTATTCCAATGCAAGTTATATCAAGAAAATAAACAGCTGGTTGCGCTCCATTATTAAAGCTAAATCTTCTTTTTTACACTTAAAAAGGTAATAATCTAATTATTTATTGTATCTTTGCCCAAAGTTCCTGAATTCTGGTGTTCTTTTTTTCAAACACAAAATTACTAATTTTCGGGAACTTTTATTTTATTATAGGAAAAAGTTTAAACAGCTTCAATGAGATATTTTATAGAATTGCAAGGGTTAGGGATGAAAATTTTAGTAATATAAAAACGGGACACATTCATATAGCTAATCCAAAAGAGGATGCATATATTCCAGATTTATTAAAAATAACTATTAGATTATTTGACAGAGAAGAAATTATTGAAGAAATAAAAAAATGTTAGAAAGATGTTTCACAAAATAAAATATTTATCATTATTCATACTAAACTATTATTGTTATTCACAAAATTGTGATGGTTCAATTACTTTTAAGATGATAGAAGAAGGAAAGACTATTTTATTTAACAAAGAGCTTAAAGGAGATGTTATTTACGATAAGTCAAAAACTTATACATTAGAAACAATTCCTATTCCTATTCGAGAGATATATTTTACAGGAGACTTTAAAGAGGAAATGGAAAAAATGGTAATAGATAACCTTTCTTGTGTATATTCAGAAGAAATAATCATAAGAAATATAAAAACAAATGAGTTAATGCACATTTTTTTTGAAAATGTGCAGTATTTATTGGGAAGTATAGACTTTGAGATTAGTTTTAGAAAAGGCTTTTATTTTATTGATGTTATGAAGTATAATAATGAAATAGAGTCTATAAAAATATTGTGGAAGTACAAAAAAGACAATACAACAAACTAATCATATTGCTTAAAGAGCAAAAAATCATAGTTAGTAATTTAAGTTTCGCAAGTTGTTCTAAGCTGCTTCAGATAAGGGATTCAAATTAATCCATTTCATAAGTTGCTTATTTTCAGATATTATTTTTGTTATTAGTTCAAGTATCAGTAAGAAAAGATGGAAATATAATAGTAAATTATTCATTTAGTGATATATTTGACTTAAGAGCCTCTCCTAAAAATAGAAGTGATGCTTATAATACTGTATGATTACAGGTTTTTTATACCATGATCTTGTAGGAGGAAATGATCTCTTGAAGATAAATGGAAAATGGAGTAGAGTAATATATAACCCCGAATTAATAGAGATTATGAAAAGAATTAAAGAAAAGCAAGATTCTGATAATCGAAAACTTATGAAAATTGATGAATATAATAGAATGGTACCTCTTTTAGAATTATTTTAATGAAGAAATTTTTATTTATTATTGTTGTTGTCCTATCATCTTGTAATACAAATACAAAGAATAAAATATTAGAAGCGTTATTCCCTGAAAACCAATATCAGAAAATGGGGATTCCTCCATTTTATTGGGAAACAGTAGATGGCAATGGGAATGTAATTCCATTGTTAGAACCCCTCCTTTTGCATAAAAATATGGCAGAAGGTCAATGGATTTTTTATCCTGAAAGTGACATATTTTATAAAACTAAGGATAGCATAGAACTTGGTACAAATTATCTTAGTCCTATAGATAGTTTTAATATATCAGATATTTACATATATGGGGTTGTTCGCGAAATGGAATATTTTGATAAGATTATACCTGTATTATATTTTGTGTATGATACAAAAATGAAGCATATATCGCTTTTTGAAGATAGGAATGATTTTATGAATTTCTTAGAAGAAAACAGGATTTCTAAGGAGCTTTTAGTTCCTGATGTAATATTTGAAAAATTTATAAAAAACCCTATATTACCTTGGTTTCCTGAGAATATTAAAAGAGAATTAGAGAAAGCAGATAAAAAAACTAACAAAATTTAAATAAAAGACAAAATTGGTCTCTGCGGCTACTTTGGCGTTGTCTACAACTATCTGTGCGGGGAATATCTTCTGCTCGATACGCTCGTCAAAATTATCAGAAACAGCTCCTACAAACATTCCTTGAGTAAGGTTAGCAATCTTGCCGGCAGGGATAATTGAACGCAAGACATATCTAATTTTCTTTTCTTCTTGCTTAATAGATTTAACCATATTCGCTGAAAGCTACCGTCTTTACTCCATTTGTTGAAGTAGTAATAGACATTTTGCCAAGAGATTTCACCTTTTTCAAAATAGCTTTCAATTGGAAGTTCTCTCCATTGCACCCCTGTTTTTAACCTCTTGAGAATCAACTGAATAATTTTCGCAAAATAATATTTTGACGAAAAACCTCTTTTTCCTACACTTAAAAATGGTATAATCCAATTAATTATCGTACTTTCGCCCACAGTTCCAGTTTTTTATGTTTTTAGTTTGCAAATACAAAAGTACTAAAATTCTGGAACTTTTTTAGTCTTTAAAAAGTTTAAACAGGTTTAAAATTAAAAACACTTTTTTTTAAATTTTAATAATAAGTAATTTTACGGCGGGTGGTTTTTATGTTATTTTTGTCTTTGTATGTGTTCTTTTCTATCCAATTACCTGTTTTATCATAGCAGTAAATGTATTGCCAAAGCGTGGTGCTAATGTCCCCTTCGTAATCCTTTTGTTCTCTGAGGGTTAAGTTGCCATAACGGTCATAAGCGTATCGGTTGGTTTGGTTGAGTACGCCATTATGAGTGATGCTATCGGCAATACAATGATTGTTCGTATCATAGTGGTAAGTAGTTCGCTCGTAGCGGTTATAGTAGCTGTTATACTTGAATGCTTCTGTAAGACGGTTTTGGGCGTCATAATGGTAGATTTCTTCTTCACATTCCTCTTCTTTGGGATACCAAATGATACGCTCTGCCTTGCCATCTGGGCGATAGAGAATATCAGCTACCTGTGTCCCATAATAACCATAAGTACAAAGGTGCAAGTATCCTTTTTCATCGTACGTAAGTTTGTCGTGATGGCGAAGGGTATCTTCTCTATAAATTTTAAAATCAGTACATTGTCCGTTCTTATTATAAGAAAAAACGGCATAGGAGGTAACCTTATCACCATCATTCCAAACAATTCCTATTAACCTACCACTGGCATTATAACGAGGGCTTATTGGACCAGATTCAATATAAACAACATCGTCGTCTAAGTTGTTTTTTAAATGATCATCAATGATACTCTCCCCTCCTTCATATTTATACTCACCTGTTTTCTCCTCAATATAATAAACATCTGTTTTTAAAAAGGTAATGGGATATTGGTAGAGGTAATTTTCTATGCGAAATGTTTGTTCCTCATAGTAATCTTCACAGCGAGTTTTATAACCAAGGCTGTCGTAATAAGTGATCTCGGGTAGGAGAATTGTGGGGTCTTTTTCATCAGTACGTATAAGTTCAATGGAGCGCACTTTACCCAAAAGGTTTTCACGCACCCAATCGGAATAAGGGTTGGGAGGAATTTCTGAGGGCGAAGTTCCACAACCAACACTCAGCAAAGCAAAAGCAAAAAACAAATTATAATTAAATTTTATAATTTTCATAATCGTTGATTTGAATTACAAAGATAGTTTTTTTTTTCCCATTATCCAATATTTATTTGTTATAAAAAAACCTGTTTAAACTTTTATTTTCCTTTGGCAACAATATCCTTACCCTCTAAATACGCTCTAACCCCTTGACTATCAAATCCTGCATCTGCATTTAGAAATAAACCATCTGTATCTATATCAGCCTGCTGTAGGAAATCAAAAATAGCTTTTAGATTGTCTTCTATTGGGTACAAATCATTGTGATTACCTGCCATTGGAGGACTCATTGCTAACATCTGACCTTGGTTGTCACAAAGGAAAATAGCATTAGTTGTATTAGCTGATTTCCTACTTTGATAACCTCTGCTTTCTCCTCCTCTTGTTTTACTATGGCTACCATCCATTTGAATAGACGAAAGATCTAACTTACTTTTGTTTTTCTCTAAAATATTGAGCCATATTCGCTGAAAGCTACCGTCTTTACTCCACTTATTAAAGTAATAGTATTCCAAGAGATTTCTCCCTCTTCAAATTGCTCTTTTATAGGGATTTCTCTCCATTGACAACCTGTTTTTAACCTTTTGAAAATCAACTGAATAATTTTCGCAAAACAATATTTTGACGAAAAACCTCTTTTTCCTACACT
>NZ_KE992145.1:6684-12424 GCF_000466425.1 Capnocytophaga sp. oral taxon 863 str. F0517
GCCCAAAGTTCCTGAATTTTGGTGTTCTTTTTTTCTCAAACACAAAATTACTAATTTTGGGGAACTTTTACTTCTCTAAAAAGTTTAAACAGCTTCATTTTTTCTTCTATTTTCACTATTCACTTTTTATCCTAAAGAACAGTGTTTGCAAGGGAGCAATAGCTACCCTCATATGTCCATAGCCTCCTTCCCGATGGAAGTGGGTTGGTACCTCCCCATAGAGCTGGTCTGTCAAGGGATAAGTGCCATCGGGCAAATCCCATGTGGAGAGCAGTTCAGGAGGTATTTGTAGTTCGAAGCCAAAACCATCTTGCTTGCTAAAATTTGCAATGACAAGCCATTTTTCTTGTACTGTTTCGCGAACAAAGCTATAGACCTTGTCATTATAATAAGGGGTATGTGCTCGGTTATACTGATGTATATTACGGAAAGCCCCTGCTATAGGCAGGTTGAGCAATCGGCAATAATACTCCCTTAGGGCGGCCTCTTCAGGGGTAAGGGCGCCCCCATCATAGCGCTTGCCATTGACCCAACGCTGATGGGCAGGTACTCCTATATAATCAAAAATAGAGGTACGAGTAGGCGAGCCAAAACCTGCGTTCTCTCGTGCTGCCTCCCCTACTTCCTGACCAAAATAGACCATCACCGAAGCCTCATTAAGGTGGGCACTTACAGCCATCGCAGGCAAGGCGTATCGGGGATCGCGAGCAAAGCCCTCACTGGCGATACGCTGTTCGTCATGGTTTTCCATAAAATGAAGCAGCTGCGGCCAAATATCTGAAAGGGTATCTTGCGTCCAGTCAATTCTATCGGTGGAGTGCTCGTAGCAGATAATGTCCTTCAGCGTATCGTACAGCCCTACCTTATTATAGAGGGCATCCATCTTCCCTATATGTAAGTAAGGGCGATAGCTCTCCGGATGGTAGATCTCGGCCATAAGGAAGGCATCAGGGCGCCTACTTTTGATAAAGGCATTCAGGTAGCTCCAGAACTCCACCGGCACCATCTCGGCCATATCATAACGGAAGCCATCCACACCCAAGTCAAGCCAATAAGCGGCTATCTCTTTGAACTTCTTCCAGGTATCAGGCACCAACTTGCTCTGCCAAAAGGCATAATGTGCCCCTACATCCCAAAGTGCCATCTCTGGGGGAAGTGCCTCGAAGTCCTTATGCCCATCGGGAGCCACGCCATAGTTGAGCTTGACCGTCTCATACCAATCGGTCAGGGCAGGGCTGCTGCTACGGCTATTCCCCGTCCACTTAGCCGGATATTCCTTATAGGGGTTTTGTGTCAGCTGCCTAAGTGCAGCCTCTTCGGGTGTATAGCCTATGGTGGTAGAAGGGAGCGAAAGGAACTCCCCTATATTATAGTAGAAATTATTGTCTGGGCTGTAGCCCACTTGGGTGTTGTCCTGAGCGCCGAAATCCTGTACTCCCTTAGGCTTACTGATGGAGTGATAGCAGCGTGCCACATGATTCGGCACAATATCAATAATGACCTTCATACCATGGTAATGGATACGCGCCACCAAGGCTGCAAACTCAGCCAGACGTTGCGTAGGCTCATCCGCCAAATCCGGATTGACATTGTAGTAATCCTTCACCGCATAGGGAGAACCCGCCCGCCCCTTGACCAAATAGGGCACATCATTGGGCACCCCTATGTCGGTATAGTCCCCCACCAAAGCATGATGAAGCACTCCTGTAAGCCACACATGAGTGGTACCCAGCTGCTTGATACCCTCCAAGGCTGCATCGGTAAGGTCGGAGAACTTCCCTACCCCATTTTCTTGCTTTGTCCCATAAGGAACATTTCGGGTACAGGTATTGCCAAAAAGGCGCACCAGTACTTGATAAATAACTGTTTTCATTTTCAGTTGTTAGTTTTTAGTTTTTAGTGGTTAGTCTTTTACTCCCACTAAAGCTATCCAATACCATTATAGGCTTAAAAAACGCTTATCTCTATGGTAAATAAAGGGAAATAATAAGGCAGTTTTTTGTATTGTATTGATTAGTAAGTTGTCGAAATTTTAACAACACATCTGATACATTACCGTTTCATTCTATCCAGACACTTTTTCCTATACTCTCTAAACGGATTACTTCTTCTTTTGTTATCTTTTTACAACTTATAAATTCTATATAATGTATATTAGGACATTGATTAATAACAGAATATGTATCTGAAATTTCAGGACAATAATGCATTTTTAATCTTTCTAAATGTTTACATTCTTCAAGTCCTTCAAGAGAGACTATTTTTGAAGATGTAAGTTTTAATTTTGTAATATTTTTTAGAGGAGAAATAGCTCTACAATCTTTCTCATTCAGCTTATGCAAGCAAAGATTGTCTAAATTTAATAAAGAGGTGATATTTTTTATATTATGAAATTCGGCCAATACTACTTTTAGCAAAGGAAAAGTTGATAGATCTAAAATAGTATTATTTTCAGGATACCATCTTAGATATTGAAGGTCTGACAAATAATACATACCCTCTATATTAGACTTCATTTTTAAAGCACACAACCACTCTAAGCGTTTTAAAAAAGAAAACTCTTTTAAAAAAGATAGATCTATTTGAAGTTTTTTTTCATAATTTGAATAGACCATAAAAGAATACAACTCATTTTCTTTTAGTAAGTTCAAGCATTTATCCCACGAAGGAAGTGAACCATCATCAAAAATTTCAGCTCGAAGATAATCTAACTCTAATTCCTCATAGCTATATGTATGTTTGATTTTATATCTGTCCATTTTTTTATTCTATTTAGTTGGACAATTATTTTGCCCCGCTGGCGCAAGCTTGCAGCTTGTGCTCAATTCAAAATTCAGAATTCATAATTCCCTTTACTCTATTCTATTTAGAGCGCATTATAGGCTTTAGAAACGTTTATCTCTATGGTGAGTAAAGAAAATAAGGTTTTAGTCATTTTGTATTTTACTAATAGTTAAGTTATTGTGCTTTTAACAACATATCTGATACATTACCAATATTGTTCAAATTATTAAAGTACTTTTCTAATATTGTAATGTTGTCATATTTTTGAGTACGATCTGTGTAAGCAAACCACTTATCAGCTAAATCATCAAATAATCGTTTACCTAAATTTGTTAAATCACTTTCTTTGATGACTGTGTCAATGTTTAAATTACCTTCTTCATCAAAAGGATTTTTATGTAAGAGCCCTTTTTTATAGCTAAGTTGAAGCAAGTTTCTACAAGCAATAAGTGTATTGTCCTTATCAACTTGTCTTATATATGCTCCTGCTAGTATTCTTACATTTAATAATACTATATCTTTCATATTTTATTTATTTCATTCTAATTATTTGTGTTGATACTTGTGATACATCAATAAGATTACCATTTTTATCTTTTACAAAAGTACCTCCACTATACCTAATTGCATTTTTTTTCTACTTTGTCGTATTTTATCTGCTGTCTTACTTGTAACTTCATAGACTTTATGGCATTACCTTTATCATCTAATATAATAAAATCAATACGTCTTTCTGTTCCTCCCCCCTGCTGGAGCAAGCTTGCAGCTTGTGCCCAATTCAAAATTCATAATTCCCCTCGCACTATTTAGAGTGCATTATAGGCTTGAAAAACGCTTTTCTCTATGGTGGGTAAAAGAAAAATAGCAGGGCAATTCTTTTGTATTGTATTGATTAGTAAGTTGTTGAAATTTTAACAACACATCTGATACATTACCAAATTTCTCCATTCTTATTCACATAGACTATTTCTCCTTTTAATTTGCAAAACCATTTAAATAAAGTTAAAGCCCCATATGGGTTTTTTATAACAATTCCCTCCGAAAAAATAAAAGAGGGGTCTCCTTTATCATCTGTATCATCTGTATAAAGATATACATACATTCCTTCTTTCAAGGTAATTTTCTTCCCTGAATAATCTATAACAAAGTCCTCTCTTGATAGTTTGACAACATCATTATCAACAATCCGATCATTATCTATATCCACCTTAATTCTACTGTCTATTGGTTTCATTTCAAATAATTATAATTTAAATTAAGGATATCCTCTTTTATCACCCGCTGGCGCAAGTCACATACTCGCTTCCAAGTTTCAGCGACTTTAGCTTGTGCCCAATTCACAATTCACAATTCAAATTCCCTTCGCACTATTTAGAATGCTTTATAGGTTTGAAAAACACTTATCTCTATGATGGGTAAAGGAATATAGTGGGGCAGTTCTTTTGTATTGTATTGATTTTTAATGTGATAAAATTTTGATAGCGCATCTAAAACATTAACCTTATCCTATTATAACAATGATTTTATATACAAATTCTTTGCTGTCTCTTCCCCTTTTATAATATCTAAAAGTTCATCCCTTTGTTTTCTATACTTTATATTACCATATTGATAGAGGAAGAAATAAGGAGTTTTATTCTTATACCCATACAAATCAAATAAATCTAAACATTCCTTTTCTGTAAAGTTTTCAGCATAACTAATATGTAAAAAATACCTTTTCCAAAAATGTAATTCAATATCTTTAGGATATTTCTCTATTCCTAAATCTAATACTTTTAGGAACTCTTCTCCTCCTTTTTTTACCCAATATTCTGGGATATTATTAGGGATTGTAAATTCATACAATTCAAAAGCAAAACTCCAATATAGGAAACTCAAATTAATATAATAATCAGGTATAACACCATCTTCTCTAATAAGAGTTTCATAAGCATCTACAGCTTTTATATATTCTTTCTTTATATCATAAATAATTGCCATTATTTCCATATATTTCATTTTGGTTCTTTATTAACCCCCGCTGGTGCAAGCTTACAGCTCGTACCCCGTGTGGCTCACACCCCATAGCTCCCATAATCGCCCGCGCTTTCCCAATTCAAAATTCATAATTTGCCAATTCCCCTCGCACTATTTAGAGCATATTATTAGGTTTTAGCCATTTTGTATTTTACTAATAGTTAAGTTGTTGTAGTTTTAACAATACATCTGAAAGATTACCCACACATTGGATATTACTAAAAGACACTATCAAGGTATTTCTTAATATACCTCTCCGCTACTTTTCTCCTCCAAGGTACCTTCTCTTTAGATAAGATCTTTTGTACTTTATCTACATAATTGAAATTCTTTAGTATGGTTAGTTCATCTATAGCAAAAGGATATAATTGCTCATCATCTAATAGGGTAGCTAAACAAGTTTCTATATTAGAATTATTCTTAAAATAATGAAGTAACATTACAAAACTTTCTCTACCTCTCCCAAATCTATCTTCTACTATTATCTTCAATAGTTCTTCTGATAAAGTATCTGTAAGATTTTTTTTCTCTATTTTTTTTCTTTTTATATTGTCAATAATTTCAGAACCAATCATCCATATTTCTCTCTCAAAAAATTTTAGCTGACCTTTATCATCTGAATTGAAATATTTATCATAGTATAAATTACAAGAATTATAAAGATAGTCCTTCTCTTGAATTTTATTGATATTTATTCTATTCATTGTTACAATCTGATTTTTTTCTTATTCAAATTCTTTTTTTCTAATTTTATTTTTCCTTTGTCAATTTCCTCTTGAAGCTTTTTTGAAATTTGAGTTCTATCATCAACAATTAAGATTACTATACCTTTCTGATTATCTCTATTCACATATTCTAAATCACTTTTTTCTTTGTATTTTGCTGATTGTAAGGTTGTTATAATTTTAACAACACATCTGATACATTACCTATAATA
>NZ_KE992146.1 GCF_000466425.1 Capnocytophaga sp. oral taxon 863 str. F0517
GCTGGATCTCCATTTACACGGTCATTGCTAAGAACATCCACAGTACCACCTTTCGGTACGCGGGTAAGTGGATCGTCTTTGGCTGTAATAGTAGGCGTTTGAGCAGGAGCATCCACTACTTCTATTGTTACAGTAGCCGTATCACAGAGGTCAGCTTGCTGCTTATGGCAGATCTTATAAGTTACTTCATAGGTGCCTGGAGCGGCATCAGTAGGTACTTTGATCTTACCGGTGGCAGACTCTATGGTTACACCTGCAAGGCGACCACTGTTCTCAATAGAGACGTTTACCTTATCTTTACCTGCTGGTCGCCCATCTACCTTGTCATTGCTAAGGATATCCACGGTACCGCCTTTGGCCACGCGGATAAGCGGATCGTTATGAGCTTCGATGGTACGGGTAGTATCATTATCAACACTTACTTTCACCTTAGCTGTCGCACAAGGGGTGCCATTTTGCTTTTCACAGATCTTATAGGTAATCTCATAAGTTCTGGCAGGAGCATCTGTTGGTATTTGGATCTTTCCAGTAGCCTCATCTATGGTAACTCCTGGAAGGCCACCATTGTCCTCTATACTTAGCCTTACATTGTCCTTAGTGGCTGGGGCTCCATTGAGTCGGTCGTTGGAGAGCACCTCTACCTTGTCCCCTGGACGTACGCGGGTATCAGGATCGTTGTTGGCGTTGATCGTTGGGGTCGAAGCCGTATTCTCGGTTACCTTGATTTTGATCTTAGCCGTATCACAAGGGGTACCATTCTGTCTCTCACAAATCTTATAAGTCACCTCATAGATACCTTCTATAGCGGTAGCAGGCACTTTGATCTTGCCGGTGGCCGTATCTATATCTACACCAGTAAGGCCGCCATCGCTATCAATGGTTACAATTACATTATCTTTAGTAGCAGGGTCACCACCCAGACGGTCATTGCTTAGTACATCTGCGGTACCACCTTTGGCTACATAGGTAAGCGGATCATCATTGGCGATTATCGTTGTACTTGTATCATTAGTCACCGTAATTTTTACCTTCGC
>NZ_KE992147.1 GCF_000466425.1 Capnocytophaga sp. oral taxon 863 str. F0517
TTATTTACTATCTAAAAACAACGCAACAGCAGTATACTAATTAATGGCTTCCCTATTGAGAGATATTATGGATTGGGAAATGGTGCCTTAAGCGCAAGTGTCCCCATAAATACAGAAATTTTAAAGAGTGGTTTACAATCTTGGAAAATTAGAATTTTTCCTATACACATCAATGGAATTCCACAAAAAATGATAGAAGGAGAGGCAAGAGTCCAATTAAAAATACAAGCTATTCGTTTTAAAGATGATGGAGATATTGAAAAGATTTCTACACCTGTGATAGATTTCGAAGTTCCACTAAAAAAAGAAAAAGAAACAGGAAAAAATATATTTGTAGATATGGGAAAACCTTATGTAGAATATTGTGGAACATTTCAGGCTAATGTCCCATATCAATTAAAAGGATGGCAAGATGGAGAAAAATTTGATTTATCTGATAGCTTAAATCTAAAAAAAGAAGTTCTAAACAAGTTTAATGAACTTAGAAATATGATTATCAATAAAGAAGAAAATAAATTTGAAGAGAGTATTTTATATAAAGAAAAAGAAGTAGCTCAAGCTTTATTTATGACAGAAAAAGAAAGTAAGGATATTGCAAAATTTTATACAGCTGTATTTGATGGAACTCTACAGAATTTTAATATGACTTCAATTGATAATGAAGAGTTGGTTTATTATTGTGAAGATAGAGTAGTCACATTATTATTTACAGCAATGAAATGTCCTCGTTGTAAAGGAGAGCCTGTACTAGTAGGAAGATATGAAGAGGAAAATAGAAAAAAAGTAAGAATTTTCCCTATATATTTATATCGCCCAAAAGGTAAAAAAGAATTAGAAGTTATAAGATAAAATACATCAAGTAAAGTCTTGGATACGAGGTATA
>NZ_KE992148.1 GCF_000466425.1 Capnocytophaga sp. oral taxon 863 str. F0517
AACCGAAACCTGCCCCCCAACCGGAGCCTGCTCCAGTACCGACTCCGGAACCAAAACCTGCACCCCAACCGGAGTCTGCCCCAGTGCCTACACCGGAACCGAAACCCACACCCCAACCGGAGCCCGCCCCAGTGCCTACGCCGGAACCGAAACCCACACCCCAACCGGAGCCAACTCCAGTGCCCACTCCGGAACCCGAGCCTGCTCCCACTCCAATACCAACTCTTGAGACAAAAGAAATTGTAATATATAATGGAGTTTCTGTAGAAAATGGGGGTGAAAACTACTTTAAAGTAGAAAATACGGATCCCAATATGCCTATAGAAGTGCTTATTTTTAACGAAATGGGCTTGATAGTCTATGAAAATCCACGTTATCAACAAAACGAAGCGGTATTCCGAGGTTATACTAATGTGAAAGGGGTTTTAGCCAGTGGCAAAAGACTTCCCTCAGGTACTTATTTCTATATACTTTCCTATATTCATAACGGAAAACAAGAAACTAAAAAGGGGTACCTTTACTTAAAGTAGATAGGTAATGCATGGTGCTTTATATAGTAAATTAGAACATTTGTCATTGACAATTTATTAACAAAAATATTTGTTGTGAAGACAATTCATTATTTTAGCTTTTGGTTGCTTATAGGGTGTTGTTTTTCAGCGCTCTATGGCCAAGAGAAAACGAGTGCTGTAATAGCGCATTTTTCCAAAGCTACTCACTTGCAGTGGGCAGTACCTACTCCTCAAGGGAACCTTCCTTTGGAGTGGGTGGAACGACACAATACCTTTTCCTTAGAGGGTTATCGTAGTTTTGTAGCCTATCATGAGGGGGTGTTTTCTGGTAGTATCTCTATGAATGACACTACTTTATCGGGGGAGGTATGGCAGGACGGACACACTTATTCCCTCTCAGATGACAAGGGACAGCTTAGGGTAAGTCTTCAAGAGTCGCATACCTCCTGTGAGGCTTGTGCCGATGGGGCAAGCTCGCAGCGGGCAATGCTGCCCACTCGTTTGGCTCCTGGTACTATCTTGGCGGAAGAATCACTACCTTCTGAGGACAAACGGGTACTGTATAATGTGCATGTACTAAGGACATTCCGATTGGCCATGCTCATAGATTATAACTTTTACAAAAGACACTGTCAGGGGCGTATGGAACTGGCCAAGGCCTTTATGACGGATGTACAAACCAAGCTCAATGAGGTATGCGGACGAGAATTGGGTTACCAATTTGAATTAGTAGACGATGCACGCTTGATCCGAGATACCGAGAAAGAAGAAATCTATCCTGATAAGCCGTTGGTGCGTACCGTTGTAAATACGGCTACAGATACATTTAATAAGCTCATAGGGGAGGAGAGCTATGATGCAGGTATTGTTTTTGCTGTATATAAGGACAATCGCGGATTGGCACATCTGGGAGAGATTACAGGTAAGCTCAAGGGAGGTTGTGTAGCCAATGAGGAGTTCTATATCATTCTGCATGAGCTTGGGCACCTATTGGGTTCTGCCCATACCTTTACCATAGGAGGGGCTACGGCTTCTTCCTTTACCGAACCCGATAGGGGCAACTCTATCATGAGTTATATCAATGACCCTTATGGGACTTATTTTTCCTTGCCTTCTATCTATACCATTCATAACCGTACCAACCTACATGATGCCTATTATGCCGATAAGGCACGTACCCAGCTCGTAGGCCTTCCTCAGCCCAATATTCCTTATGGAGAACCCTCCGATAACAAGGCACCGATGATTGACCGTAGCAAGCTTAAAAAAAGCTATACCTTACCCCCTAATACCTATTTTCAATTTACCATAGAAGCGAGTGATCCTGATGGAGACCCTTTGCTTTATATGGCACATCAGGCTGATTTTAAGGTGTTTGGCAAGGCGCGTTTTCCTTCCGACCGTCCTACTACGAATAATAAAATTGCTTTCTATCGTCCATATACTAAGGTCAGAGAGACAAATGAATGGAAAGAAGTTCCTTACAAATTCACTGGTGAATACGAAACAGGGGACTTTACTTTTTGGTTAGGGGTATGCGACGGTTCCGTAGGAGCTTATAAGGAAGGTAAACCCCATACGCCTCTCTATAATGTGTATCAAACCAAAGTACAAATAAAAGATGGAACGCCTTTTAGAATTACAAATATTACAGTGGAAAATAAATTAGGTCGATGTAAGCGAGGAGAGAATGTTACCCTACACTGGAATGTGGATAAGAAGCTATTTGCTCCCGATAGTAAGGTACGTATCCTTTTCTCGGATAACTATGGAAAGACCTATGACTATGTCTTGGCAGAAGGAGTGCCTAATAGTGGTCAGGCAACCGTGATTTTCCCTCAAGCAAAAGGCTGGAAGGGATATGCTGGCTATGTAGAAGGTACCTTCAAGATAGAAGTGCTGGATCATATAGCTTATGCAGTCTATCCGGATAAGCCTTATACGCTGGATATGTTGAGTTCGAGTATCATCTTTGATAATTTGCCTAAGCCTGTTATTACTGTAAAAAGAACAGAAATTCCTCAAAGGGCGGAGGTTACAGCCAAATCAGACCATGGTGAATGTAGGAATAAAAAGGCGGAGGTTTCCTTTTCAGAAGAAACACATCCCGACTATATACTGCGCCGTTGGGTAGCTACCGATAAATGTAAAAACAAAGCCACTTTTGTCCAATATATCTATTTTGAGAAAGAAGCTCCTACCAAGACCCTACATTTTGTAGGAGACCTTCCTCAAGATATACATGTACAATGCCCAGGAGAGATTCCTCCTAAAGCTACGGTGCAGGCAGAAGGAAGCGATTCAGTAGAGATCGAATACGAGGAAGAAATGACCGAGGGCGATAAGAAAGCCTATAAGCTCACCCGAGTATGGACGGCCTATGCGGCTGATGCTCCGGCTATCCGTCATGTTCAACAAATTTTCCTGAGAGATACCCAACGTCCCGAATTTTCAGCCTATCCTCCCAACCTAACCGTAAAGGATGAGAGTGAAATACCTTTCAAACCTACTCTTACAGCTACTGATAATTGTGATGCCCGAGTAGAGGTTTCCTCAAGTTCTGAACCTATCTATGACAAGCAAGGTAAAAAGATAGGAGAACGCAATGTATGGTTTGCTGAAGATGCAGCCCATAATGAAAACCGCTACGAACAAATTATTACCATTGACCCCAAAGCGGATAAGGCTCCAAAACCAGTGCCTACGCCGGAGCCAAAACCTGCTCCCAAGCCTGAACCTACTCCAGAGCCTACACCGGAGCCAAAACCTGCCCCCAAGCCGGAACCTACTCCAG
>NZ_KE992149.1 GCF_000466425.1 Capnocytophaga sp. oral taxon 863 str. F0517
TGCCGCTTAAGTCGAACTCACGTTATTTTAAATAACCTACAGGATTATCGTCACTTATAATAAGTTCATTTTTTTGATTGACAAAAGCATATCCTACCTCCTTGTTTTTTCCTTCGGGAAGCATTACCATTGTATTTTCTTCATAGAAAATAGGATTTTGATTGACATCCACATATTTTCTATACTTAGGAAGCAAAGTTATATCAGAAATCTTTTTTTCAATAGGATTGGTAAGAGAACATCCTACTAAGAAATTGGACGCAAAAAATATTATAAGTATAGTACCAATAATTAAAAAGTCTATTTTTGACATTATTTTTATTTTTTAGATTTGTAAAATTTATATTTTTAGAAAACTAAAGTTGCTCCGTGTAACCAATAAACTATTAATGCTATTACAAGTAAAAAAACTATATTCCAAAGCCATTTCTCTGCCCATTTGTAGAAAAAACTATAAAATAAAAAGAATAATAAAGCTATAAACAAAGGAACTACTATAAGATTTATATAAAAATAGATCATCCAAGTATGGAAACTACTAAAATCAAGATAATCCCACTGGAGAATAAGTTCCTTTATAGCGTAACAGAAATTGATAAGCAAGAGAATCAAACTTATAACAATTCCTACTGAGATAGTCGGTTTCTTTTTCATATAATTAATTTTTAATTAGTAAAACAGTTATATTTTAATATATTTATACTATAATACACAAAAACAAGACTATATAATAGAATAACCAACCAATGATAGCGCTTGACATAAGAGAGCACATTATTAAGTCAGACAAGCAAAGCAATCGTATCTATTGAAATTAGGAAATATACATATAAAACGCTTAGTTACGCTATTCTTTTGATAGTAATAATAGGAAAATACACCTATCAAGAAAGATAACACATACAAAATATATAATAATATTTCTTTTTTTATAAATACAGTTCCATAATCTCCTGATAAAATTAAAAAATATACTAATAAAAAAATAACCCCTGTAAGAAAAGCAAAAAATAAGAGTAATAATTTCTTTTTCATAGCTGTAAAATACTTTTAATTATACCAAATAGTAAATAGAATATAATATAATGCAAACAAAAGAGGTGTATAATGGAACAATAAAGTACAAACTATAAGAATAACTCCGGAAGCAGCTAATATCTTCCATAATTTAGGATATATAAATACATAAATACCCAAAAATAACATTGATATTTCCGATATAAATCCCAGCATACCAAAGATTCCAAACCAAAATTCAAAGAATGATGAGGTATCAAAATAAGGAAAAAGAAAAGGAAAGGTAACAATAGAACAAATAACAATCCCTATTTGGTTTTTCTTATATATATTATATCCTAACAGATTTACCATAAGGCAAAAGAAAAAAAGATATAGCACCTGAGGGACAACATAGAAAATAGCATATCCCGAACTATCTGTACGGAACATCCATAGGGAGTAGGCTACTAAAATAGCCAATAGTATAACCATTGCGATGGTCATAACTCTTAAAAAAGGAGGCTTTTCCATAGGATTATATTTTATAGTCTGTAATTATTTCATTTAAGATTTGTACAAAAGAGTACTTTTTCTTATGCCGCTGCTTCAATTTTTCTACTAATTTTATTATTTTTTCCTTTTCTTCAGGAGCATCGTCCAGCATCTTGCGAATATAGGAGACTATTCTTTCGTATTCGGCACGGTAATTGGCGTTTTCTGCAAAATCAATCACCTCTTTACAAAGTTTGTCCATGATTTCAGTAGCATAATACTTCTTCAGATAATGTAAATAATTTAAAATGTTAGAAATATCTGTATCTTTTACCTTCTCCCATAGGGCTTCGTACATATCTTCTTTTTGATAGATCATAAAAAGAATAGGAGAAACTATTGCAACTTTCCAATAAGGCATCAATGCTTTCTTTTTCTCCATGTAGTAGGTTTCTTGTTTCTTTATTTCTTTATCTATTACCTTTTTCCATTCTTCAGCGGTATAAGTGCTTTTCCAATTATCATAGTATTGGCTATCTCCATCTCCATAAAAAGCAAATTTCTTGTAATATTTCCGCATTGTATCAAGATCACCTTCCTTTTCAGCTATCTGAGAGAGAAGTTCTTCCCATTCTCTTATGACATTATTAAATCCAAATTGCTGTTTCAGATTAGCGATACCTTCTTTTAGTAACTCTTTAGCTGCTTCATAGTTCTTTTTCTCTATAAGCAACTTCACTTTCATTTTTCTAAATAAAGGATATACTATATTTTCATCTATAACTTTTTCTGCCTCTTCTTGCTTTCCTATTTTTCTTAATAAATCTATCTTTTCAATGGTATAGAATTGCTTCTTTTTATTAGGAACATACTCTCTATTAAGTATTTTATTTATAGTTTCTAAATAATCTCCTTCTTTTTGTAAGTCTGTTATTAGTTTTTTTGCGGTTGCAGAAATCTTATCATCATAATAATCCATATTATAATCTGCATAATGTTCTATATTTCTTACTATTTGTTCCAGTAGGAAAGAGAGTAGTTTTTCTTTTAGGCTGCGTGGTACCCTTTCATCCTCTGCTAAGAAGATAATAACGTCTAGTACCTTATTGGTATTATTGACAAAGGTATCCGATAGAGAGTTTGACTTCACAATAATCTCATCTAACTTGACAAAAAGACATTTAGCAAAGATAAAAGCATCCCGATAATTACTATTTCCTATATAGGTATTAATCGTTTTGAGATGTTTCTTAATTTCTTTATTCAGGTCTGGTAGATTTTGAGACTCACCTCCACGGTAACGAGGCTTTATGGTTTGGTCTATAATCTCCACTATCTTCTTTTCAAAGTCGTTATTCTCATTTTTATCAATAAAATAAAGTTCAAAATCGCTTTTAAAAACCTTATTCTTAGTCATATAGGTTTTGATAAACTCCTCCAGCTCTGTACGGGATATTTTCTCTAATAAGGTCTTGAGGTTATCTTTCTTACCTTTAGCCCCTTGTTTTCCTTTGGTGGCTTCTTGTTGCTTTTTAGCCTCTATGGCCAAGAAAGCTGCTACCATATGCAAGCAGACTCCTTTCTTCTTTTGCTCACAGGAGCAAGAAGTCTCCCTAATGGTATTCTTATACAGCAGTATTTCCACTTCATAAGCGTTTTCCTCTTCTACAGTGGCTATCCATAGGCAGTCCTCCAGTTCTTCTAAGGAAGAAACCTTGCCCTTTTCAAAGGTTTCTTTACCTTGCTTTACCAAGGTTTTATCTACAAACTTATCAAAATTCTGAATCGTCACGATTTTTTTCTTTTATAAGATTTATTTCACAATATAAGTTCCCACAAATGTATGTAACAATTGATATTTTAAATTTTTATTGCTATATAGATCTATGTTTTTATATCTTTCAATAGTTTCTGTATTATTTTTCCAATAGTAAGTAGGCGTTTTCAGGCTTCTTTCATAGTTGTTATTGATATAATAGGGTGTTTTCAAAGAAAGCACTTGGTCATCTACTTTTAGCCGGTAATATAATTCCCCTTCTCCATCTTCTACTTCAAAAGACTTTGAAGGCTCAAGGGGTTCCAATCCTGTACATTCTATATGCTTATCCAAATAATAAAAAGGCACTATATGTGTACGTTCTCTTGATTTCTCTCCCCTACCCAAATGCTTCTCTTTATTATACAGTTCATCGTTTCTTAGTGCTAATAGGAGCGGAGCATAAGCATGTTCAGTGAATTTTATCTGATAATCTTCTTTACCGAAATAGTAATAGTCAATAATATCGAAAGAAGTCAAGTAATAATATAACTGATGCTCTTTTTGGAAAACAATCATGTAACGAGGGGGATCGGCTTTAGGAAAATCACCCTTGTCAGAAAGTTGCCAATAAGGTATCTTTATAATATGACAATAAGACGATTCCTTGCTTCTATTATAATAGAAATCTTTTACTTGTTGGAAGCCCCATCCCTGGGAGCCTTCCACCAATTTCATAGGATGAAATACACTATCTCTGCTGGAAAACCATGCTTTGTTATAGGTACGGTTAGAAATATCTATCAGGCAATCCTCCACAAGAAATATCTTACGTCCTTGCTTCTTAGAATGATAAAAAGAAAGCGTATCAATAAGATTTCCAGCCGTATCAAATTTCTTTACAAAAGTCTCCAAGTCTCCTTCCTCAAGAAGTCTTGTTTCTCTATAAAGTGCCACGAGTTCATGGTGCTGTGTCATTGTATAATTCTCCAAAGAAAGCCATTTGTACTTACTAAAAGGAATCATCTCTTTTCCTTCAATAGTCATTTTCCCCTCCATAGGATCTTCTATTAGGACGGCAAACTTCTCAAGTATTGGAGGAGCATTTCTCTCTGATCTGTAGAGTAAGAATTTACCATATAGCTCCCCTCCATAACAGGTCAGCCATATCCCTATAGCCGTTAGTCCTACAAAACCAAATAGATAGATTCTAGTACCTTTGTAATAGCTTCCTATATAAAAAAGGATGTTTGCTAAGGCCAGCAAAGCAAAAAATCCATAGAGATAGAAAAAAAGATACATAAGGTATCCATTTTCTGTAATAGCAACTAAGATGATATTAAGAACTACAAGGGACAAAAATAGGATAAAATAATTTCTTAGTAGTTTGAGCATAAAATTAAGCTATTTGCTCGGCAAAGATAACGAAAATAATGATTAATTGTTAATTATTAATCGTTAATTATTATCCTTTAGATTTAATGAATGTTTTAAAAGTAAAATCTATGTTACATTGTTTTAAACAATACATTGAAAATCAATTTTTTACAAATAAAATCCATTGCTTATTTATAAAGAGGAGGCTGACATGAAATAGAATAAATAATTTAAGTTTAAAATATTTTATTTTCTCAGATAAACGAAGTATATTTGCACTCTGATTAAAAACATCGAATAATGATTAGGAAAATCTTATTTTTTCTTCTCCTAAGTGTGGGAATATCACAACCCCTCTCCGCACAGGTGCAGAACCTTAACTTAGAGCAGCTCTCTTATATCAATGTAGATCAGCTTTCTGATGAGCAAATACAGTCCTTTTGGGAAAAAGCCCAAGCACAGGGCTACTCCATTACCGACTTGGAAACAGCTGCTCGTGTCAAGGGAGTACCTATCTCCCAAATTGCTAAGTTACGCCAGCGTATCATGACCCTTTCTACAAGCACTAAGCGAAAAACTACAGCTCCCAGTAGCCAATCAAGTACTTCCGAACAAGAAATATTTGGCCGAACCGGAAAGGAAAACCCTAAGGATTCCTTAATGCCAATCAAGAAAAGCAGGGTATTTGGTTACGATTTCTTCCAAAATCCTAAGATCTCCTTCGCTCCTACTATCAATGTACCTACTCCAGAGAGCTATATCGTCAATACCGGAGACGAACTCTTGGTGGAGGTATGGGGGGCTGCCGAAAGCTCCTCTACCCAAAAGGTGGATAATCAGGGAAATATCATCCTCCCCATGGCCGGAAAGGTACATGTAGGAGGACTCAACTTTATCGAGGCTAAGGCTCGTATCAATACTGCTTTGCGCAAGATATATGCCGGTATTTCTGCCCCCGATGGAAGCTATGCCAAGGTGTATACCGGTGTTTCTATCGCTAATATCCGTACGGTAAAGGTCAATATCATAGGAGAAGTAGAAGCCCCTGGCACCTACTCCCTTAGTGCCCTATCCACTGTAATGAATGCCCTCTATGCCAGCGGAGGCCCTACGGAAAATGGTTCTTTTAGAAATATACAAGTAGTTCGTGGGGGAAAAACCATCGCCCATTTGGATATCTATAACTTCTTACTCAAAGGCTCTCAAGAGGGAAATATCAATCTTAATGATCAAGATGTAATCATTGTTCCTCCCTATAAACACCAAGTAGAGGTTATCGGTTTTGTCAAAAGAGAAGGCCTTTATGAGGTAAAAGAAGGAGAGAAACTCTCCGCTTTGATAGACTATTTTGGAGGTTTTAAGTCCAATGCCTACAAGGATATAATGGTCATAGAGCGCATTATTGGTGCCAAGCGCGAAGTCAAAGAAGTACCCTATAGCGAAGCAAGCAAATTTGCCTTGCAAGGGGGCGACAAACTCTTAGTTCATAAGCTTTCAGACATTTACCACAATCGCCTGAGCATCACTGGAGCCGTCTATCAGCCAGGCAACTATGCCTTCTCTGAAGGGATGACCGCTTTAGACCTTATCGGCAAGGCAGCTGGGGTGAGAGAAGAGGCCTACCTTGACCGAGCTATCCTTTTCCGCTCCTTAGACCGTGTGACCAAACAGAGCCTCCACTTCTCGCTTAAGGAAGTCTTAGAGAAGAAAGAAAGCATTGCCCTACAAGCCAACGATAGTCTACATATCTATGGGAGAGATAGTCTCCTTACCAAACCTATGGTACGCATCGAGGGAGCTGTGCGCAAACCACAAAAATTCGATTATGCCAAGGGACTACATCCTGGCGACCTCATCCTAATGGCCGGAGGCTTCCTCGAAGGAGCTGACCAAACCCAAGTACAGGTATCCAGACAGCTGAACGATACCAACTTCAAAACACTTAGCCAAGTATATACCGTGTCTCTCAAAGAAGGTGCAGAGACTATTGCCTTGGAACCGAATGATATTGTAACGGTACGTTATCAAAAAGGATATGTTCCCCAACAAATCGTCAAAGTAGAAGGAGAGGTCTCTTTCCCTGGATTCTATGCTGTACTAAGTAAGGAAGAACGCATCTCAAGCCTTTTGGAACGTGCCGGTGGCTTAGCGCCTTATGCTTATGTGGAAGGAGCTACCTTAGTGAGAAAGAAAAATAAGAATGAAAAAGATGAAAAAGCTCAGGAAAAACAGCTCAAAAAACTCAAAAAAACTGATAAAGATCTTACTCTTGTGGAAACCAAAGAGGAGGAAAACACCCCTGAGGCCTCAGAATATCGCGTAGGGATCAATCTTAAAAAAATTATGGAGCATAAGAACTCCTATCAAGACTTGATTCTAAAAGATGGTGACGTACTGATCGTCCCTTCAGAAAAACAAACAGTAGAGGTCAAAGGACTTGTATTAGCTCCTTCTTTGGTGCGTTATGAAAAAGGCAAATCCACCCGCTCCTATATCAATAGTGCTGGAGGCTTCTCTGATAATGCTCAAAAAAAATCTGTCTATGTGGTGTATGCCAATGGAGATGTGAGGGGTACTAGCCGTTTCCTCTTCTTCAGAAGCTATCCTAAGGTTGCTCCTGGCTCCTTGGTGATTGTCCCTGAAAAACCAGAGAAGAAAACGCTCTCCACTACCGAAACTGTTAGTGTGATGACAGCCCTTACTACCTTAGCTATTCTCATCTACAATGCTTTTAAATAATAAAAAATGAATCCAGAAATCGAAAAAGAAGACGAAATAGACCTACTTGCCCTACTGATGAAAATATGGCAGGGAAAGAAGACTATCTTAAAATACTCTATCATATTCCTACTTATTGGTATTTTTATAGCTATCTTCTCTAAGAAAGAATATACAGCTACCTCTATGGTATTAGCCCAGGAAAGCAATTCTCCTACCGGGAGCGGCCTATCAGGCTTGGCTTCTTTGGCTGGCATCAACTTAGGGAGTTCTTCGGGAGAGCTAATCTCCCCTAAGCTATACAAGAGCATAGCCACTAGTATTCCTTTTCTAAGGAAAATGGTAGAAGTTCCTATACAAACCTCTCAAAGTAGCAATCCTATTACCTATAAGGAATATTGCAACAAATATCAAAAAACCAACGCCTTGGATATAGTAAAAAAATATACCATAGGCCTTCCGGGAGTGATTGTAGGAGCTTTCTCTTCTGAAGAAAAAGAAACAGTCACTTCTGCCAATATGTCAGGGGACTCCTTACAAGTATATAGAGTGACCAAAGAAGAAAAAGAACTATTTTCTTCCCTTAGCAGTCAATTCCAAATCAATGTCAATGAAAAAGATAACACTATTGATTTTTCCTTCTCCTTGGAGGATCCTGTAGCTGCTGCCCAAATGCTCTATCAGGCCAAGAAAACCCTACAAGAGACCATCATAGCCTTCAAGACACAAAAGGCTAAAAGCCAATTGGACTTTATTGAAAAACAATATGAAGAGGCCGAGAGAAATTTTAAGGAAAAACAGCTCAAATTAGCAGCATTTCAAGATAGCAACCGTGGCCTTATTACCGCAGTACCTATGACGCGCCAAACCCAATTGCAATCAGAATATAGCTTAGCCAACAACGTCTATATAGAACTAGCCAAACAGTTAGAGAACCAAAAAATAAAACTCCAAGAAGATACACCTGCCTTTATTGACATAGAACCGGTGAGCATTCCCTTGGAAAAATCTAAACCTAAAAGAGGCATAATTATTGCCATTTGGGGATTTTTAGGTATAGTAATCGGAATTGGCACTATTTTTGGTAAGGACTTTATCAAGAGTATGAAAGAGAAATCCTCATCTAAAGAAGAGGAGGTATAAATATCAATTTGAAAACTTAATAACTATGGGGTTGAATAAAAATTCTGTTCTAGGGTATGCCACCTTGATTATGATTTTCTTCGGGCTGATCCTTATCGGATTAGGGATCTTCCGCTATGAGGATGTTGCGGGCTGGGGATTCGGAGCCACTGGAGTGGGCTTCTTAGCCATTGCATGGGTATTCGATGCACTCAAGGGCAGAGTATAAGATAAACTAATTATAACACCATGAATGAATTTCAACCTATCCCCAAGGCCTATGAGTGCCATCCTTTGCACCATAGGACTTACCTTATAGGAGGGGAACTGAGGGAGTGGAAGGGTGCTTGTGATGAAGTCTATTCTACTATTTCCTCTACTGCGGAGTATGCACCTACCTTAGTGGGAAGCGTACCGCATCTGACTGAAAAAGAGGCGCTCGAAGCCCTCGAGGCTGCCGCTGAGGCCTATGGCAAAGGCAACGGCTTATGGGCTACTATGCGGGTCAAAGACCGCGTAGAAATTCTCGAACGCTTCACCCAAACCATACAGCACAAGCGTGATGAAGTCGTACAACTAATGATGTGGGAGATCGGAAAGACTATCTCAGAATGTCAAAAGGAGTTCGACCGTACCATAGAATATCTCTATAATACCTTGGAGGCCTATAAGCAGTTAGATCGTGATAGTGCCCATTTCCAAAAAAAAGATGGTATCTATGCACATATCCGCCGAGGCCCTTTGGGTATTGTCCTATGCTTGGGACCTTATAACTACCCACTGAACGAATCCTTTGCGCTGCTGATTCCTGCCTTACTCATGGGTAATACTGTTATCTATAAGCCACCTAAATATGGGGTATTGCTGATCACCCCTCTTTTAGAGGCCTTTAGGGATTGTTTTCCTAAGGGAGTTATCAATATCATTTTTGGACGTGGTCGGGAGATAGCTACTCCTATTATGGAAAGTGGCCGCATCGATGTGCTGGCGCTCATCGGTAATAGCCGCTCGGCTATTGCCTTGCAGGACAAGCATCCGCATAAGAACCGCTTGCGCTTAGTCTTGGGCTTGGAAGCCAAAAACCCTGCTATCATCCTTCCCGATGCTGATTTGGATCTTACGGTGAAGGAATGTGTTGCCGGTGCGCTAACCTTCAACGGACAGCGCTGCACAGCCCTTAAAATACTCTATGTACATGAGGATATCAAAGAGGCCTTCCTAAGCCAATTTAACGAGGCGGTTGATAGCCTTACCTTCGGTAATCCGTGGGAGATGGGTGTACAACTCACTCCCCTACCCGAACCTGACAAACCTCAGTATATCCAAGACCTCATAGACGATGCCCTTCAAAAAGGAGCTAAGATACTCAATAAAAGAGGGGGAGAACGTTGTGAAAACTTTATCTTCCCTGCGGTGCTGGCTCCCGTTACGCCCGATATGCGAGTCTATCAGGAAGAACAATTTGGGCCGGTAGTTCCGGTGCGTTTCTTCTCTGATATAGACCAGGTGAGAGAGGAAATAGCCGATTCTCATTATGGCCAACAGGTGAGTATCTTTGGGAAGGATGTCTATACCTTAGCTCCGCTAATTGACGCCATGGTGAACCTCGTATGCCGAGTAAACCTCAATAGCTTATGCCAGCGCGGTCCCGATGTATTCCCCTTCACCGGAAGAAAGGACTCCGCTGTAAGTACCCTTAGTGTGTATGATGCCTTACGCTCGTTCTCTATCCGTACCTTTGTAGCCTCCAAGGATAATCCGTATAACAACGAAATCTTGGAGAAGCTACTCAAAACAGAAACGTCCAATTTTATCAATACCACTTATATTCTGTAGTATATTCATTTTAATATATATATCCTATGAAATTATTTATATTAGTATTAGTCATCTTAGGCCTCTGTGTAGCAGGTATGGCCATCAAAATATGGGGTAAAAAAGGTGGTCGATTCTCTGGTACTTGTGCCAGCCAAAGTCCTTATCTGAACCCTGAAGGTACTCCTTGTAGCTTCTGTGGGAAGCTCCCCGAGGAGGCCGATTGTAAGAAATAACACTCATTTAAGTCAGTTATCCTGCGGGGTAACTGACTTTTTATCATATATGCCTTTTGCCCGGTTCAATTTTCCCTTGGCTATCCTCCTTCTGGGATTAGTCCTAGGTATAGGCTCACAGGAGTTGTTCTGTGGGGTAGGGCTTGCTGTATCTGTAGGCATCGCTATAGGCACCTTAGGGGCGCTTTTCCTATGCTTTTTTAAGCTAAAACAATTTGTACAAGGGGCAACTCTTTTAGCAGGAATAGGCTTGGGCATTTTGAGCTATCAAGCTCATGAAGCATCCCATGACCCTGCCCATTACCTACACCAGTGTTCCCCTGCTAAGGAATATAGCCTACAGGGGACAATTATTCATATCAAAGGGCGAACGCTTATCGTATCCTTACAAGCCCCTGAAGGAGAAACCTATAAGGGAAAGGTCGTCCTGCACCTCAAGGATAGCCTTACGGAGGAGGCCTTGGGACAAGCGTTGCTTTTTCACTGCAAGCTCTCCCCTATCGCGACGGCACAAAGCCCCTATCAGTTTGACTACAAGCGCTATATGGAACGCCAAGGCGTATTTTGGCAGGGCTACCCTACCACTTATATTCTCCAACGACAAATGAGCTTTTCTCCCTTTATTACGGCTCAACAATTACAAGGCTTCTTAGCCCATCGCCTCTCCCTCTATCCTTTCTCCTCTGAGACATTGGGTGTACTCAAAGCCTTAGTCTTAGGAATACGTTCGGATATAGCGCCGGAGCTTTACCAGCAGTATGTAGATGCCGGAGTGGTACATATACTAGCTATCTCCGGGCTTCATGTGGGAATTATCACTTATTTGCTGAGCTTACTGCTCTCTTGGCTTGTTCCTAAGAAGAAAAAAAGCCTAAAAATAGCACTTATACTTACCTTTTTACTGGCTTATGCCTTTATTACCGGACTTTCGGCCTCGGTGGTGCGGTCCGTGGTAATGTTTGGTAGCTATAGTATCGCCTATGAGGTAGGTAGCAGAAGGGCAAAATACGATAGCTTACTCCTCTCGGCCTTGGTACTACTGCTATGTAAACCCAGTTTCCTCTTTGAGGTTGGTTTTCAGCTAAGCTATATGGCAGTACTCTCGATCCTCTTGTTTTTACCTTTATTCAAAAATTGAAACTACTTTTATAATCTATTCAAAAT
>NZ_KE992150.1 GCF_000466425.1 Capnocytophaga sp. oral taxon 863 str. F0517
GCGTTAAAAGGCTCTCCTTTTTTAGAGGTCATTCCCTCGACAAACAGGGGCTTGCCTTCTTTGAGTGTTTGTTTTTGCTCCTGGGAGAGTTTGACTCCTTTGATTTCATCGGGGACTTTGATGTGTTCACTGCGCAAGGCAATGATTTCATTGGTGAGCTTATCAATACTGATAATAGAAGGAATTTTTTCTCCTGTCTTGGTATTGGTAAGCTCAACTGTACGTCCCATATTTCCTGTGGTAAGCAGGTTCTTTTTATCCTCTTCTGAAAACTCGTGACCAAAGAAAGGATAATCCAATTGTGGTTCCTTACGCATCCCGTGAATGGCTACTGCTACTTTTCCATCAACTTCCCTTAGGGATAGACGAGCATCAAAGCGGGTTACTGTAGAGCCTAAATTGAAACTAATAGGCACCAGTTCATTGGTTTTATAACCTTTTAAGAGGGGCTCTAATAGGTTCCTCTTCTCTAAAGACTCTCGACTCACCCCTAAGTTTTGTAACGTTTCCCAATCAATAGCATCAGGGTTGTACTTGAGTTCCTCTTG
>NZ_KE992151.1:0-277 GCF_000466425.1 Capnocytophaga sp. oral taxon 863 str. F0517
GTGAGCTTCCCTGCTATCCAAAACAAGGAACCTACCGCCCTTGACCCTCGTGAGGAAGGGGAAGCCTTGTGGCCAGAACGACACAGTGCTGAAAAGCTCTTAGCTATTAAGGAACGCAACCCTGCCGTCTTTGAAAGTCTGTATCAGCAAGACCCCAAACCCAATGAGGGCTTGATGTACGATGAGTTCAACTGCTATATGGATTTGCCTTCGCGTTACTACACCGTGGCTTACATCGATGCGGCGGATAGCGGTAGTGATTACTTATGTGCGTTAT
>NZ_KE992151.1:377-704 GCF_000466425.1 Capnocytophaga sp. oral taxon 863 str. F0517
GCTATATGGATTTGCCATCGCGTTACTATACGGTGGCTTATATTGATGCTGCTGATAGTGGCAGTGATTATCTATGTGCCTTGTTTTACCGAGAAGCAGAGGAAGGAAACTATATTTTGGATGTGCTCTACACCAAGGATCCCATGGAAGTAACTGAGAAGACAATTACCTATATGCTTGAAAAGTATAAGGTAGAGCGTTGCCATATCGAAAGCAACAATGGGGGCGGTCTTTTTGCAAGCAACCTTCAGCAGCAGGCCTACGATAGGGGTAATCATCTTACGCGTTTTTACCCTTTCCACCAAAATCAGAACAAGACGGCGCGTA
>NZ_KE992151.1:804-1014 GCF_000466425.1 Capnocytophaga sp. oral taxon 863 str. F0517
ACAGTGCTGAAAAGCTCTTAGCGATTAAGGAACGTAACCCTGCCGTCTTTGAAAGTCTGTACCAACAGGATCCAAAGCCTAACGAAGGCTTGATGTATGATGAGTTCAACTGCTATATGGATTTGCCATCGCGTTATTATACCGTGGCTTACATCGATACGGCTGATAGCGGTAGCGATTACTTATGTGCCTTGTTTTACCGAGAAGCAG
>NZ_KE992151.1:1114-1410 GCF_000466425.1 Capnocytophaga sp. oral taxon 863 str. F0517
TCCACCAAAATCAGAACAAGACGGCGCGTATCTTCACCGCCTCGGCCTCGGTACAGAAGCTCATTTGGATGCCGGTAGACTGGAAACAGCGTTTTCCGAAATTCGCCAAAGACCTGCTAAGCTACTTGCGTATTGGCACCAACCTGAACGATGATGCTCCCGATGCACTTACCGGCTCCGTAGAGTGCCGTCAGCCTCCCAAGCGGAAAAGCGTGATGGAGATATTGGGCTATGTAAGATAATTGTCAATGGTTAATTGTTAATGCGAATCAATAGTTAAAGAACTAGAAATATAT
>NZ_KE992152.1 GCF_000466425.1 Capnocytophaga sp. oral taxon 863 str. F0517
AAAAGTAACTTTCTTATATCGAACTCACGTTAAGATAGGGTTCAACTCACGTCTTTTGCCTCGCTATGAGGTAATCAGCAGTCCAGAGGAATACGTAGAGATAGGCTGGAGTGCGATGAGCCAGCGTGGAGTTTTGGAACAACAAAGAAATAGACGAGGCTTTGATCGCAATTATTCCAGTGTGGAGGACTTTGCTAACAAGAATTTCTTTGGAGATGATGGCTTTGCTCCTAAATATAATATGTGGAATGTAGCTACCGAGCAGCTTATAGACCCTACGACAGGGAAGATACGCTCAGGTGTTACCCGCAAATATACGCCTGAAAAATGGTCAGATTATGCTTATCAGGCATCGGTGCGTTCAGAATACAACCTTAGTGTCAGTGGCGGAAATGACAAGACCACTTACTATACCGGTTTGGGCTACTTGGATGATGTAGGGTATGCGCTCAACACCCATTTCCAACGTTATTCAGGACGTGTGAATGTCTCTCACCAAGCCAAACCTTGGCTCAAAGGAGAATTTAACTTGGGTTATGCTCATTCCAAGAGTAGAGAGAATGGCCAGACTGAGGATGTGGATAACCTCTTTTGGGTAACGGATAACATGCCACCGCTCTATCCTTTATTCTTACGCGATGAGAATGGGAATAAGATAGCCGATAAGTATTATCCAGGCAATTATGTATATGACTTTGGAGATGATCGAGGCTTCTCTGGTACCACCAATGCGGTAGCCCAAGGGATGTATGATAGAAAAGATAGAACTCGCAATGAGCTGAATGCCAATGTGTTTTTCAAGATAGACTTTCTTAAAGAACTATCCTTCGAGACCCGCTTGGGAGGACAGTACTATAATAAGAATAAGGATAATATCACCAACCCCTATTATGGAGCAGAAAAAGGGGAGAAGGGACGTATCGTAAAGTATCGTCAGGAACTTTTGAACTATACCTTCCTACAGCTTTTGCGCTATACCCAATCCTTTGGAAGCCACAATCTACAAGCCTTTGCGGCTCATGAAAGTACCACCTATGATTGGACTACCTTAAGTGGAAACAAGAGCGGCTTGATAGACCCCAATGGGACAGAGCTTAACAATGCCATCAAGTTGGCAGGACTTAACTCCTATACCATAGGGTATCGCTTGGAGAGCTACTTTGGCCAGTTGATGTATGACTATGAAGGTCGTTACCTCTTCTCTGCCTCTTTACGTCGCGATGGTTCCTCTCGTTTCCTTAAGGATAAATGGGGTAATTTTGCTTCAGCTGGTATAGGCTGGGTAGTGAGCCGAGAAAAATTCTTGGAGAACAACAAATATGTACCTTACCTTAAGCTAAAGACCAGCTATGGAACTGTAGGAGACCAAAATACCAACTATTACGCTGGTTATGATGTCTATAATATAGACAATTTCATGGGGCAACCTGCCGCGAGTTTCCGTCGTATAGGTTATCCAAACTTGACTTGGGAAAAATCAAAGATCTTCCAAGTAGGAACTGAGTTCAGTTTATTAGAAAAGAGAGCGGTAGATATACAATTGGATTACTATCACAAGACTACCGATAACCTCATCTTTGATAGTACCTTGGCGCCTTCTTCAGGTAACAATGTATATAAGGTTAATGATGGCTTGCTCATCAATCAAGGATTGGAGTTCACCCTTACCAGCCACTTGGTTAATCGAGAAGACTTCAAGTTAGACTTGGGGCTTAATGGGGAAGTACTTTCCAACAAGCTCACCCGTATGCCAATAGATAATACTACAGGGAAGCCTAAAGTATTGGATAACTTAGGGGGCTACGCTCGGACAAAGGATCATTCTATCTTTGATTTCTATATGCGAGAATACAGAGGGGTGAATCCTGATACAGGAGCTGCTCAATATACCTTGCACTATCAGGATCGCAACAACAACCAGCAGTATGATACAGGGGAAGAAATAGCCTCTCTCTATGAGTTCGAACACGCCAATCCAGGGGTAGCGGTACAGGAGACTACTACAGAGACCTATGCTTTGGCTACTCAAAAATATGTAGGAAAATCCGCTATACCCGATGTACGTGGAGCGGTGACCCTAAGGGCTGCTTACAAAGGCTTTTCTTTCAGTACCCAATGGCTCTATGGCGTAGGAGGCTATGCATATGATAATATCTACGCGAGTATGATGACCAATGGAAATATAGGTAGTAACATATGGCATGTGGATGTGCGTAACCGTTGGCAAAAGCCAGGCGATCAGACCGATGTGCCACGTCTTTCCTCTAATTTTAGTGCCAATGAGAGAAATTCCTCCAGCCAATCTACACGCTTTTTGACTAAAGCCGACTATTTGGCCTTGAATAACATCACTTTAGGTTATGACTTGCCCAAGGAAGTATGTGAGAGTGTAGGATTCTCAGGGCTTACCTTTACCTTATCAGGAGATAATCTATGGATACTTACCCATCGCCGTGGGTTCAACCCTACCACCTCAGAGATAGGTAATTCCGGACGTTACCAATATGCACCTCTTTCAACCTTTACCTTAGGGGTAAAAGCTAATTTCTAAAAACAACAACCATGAAAAAAAAGATATATATAGGATTATTGGCAGTGAGTATGGCGCTTGTCGGCTGCCAGAAAGATTTTTTGGAGACCACCCCTACTGAGACTCTCTCGGATGCTGCGGCACAAGCGAAGCTCAACGGGCTGTATGTACTGCTGGCCAAGCCTGGTTCGGCCAATACCCGTCCAGGGAAGGCCTCTCCCAGGGCGGAGGACTTCGGACAGAAGAGTTATGACATCTATATGGATATGCTCTCGGGCGATATGGCCTTTGTGCGTACCTACTATCGTTGGTTCTCCAATGTGGCCAACTTGCAAACCGCACAGGACTTTACTGTATCGGAGAACTATACGCCTTGGCGCTATTACTACAAGGTAATCTATACTGCCAATGAACTGATCCAGCAGGTAGGTACGCCTCAGGATGATGAGCAGAAGTATATTGTAGCCCAAGCCCATGCCCTTAGGGGATATGCTTACTTCTATTTGCTACAGCTCTTTACCACCGAATATGACCCTAATGCGCTCTCTATTCCTATCTATACCCAAACCGGAATGGCGGGAGCCTCCAAAGCACGCCAATCAGAGGTATACGCCCTTGTGGTAAGTGATCTTACCCAAGCCATTAGAGATCTTGAGAATTTTGTTCGCCCCAATAAAGGCGTGATCGATAAGTACGTAGCCGAAGGACTTTTGGCCTATGTATATGGAGCGATGGGACAGACAGAGGAGATGACCAATTTGGCGTTGGATATTGTTCGTAGTGATAAATACCCCCTTACCACTCGTGAGCAAATCTGCTATAATCCAGATACGAAGTTAGGAGGAGGCTTCAATGATCTGAGTACCCCTAGCTGGATGTGGGGCTTGGATATCACCGCAGAGAGTGATATATCCGAGGTTTCCTGGTGGTCACAGGTAGATGTCTTTACCTATGGTTATGCGGATGCCAATGAGATCAAGGCAATAGATAGCCGCCTCTATAGTCAGATAAGAGACAGAGATTTGCGCAAGAAACAGTTCAATGATAACGATGTGGATGTTAATCCATCACTTAATAATCGTCATCGCCCAGTGAATAAGTTCTTTGCTCCAGGGCGTAAGCGCAAGGGACAGATGGTGGTGACCACCGACTATATCTATATGCGAGTGGATGAGTTCTATCTTTTGGCTGCCGAAGGATTGGCCAAGGCAAATAATCTATCAGAAGCTAAGCGTTACTATAAGCAACTACTTACGCTGCGCTATCCAGAGGCTACTGCTGATGCCGATGTGGCCTATGTAGATGGGCTATCGAAGGAAGCCCTGCTGGATGATATCTACCTTAACACTCGTATAGAGCTATGGGGTGAGGGAAAGAGTTATCTCTCGCTCAAGCGTAATCACAAGAGTGTCACCCGAGGGGACAACCATATGCGCTACAAAGGGGAAACCTTCCAGTACAACGATCCTAAGATCACCCTACTGATCCCTGAAGATGAAATCAATAACAATCCTAATATCAGATAACCCAAGAAGATGAGAGGCTGCCCGCAAGGACAGCCTCTTTTTTGTAAAGTGGTCTCACCAAGAATCGAACTTGGATCAAAAGTTTAGGAAACTTCTATTCTATCCGTTGAACTATGAGACCCCCTTTGAGTTTGCAAAGATACAAAAAATAATGATTAATGGTTAACGGCTAATTGTTAATTGTTAATGGTCAATTGTTAATAGGAATCCTGATGGAATTAAGAGCGAATGGCTCTTCGGAGCTCACCAATCCAAAGTACAAAGCTGGTGGCACCGATGATAATTGCCCAATCTACTAATTGTAAGGGTCTTACGCTGAACATATCTCCACCGAAGGAGGTGATAAAGAGCTGTCCTAAGATGATGGCAGCAGCAATCATCAAGAATCCTTGGCTCTTGCCTATGTGATGGAAGGCGCTCTTGCCAGTACGGTAGGCCTTGGCATTGAACATATTCCAAAATTGTAAGAATACAAAGATGGAGAAGAACAACGACAATTCATAAGCCGATAGGCTTCCTTGTGGGGCACCAAAGTGGAAGAAGTGGCTAAAGTAATCCCCTAAGGAGAACTGAGTTAGGCTTGTAATATCTTCATTCTTAAAGTATTGTATAAATCCAAAGAGCAAGAGCACGAAGAATCCACCTACCCCAAAAATTCCTTTGGCCATGGGTTGGCTGATGATATTGGCCTTTCGCGGACGAGGTTTGTCATACATCACACTATGGCTTGGCGGTAAGGAAGCCAAGGCTAAGGCGGCAAAAGTATCCATGATGAGGTTCACCCAAAGCATTTGAGTTACGGTCAAGGGTGATTCCACGCCTAAGAAAGCCCCAATGAGCACGATAATACAAGCGGCCACGTTGATGGTCATCTGGAAGAGGATAAAGCGCTGGATGTTCAGGTAGAGCGAGCGCCCCCACATGACTGCCTTTCCGATACTGCTAAAGGAGTTGTCCAAGATGGTGATATCGGAGGCTTCCTTGGCCACAGAGGTACCATCACCCATGGAAAGACCTACCTGAGCAGCCTTAAGCGCAGGGGCATCGTTGGTACCATCACCGGTTACAGCTACTACTTCGCCTTTTTGTTGGAGCAAATTCACCAAGCGTGCCTTATCGAGCGGACGTGCACGAGAAATTACGCGTAGGTCACCCACACGTTCTAAGAGGTCGGCATCGCTCATAGCGGCAAACTCAGCCCCAGTGATATGGTTACGGTCGGTACAGCTCTCATCCCATAGGTGTATCTGTCGGGCAATCTCCTTGGCGGTACCTGGGGTATCACCTGTTACGATTTTCACCTGAATACCCGCCTGCATACATTCCTCAATAGCTGCAGGTACATCGGGGCGAACAGGGTCAGAGATAGCAGTGATACCGATAAAGTGTAATCCCTTGACTACCAACTTGCCATTTTCGGAGATAATAGCTTTAGGATCGTCTATTTCCTTGTAGGCAAAGCCGATGGTACGCATGGCTTGGTTTTGGTATTGGAGTAGCTTGGCTTCGAAATCCGCTTGGGAGATAGTGGAGTTTAGTTTTCCTTCTCTCTGACAGAAAGTCATTACAATCTCAGGGGCTCCTTTTACGTATAAGATATTCTTTTTCAGGGTAGGCGAGTAGATGAGGGTCGCCATATATTTGCGTTCGGTGGAGAAGGTAAGTTGTTGTAATACTTCACTTTCCTCACGGATAGGCAGGTAGTTGGTACCCTTGCTATAGAGCCAAAGCAGGAGCGCCCCTTCGGTAGGGTTGCCCAGCACACTGGGTTTGTCCTTCTCGGAGAAGTCAAGGTAAGCGGTGGAATTGACCGCCATAGACTCTGTAATGAGTCGGTCGGCTAAGGAACTATCCGCAAAGGAGTTGAAATACGTCTCGTAGATAGTCATTTGGTTTTGGGTAAGCGTACCTGTTTTGTCGGTACAGATCACTGTAGTAGCCCCCATAGTCTCGCAGGCGTGCATCTTGCGCACGAGGTTGTTGGTAGCCATCATACTACGCATGCTATAGGCCAGGCTCAGGGTCACACTCATCGGCAATCCTTCGGGAACAGCTACCACCACCACTGTAATGGCAATCATTACGGTATTGAGCAGATATCCTCCGAAGGACACCCAGTCAATACTGTCAAAACTATGGGTAGGATTCGCGAAATAGACGATCAATCGGCCTACAATCACAAGGGCTGCAATCCCATAGCTTACCTTGGTGATGAGGTCGGCTAAGTTGTCCAACTGTTCGTTAAGGGGTGTTTTCACCGAATCATCGATCTGTACCCCCTCGAAGACTTTTCCGTATTCGGTCGCATCGCCCACCTTTTTCACCTCAAAGATACCATGTCCGTCGGCCACGGAAGTGCCGCGACATACATAGTTGGTAGGGTAGGTGGCTTCGGCCTCGAAGTCTTCAGGGTGCGTACTTTTGTGCACCAGAGGTTCGCCGGTGAGGGTGGATTCGTTTAGGTGTAGAGATACCGCTTCCAGCAGCTCGCCGTCGGCAGGGACTTCCTCACCTGTTTCGATAATCACAATATCCCCTACGACGATGTCCTTTTTGAGTACTTGGGTAATGCGCTCATTGCGAATGACTTTGTAGTAAATATCGTCATTGACCTGATTGAGGATTTCAAATTGTTTGTTAGCTTTTTGCTCAAAGTAGAAAGCGACTCCGGTGGCTAAGAGTACCGCAAAGAGGATACCCACCGGCTCCAAGAAAGCATGGAGCCCTGTATCATGGACGGTATATTCGTAGAAGGAAACACCAAAGGAGAAGACAAGGGCTACCAGCAGAATGATGATGATAGGGTCTGTAAATTTCTCCAAGAACTGCTTCCAAAGCGGTTCGCCCTCCACGGCAGTGAAGGTGTTTTCGCCATACTTTTGACGGCTTTCAACAACTTGGGCATCAGTAAGCCCTTTGTAGTGATGTTTTTCAGACATAGTATTCATTTGAAGATGCAAAGTTATATTTTTTTGTCGATATAAAAAAATTAATTCAAAAGAGTAATATATAATAATCGACTACCTTCCTCATCAGAAAGCATAATTTTTTTCTCATTAGTCAATTCTACCATAGAGTTTATGGGGATATCTTTGTTAAGAGTTAGGTCTTTCATTTTTCTAAGAGATTGATTAACAAGAACCCATTTGTCTTTATAAATTGTGAAGTATCCTACAGGTTTTTTGTCGTCATCAATAAGATTCTCATTCCTTAATACTTTTCGGGATACATGCCATTTGAAAAGATATTGGTTATGATATATCATAATTCTATGGTTTTCTGGTTTCCATATATTTTTACCTGAGTTATAATATAAATCAGCGATAGGGAGACTTCCTTTATGAGGAGTTCCACAAAAAGGACATTTAGGACGAGCTGTATTATCAAAAACATACCACTTTTCATTGCAATTGGGATTATTGCAAGGTTGTATTAGGTCAACGGTTTTCAAGAGTGCTGTTTCCCATTCATTAGCAATAGGGCGGAGCATAGGGTTATGTAGTCCATCTACAAAAGCTCTTTTAAATAAGTCTGTCAAATAAGGTCCTGCTATAGTATAAGGGAGTTTATTAGGATCTCCCCAAAATAGATCCCACTTACGGAGTTGGCTAGATTTTACTCTATTGATGGAATTATTGGGATCTTCAATAAAGACAGCTTTTTCACCCATAGATAAGCGGTCATCCTTGAGAGGATCTAAATCCCAAACTTTACTACCTTTGAGAGGATGCCTCCTAAATAAATACATGTATATTAGTACGGCTAAAGCATGTAAATCAGTCCTTTGATTAGGGAGATTTTTATTCTTATCCTTGAAATCCAAGTGCATTGTTTTGAGTACTTCAGGAGCAATAAAATCAGGCGTACCATATACTTCAGGAGGGAATAGTCCAGGAACGACTAATCCATCTAAATCAATAATATTGGCTGATTTAGTGATAGGATCAATTAATATATTGTTGTATGATAGATCAGAATGGGCAAGTCCCATTTGATGCATTTTTTTAACACCTCTACATATATTAATAGCTATTTGGAAATAGCTTAGCCAATCTCCTAATTCAGATTTGTCTAGACAAAGAGGGTATTTAGTATCTCGAAAAGAAGGAGTAGTGTACCATTTTCCCTTTTTTTCCTCTCCTTTTAATCCATCATCAGCAATACGTCCTTTTGTAAAGAAGAATTTTTTATCATAGATGGGTACAATGACACCTGTTTTACCCTCTTTTTCTACAGTATCATAAGGCCAACGAAAAATATCATTGAGGAAATAGTTGGGAGCATTTCCTTTTTTTATATTCTCTAGATATAGGGATACAATACGTTTTATACGTTCCTTTTGATTAAAATCCAAAGTCTCTCTGAAGAAAGCAACAACATATTTACGATCAGGAGAAAAATATACATCTTTAACGCCACCTTGTTTGGGATTACCATCATCTATGTATTCATAGCTTTTTGAATTATCAATAGTAGAATATACTTTTATAGTCTTCATATGTTAATAAATTATAGCTAGTGTTCTATCATCTGAATTTCCTTTGCTCCAAAAATCTAACCAATGGAGTAATTGTTCTGCTATATTTTCATCATTTTGAAAATCAACTTTTGCAAGATCTTCATTTTGTCCATTCAGATCATTTAAGAAGTCTTTCCATTTATCTATTTGGGTAAGATTATTTTCAACTACAAATTTAGGATCATAAATGCCATCTGTCATTAGAAATAATTTTGAAAAGTCTTCAAATTTATATATACCAAACCTCTTTCCTATAGGGATACTAGCTTCATTGGAATATATTTCAGGCATTGTGACAAAGCGTGTTCCACCTCCAAATTCTCCAATATCTAGGGTATTTAATAGTTCTACTTTATTTTCTTCCTTGTCAAGAATACAGATAGGACAATCTCCAACTCCGAAAGTTAAGAAGACATATCCAAAGGAGAATTTCTTAGATAAAGAAAATATAAGAGTAGTGTGTAGGTCTTTGATTGTAATATTTTCGTTTTCAGAGATACCCTTTAGATGTTTGTACAAAAGATCTCTAACTTTAGGAAAGATAGTATTTATAAGGTCATTCTTACATTTTAATAATTCTTCTTGAGTCAGTTCCTCTGAGAAATATTTTATGACAAGTTTATTAATGGAGGATATAAAAATTTCATCATTGAAGCTATTACAAATATACTTAGTAGCCTCCTCAGAACCTTTTCTAGCGAACTTAGCAGATCCAGCACCATCAGCAACAGCTATAGTTTCCCACTCATTAGGGAGTTTTAAAGAGTAAAAATCATCATCTCGAGAAGTTCCTTGATGTGCATGGGAACGTCCTCTTTTAGAGGCTATTACGATTTTTTTATCTAAGAAAGTTCCTGAGTAGGAATCTTCATCTTTTTTATAAAAAAGAGAATCCTTAGGGAAAGGTGTATTTTGCCATAAATCCTTAGGATCAGCATTGATTATAAATGGAATAGTCTTTCGATATATTGTTTTTGTATCATCGGTTATACAATAGAAATAAATCTCTAATTGAGTAGTTGCCGCAATTAGAGGTTTTCCAGTAATGGTATTGCTTTGATTATCAAAAGATAAATTAAATACTTCAATATTATTTATTTTTGTAATTTTTATATTAGGAAATTCTTGTAGATCGAAGGTAAAAGAATAATCTTTTTTAGCATTAGCATTTGTTATAGGAAAATACTTTTCTTGGAAAGATTCTATTTCATAATTTATATTATATTTTTCTTTCACTTGTTCACTAAAAAGGTTAAAGCTATCTTTGATCTTTTCTGAATTTGTGAGTATGGAAAGTATTTTATCAAAAATCTTACCATGTTTCTCGTTTTCTTTTTTTAACATTGTTTTTATAATCTCTTCCATTATCCTAAAGTTCGATTAATATTAAAATCTTCGTCTGTTGCTCCATAATAAGCTGTAGTATTACACCAAGGACAAGTATTTTCACCTTCTCCAGATATACAATGTACTCCTCCACAAGAGCAAGTAGCTAATGCATAATTATTTTCACAATAAGGACAAGATGGATTTCCTACAAGTGCTTCAGCTGATATTTTTAAATTATAATTAGTTCTCTCTGAGAATTCTTTATAAGTTTTTTCTTCTATCTTATAAGTACCTTCTATGGTATATATAATCGTTTTCATACCATGGAAAAAAGAATTTTTTAAATTTTTTTTGAACTTAATAAGATATAGTTTGTCTGTATTAGTGCATTTTCCACATACAACAACAAAATTTTCATCGGGTATTTTATGTTTTTTATTTAAATCTATAGTTTCTATAGTATCATCAACTGTTTTAACAATATTAATTCCTTCTCTATTTGTATGGTTTATCTGTTCACTAGTTGTTTTTATAGATGTTGATATCCATTTAAAAAATTCTTTATATGAATTGGAGTCTGAATTATTAAATTGAAGTACATTTTCAGAAAGTTGTCCTATAAGGTTATAATTTGTATTATTACCTATGGAGATTATAATCAAATTATTATTCTTTCGATAATGATCATTCCAACGCTTGATAGCATTAGAAGTATCATCTGTAGGAACTCCATCTGTAAGAAGGAATATAAGAGGTTTCCAATCCCCTTTACGCCCTAGAGTTGTTTTAGTAACCTCTTTATCAATAGTATTCATAAGTGTATCTAATCCTTTTGATAAAGAAGTACCACTTCCGATAGGTATTTTAGGAGGATAGAAGGTAATAATATCTTGTAAAGGGGAAATCACTTTACTCTTACCTGCGAAACCAATAATTGAAATCCAAACAGTCTCTAAGGCAAAAGAGTCTGTTTTGAGTTCTTTGATAATGGTGGCTATACCTTCCTCTATCTGTTCAATAGGCTCTCCGACCATTGAATCAGAAACATCTATTAGGAAAAAAACAGGTAACCGTCTCATACTTTATATTTTTATACGATCAAATTTAATTCAGAGGGAGGGGGAGGAAGAGGCATAGCTTGTCCTGTTCCTTGAGATTTTCCTCCCATTTCAATAGAAGAACTTACCCATTTAAAAAAAGAGGTAAGCATATTGGCATCAGTGGTATCCAACTTTACTACATCATGAGTAAGTTCTTGTAAATAAGATATCTCTGCTTTAGGGCCGGCAGCACAACCTACTATGACACCAAAATCTAAAGCTTTTACCTTAGGAATATATTCTCTATATTTTTGAATGTCAGAAGGTTTCCCGTCGGTAAATATAAATAGTAATGGTTTCCAGTCTCCTTTTTGATTAACAGAACCTTTGACGAGATCTCTATTAACTAGCTCACAAAGTATTTTCAGAGCTTCTCCTGTATGAGTAGGGCCACTTTCAGGGCATGTGATTTCTAAAGGTTGGAAAGAGGCTAAATCAACTAAAGGTATTAGGTTATCTACTTCTCTATCAAAAGTAATGACACTTATGTATAAAGAATCCATAGCCTGAGGATCTGTTCTAAGCATATTGATGAGCCCATAGAAGCCATTATTTAAGGCTTGTATAGGCTCACCACTCATTGAACCAGAAGTGTCTAACAAGAAGTATGCTAATAAGCGTCTATTCATTGGTTAAGCAATAATGACCAATTCACTTGGAGGAGGAGGTAGTTGATCTTTTTTAGTAAGATCTATACCTGTTTCTTCTACTTTAGTAGAAGAAGTAGCAATAGAGGCTGATACCCATTGGAAAAATTTGGCTATACTCTCAGCATCTGTATTATTAAGTCGCACAACAGAGTCTGAAATTTGTTTTAAAACTTGATCATCAGCTCCATTTCCTGCCGCACAGCCTACCACAAGCCCTTTATTTACTGATTTTAGTTTATTTAAGCCAAGTTGCCAATCGTCTGTTGGGACTCCATCTGTCATGATAAAAATAATAGGCTTCCAATCTCCCTTTTGTTCGAGGGTAGTCTTAGTTACTTCGTTTTCAAGTTTGTCAGCTAATAGATTAAGAGCTGCTCCTAAGGAAGTCATGCCACTAGCCTTGATATCAACCATCTGAAAAGAAGCTAAATCAGTAAGAGGTATAATCTGCTGAGCATTTGAATCAAAGGTAATAATACTTACAAAAGCAGTCTCAATAGCCTGTGGATTTTGACGTAATGAATGTATCATCATCTGTACTCCATTCTTTACAGCTTCAATAGGTTCACCAGACATAGATCCAGAAGTGTCTAGTAATAAATATACGGGTAATCTTCTCATTTTATAAATAATTTTTTAGTATACGTTGAATAGTCTGTCCAATAAAAATGTCATCAGTAGGATCTCCTATAGCATCAAACTTCCATTCATCATTCTTTTTGTATAGTTTGGCTAAAATAAGAGATCTTTTTCCCTTAAAAGAAGGTTCTGCTGATACATTATAAGATGCAAAAACAGAATTAACACGTTCAGGAGATCCTTCAAACATACGTATTTTAGCATAGGGAATTTGAGAAAAATCTTCTTTTCCAACATTATTAAGAAAGAAAAAAATCTTAGAAACTCGAGGGTTGACTCGTTTTAAATCAACAGTAATAATTTCATTATCAAGTTCATCATCACCCCCTTTATCTCCTTCTAAGTCATCTCCTGTGTGATGTAGTGCCCCATCATTGGTTGTCAATTTACCTTTTGGTAAGTTGTAGTTCCTAAGAAGAGCTGTGTTGTATAAAGGGGAATATAGATGATCATAAAGTTTATTATTTTCATCAATAACTATACAGCTGAGATCTAAGTCTACATCAATAGTTTCTTTTTTGGATGCTAGGCCAAAAAGAATTTTAGAAGTTGTTTCTATGGCACCCCAATTGGCCCCAATACAAAAGTTCTGTAATCGATCTCCTGTATCTTTTCTTAGGTCTATTTTTTGACCTTTTTGTAAATTAATTGCCATACCTAAAATATTTTGTTTTTAGTTATACTTGTTTAAGTAATCTTTTAGTCCTCCTTTCATACCCATACCTACAGCTTCAAATTTCCATTCTCCATTACGTTTGTAAATACGTCCAAATTCTACAGCAGTTTCTATAGAAAAATCTTCTTCAAGTTCGTATTTTAATAACTCTTCATTACTATTTGTATCAAAAATTCGTATAAAAGAATTGCGCACTTGCCCAAAATTTTGTCCACGTATATCTGCTTCATGAATTGTAACAACAATACATATTTCAGAAGTTTCACTTTCTATCTTTGATAAATCCACAATAATTTGTTCATCATCACCTTCGCCTTCTCCTGTACGATTATCTCCAGTATGTATAACAGCTTCATTAGGAGATTTTAAATTATTATAGAAAATAAAATGCTTATCTGAAAGAATTTTTTTATTTTCACCTAGGATAAAAGCAGAGGCATCTAAGTCAAACTCACTTCCTGTAGAGGTGTTGTTGGTATCCCAGCCTAATCCTATAGTAAATTTGGGAGCTTTGATACTTTCTCTTTGTCCTTTTTGTAAGTTGATAGCCATAGTTTTGGATTATTTAATAATCTGTCCTTTATAATATTTAGACAAGAAGAAAGCTAAATCTTCTTTATAACCAATACCTGAAGCTTCGAATTTCCATTTGCCATTGTGTTTGTATAAACGGCCGAATTCTACAGCGGTTTCTATGGAAAAATCCTCTCCTAATTCATACTTAGCAACTTCTTGCCCAGTAGTGTTATCTACAATACGAATATAGGAGTTGCGTACTTGCCCATAATTTTGTTTGCGAGTCTGCGCTTCATGAATAGTGACAACAAAGAGAATTTCTTGAATACGATTGTCTACCTTAGATAGATCAATTTCAATACTTTCATCATCCCCATCTTCACTATTTCCTCCTGTTGGGTCATCCCCTGTATGGTGTAAAGCGCCATCAGGAGAATCTGTGTTGTTATAAAAAACAAAGAAAGCTTCTGCAGGCATGAGCCTTCTGTTATCAATCATAAAAGCAGAGGCATCCAAGTCAAAATCATATCCTGTTCCTTCATTAGGATCCCAACCTAAACCAATAGTCATACTTTGTAAACCTATATCGATTTTCTGACCTTTTTGTAAATTAATTGCCATAAAATTTTATCTGATTTTGAAAGTACAAAGTTAAAACATTTAACAAATTATTGAATAAACTTTTACGAGAAAATTTTTACTTTTTCATTATTTTTTTATACTTTTGCCCTTGAAATATTAACTTTAAGTGTCGTGGAAATAGAAAATGTAATTAATAAAATTGTGCAAGGGAGATTAAGGAAGGGATATTCCTATGAGAATATGGCGGAAGAATTGCACCTTTCGGTACCTGCGTATCGTAAATTGGAGATAGGGGAGACTAAATTGTCAGTAGAGCGGCTTTTTCAAATATCAGTTATTTTGGAGATGCCCTTGAGTGAATTGTTGGACATTGATGACGAATGTATGGTGCAGCATAATTATCATAATGATACAGTCTACCAACAAAAGATAGAACATTTTTATCAAGAAAATAAGGAAATAACGGAGCAACTTATCAAGGCCAAAGATGAACTGATTCTTCAGTTACAGAAAGAAGTGGAATTTCTAAAGAGTAAAATCTTATCATAGAGCTTATAGAGGGACTCAATTTACTTAGCTATGATTTCTAAGAACTGTTGCGGGGATAGTACAGAGAGGTCGTCCACGGCAAAGTCTTTGATATTGCGAGTAATGAGAAAGGGTATATGGTGATCAAGAATATTTGTATCTATAAACACTTGTTTCATTACGCTAATTCTTTCTCTTCAAGATATTTATATCGTTCAACTTCTAAGTCCATTCCTTTTAATAGTCCTTTTAGTTTTCTAAAAGCAACCATTCTATCAGCATGATTTAATTTTGGAGTGTGAATAGATATGAATTCCTCCAACTTTTCTATTATATATTCATTCAAATCAAAGTCATTTTCCTCAGCACATTGTTGAGCCTTTTCAAGTGTAACGGGGTCTATGTCTATAGTGTATTGCATGATTTCAGTTTTTAGTTTAAATATGGTGTAAATATACGATTTTAATCATCATCACCCCACCAGAGTTCATGACTAGATTCACTATGATGATTCTCAGACGTATAGTTCTGGTGATAGTCAATAAATTTTTTGATAGAAATCCCTGTAGCAGCTACAGAAGCCAATAGAGAAAGAATAAGGACTCCCTTGGCTAAGCCATAAATGAAAGCAAAATATAGCCCTACTCCCGATAATAAAATGACTACAACCCCTCCTACAAAAGCTATTTCTCCTAAGAAAGGCAATAGAGAGGCTACAAAAACAAATAAAGCCAATATCCCTACGATAACCCCTAAGAGCGCTACAAGGGTTTTCTTCGTGCCTTGAGCACGAGAAGGGGTAAGCTGTTTTTCCACGTATTTGTTGAAGTCTATGCCTTTTTCCTGCGCATAGAGCTGTGCTTTCTGGAGAATAATAGGGTCTATGTCAATAGTATACTGCATATCTGTAAATATTTGTGGGGCAAATATACCACTTTTTTAGGAGATATAATAGCAAAAAAAATCTTATTTCACTTCAGACTCACTGCGAATACCTTTTTCATCAATTTGGCAACACCATTTCACATAGGGATAGTATCCTGTTCTGTTTGCCGTTACATAGCCACTGGCAACGAGGTCATCACGGTTACCCTTGTCGTCTCCGTCGCCCATATAGATATCTACTTTCAATCCTTCGTATAAGGGTATAGGCTCTCCGCATACATTCTCTCGCTCATCTTTTTGAGAAAACAGTACTAAATCATGCGCCATTAGTTCGTTGAAATCTACAGAAAAAAGCAGGCGAGTGTCTGTCTTTTCCCATAAGTTTTTTACAAAGGGATAAGCTACTTCATTCTCAGGTTTTATCTGTTGGAGCGTAGTGGGCAGATACCAGCCACGACCGCCTATTTTTAGGTGGTCATAGTAGGCAAGGGGCTTTACCCGACAGCCATGGGTAAACCAGTGCAAGGGGTGCTTTTCATAATCCTGCAACAAGCGGGGCATATCCTCCACTGCTGCCAAGGCTACTACTTGCGCCCCATAACGTACCAACACCAAATCACCTACAAGGAGTTTGCCAAAGGTTTGTACGACCTTGCCCGAGCAACCTATATAGCCTGTGGCGATGATATGGCGGCTATCTTCTGCTGTCCAAGTAGTAGCCCCTGTGGGGTGTAGCTGCATATGCCAGAGATTCATAAGGTGGTTTTTGGGCAAAGTTAAGGCTTTTTTAGTAAATAAGCAATGCTTTATTTTTCCACTATTTTTACCATATTGTTTGCTACCAAATCGCTTAGAGACACTTCCAAGGCTTGAGCTATGCGATAGAGGGTTAGTAAGGTTGGGTTGGTGCGGCCTTGCTCTATGCGGGAGATATTGGTGGTATCAATATTTCCCTCGATACGCCCTACCAAATCCACCTGGGAGAGGCCTTTGCCGATGCGTATTTGCTGGATATTACGGCCTACTTGTTTAAAAATTTCTAACTTTTCCATGTTTTTGTTTGGTAGCTTCAAAAAAAGTGTTATTTTTTCAATTCATAAATTAGCTATATTTTTATCTAAGAAGATAGATAATCAAGGTGAAAAAATACTATTATTACAAACTTTTAATATCTTGAAGATATTTATTATAATTTGCAAAAATACAAAGATTATTTGTAATAGGCAATGAATTTTATGATTATGGAACTTATACACACACTTTATTTCTTAAAAAAAATAAAAAATAAGGATTTATTACGAGATATTTGGAAACGTTATATTGATGTGCAAGAAAAACTATTACAAAGGAGGTCAATTCCAATAAACATCATTCCAGAATCAGTTAGAATAGTTGATAAAAAATTGAAAATAACAGTTGATGAATATGATAAAACATCTGAAATTCTTGATGTAATCAGTGAAAAATTTTATTTACAGGAAGATGAAATATGTATAGAAAAATCATATTTTTTAGCAGATATAGATATTATAGTCAATCATATTTAGAATGTGAATAAAATACCAATAAATAAGGCAAGGGATTCAACTCTAATATACTCTTTTTCAAGGGCTAATTGCCATTAGCCCCTACACCTGCTCATGCTAATTTTTCGCAAACCATTTCTGTTTGACTATAAATGGAAGCAATAATTTTATGAAACCCTCCACCTGACCAGCATCTCCTTCACTTCCTGCGTAATTCTCCTGCTTTCACGGGCTTTTTGGATGGCTTTGTTTTGGACAAAAGGGGAGAGGGTTTGGCTTTGGATAAGGGGTAGAGTCGCTTCGTACTGCTTGGCCAAGGCAGTGGCCAGATACCAAGCAATCATCATATTGACATAATATTCGTCCGACTGGATGTCGGCCACCAAGGAGAGCATCTCGCTCTCAAAGTAGTCATCTAAGTAGTTGGACAGCAGCAGCCCTATACCATAGCGAATGGTATAGGGCTGCGGGCTTTGGAGCCACTGGAGGATATGGGTATAGGTCTCTTTCGGATGCTTTAGAAAAAGCTTAGGGGAAAAGGTATCACACACCGCCCAATTGTCTATATAGGGTAGGAGGGCTTCGGTATAGGCGATGGCCTGGTCGAAGGTTTTGATTTGTTCTATGAGAAAGCCATGTAATAGGTTTTCCTCATGATAGTGGTGGGGAAGTGTATTGAGGAATTGCGCTACGGCTTCGGGTTGTTGCTTGGTGAGGTCTTTGGCTAACTTGCGTAGTGCAGGCAGGCGTACCCCAATGATACGCTCGCGGGAGAGCGTAGGGATGAGCTTATGGGTAAAATCGCCATAGGGGACATCCTGCAAGGCAAATAACAAAGAGGTAAAGGAGTTGTCTTGGAGCATGATACGGGGGTTAGTTATAGCAGACAAAGGTATAAAAAAATAAGGACTTTTTGGGGATTGTTTACTATTAATTTCGTACATTTGCCGAAAGTTTAGAGATTAAGGGGCAGTGATTGGCTTTTGAGAAACTTTATTATTTTGATAAAACTATAAAGATAGAGTAATGAGTACAAATACAATACAATTAAAAGAAAAACTAAATTTCCATCAGTATCAGATGATTGTGAATTTTCTAGAGGAGATAGGTATTGAAGTATTACCTCCACAAGAAGATCCTTATGATGGTCTTTCTTTGGAAGAATTACAAAAAATAGAAGAGTCTAGAGAACAGATTAAGCAAGGTCTTTTTTCTACTAATGAAGAAGTTCTAAGAAAAGTAAAAGAGAGATATGGAGCTAATTTGGTCTAAAAATGCAGAAAATAGTTTTCTAGAAACACTTGATTTTTGGTATGAACATAATGGTTCTTATGAATATCCTAGGAAAATAATCATAGAAACAGAGAAAGCAATAGAGGAGATTAAGAAATATCCTTATTCAGTCAGATATTTGGCTGAATTAGGGTTACATAAAAAAGCAATAATGAAAGGAAGATTTCTTCTATATTATCAAATTAGAGAAGCGGATGCAATGATAGAACTTCTTTACTTTAGGAGTTCTAAACAGCAGCCTTTGGAAGAGATTTTAAGTTGAGAAGATAATAAAAAATAGCATAAGGAAGAAAAATTGATGGAACAAGCGATTATAGCAGCAGGTTGTTTTTGGTGTACAGAGGCGATTTTCAAGCGGCTGATAGGTGTGGAGCAGGTGGAAGTGGGTTTCACAGGGGGTACTGTACCTCATCCTACCTATAAGGAGGTATGTACAGGGCAGACTGGTCATGCGGAGGCAATTCGTATCACCTATGACCCGAAGGTATGCTCTTATTTGGATATATTGGAGGTCTTTTGGCAAGCGCACGACCCTACTACCCTGAACCGCCAGGGGGATGATGTGGGTACCCAGTACCGCTCGGCTATCTTTTACCTTAATGAAAGCCAACATCAGGCTGCTTTGCTTAGCCGAGAGCAGGTAGCTAAGCTATGGGAGGCACCTATAGTGACCGAAATTGTGCCAGCGTGGGAGTTTTATCCCGCTCAGGAGGATTATCTGATCAATTATTACGAAAATAATACCGACAGAGGTTATTGTATCTTTACCATTGCCCCGAAAATCAATAAGATACATGATCTTTTTATACAAAAAATAAAACCTATTTATCAAGCCTTAGAACATGAAAACAGAACTCAAGAAACTCTATGAGGGTGACCTTTCCACGGTAACCCTATTGAAGGCCGCTTTGGAAGCGGTGGAGATTACCCCTATTGTCAAGGATCCTATGGCTTCGGCTACCATCGCAGGTTATGGAGCCTTGGGAGGAGCGCAGCAGGTCTTTGTCTTCGAAGACCAATGGGAGCAAGCCACGACAATACTGAGAGAACTAAACCTCAACGAAGGATGATCAAACTTATTATTTCCGATATGGACGGGACACTCCTTAATAGTCAGCATGAGTTGCCCCGGGACTTTATGTATGTATTCGAGCAATTGGAGCAGCGAGGTATCTATTTCTGTGCGGCCAGTGGGCGGCAGTACCTGAGTTTGCTACAGTTCTTTGCTCCGGTGAAGGATCGCATGGCCTTTATTTCTGAAAATGGTGCCTTTGTCAATGTAAATGGAAAGGAGGTCTATCAGAATGCTATTGCGCCTTATCATATACAGTTGGCTTTGGAGCGTAGCAAGAGCTTTTCTGGTATGGCGATAGGGCTTTGTGGCAAGAAGGCTACTTATCTCTTTCCTACAACCCCTTATGCAGAGCAGCAGGTGCGCATATACCATCATACGGTGGTGAAAGTGACTGATTTCTCTGAGATTCAGGATGATATATTCCAAATTACGCTTTTTGATCCTCAGGGGGCACGCGAGCGTTCTTTCCCTGCTTTTGCTTCCTTTTCTCAAGAGGGACTTAAGGTGACCATCTCGGGGGCTTATTGGATTGATATCACCAATGCAGGGGTCAATAAGGGAGTAGCGGTAGAAGCGCTCCAAGCATCCTTGGGCATCACTCCTGATGAGACGATGGCTTTCGGGGACTATCTCAATGATTTAGAGATGCTTACAAGAGCTACCTATAGCTATGCTATGAAGAATGCCCAAGAGGAAGTCAAGCAAGTGGCGGCTTACCAGACGGAGGAAGACAATAATAATGATGGGGTGTTAAAAACTATTGTCAAAGAGTTAAAAATTACTTTTATTTCCTAAGGAGATAAAAGGAATTTCTTTTTTGAATTTGTTGTTTTTATTAATAAATTCGTTTTTCCAAACAAAATTAAGGGATTAACTAAACTTTAATCAGCTATATTGCTTTATTACTGAAAAAACGTACTTTTGCCCCTGTGAAATTTTAAGCACTTCTTGCTAACAGTTTTTAGCAAGGAGGTCAGTCTTAAAGAAAAAACAGAAAATGCTTAAGAACAAGAAAAAGTACCTTTCTATGGCCAAGGATTTTCTCTTTCCAATGGGAATATCTGCTGTAGTAGCCACCCTTTTAACACCCTCTTTAGGCACTCAAAAAGACCTTCACGCCAGCCTAAGGGTAGAAACGTCTCAACAGGTGAGCGTAAGCCCAGTAGCCGACAACTCACCAAGGGTTTCTCCTATGAATCATCGCAATGATTTTATAGGTTTTAAAGAAAAAATGGGCTATCGAGAGTCTCGCAACAACTACTTTATTACCAATCCGTATGGACATGTAGGCAAATACCAGTTTGGCAAATCAGCCTTGAAGTTTTTCGGTGTTTCCCAATCGGAGTTTCTCAACAATCCTGCCTTACAGGAGAATGTTTTTTATGCTAGCTTGGCACACAATAAGTGGAAGCTCCAGTATGAGATACGTACCTTTGCCGGTAAGAATTTTGCCGGTATCCCGATCACCGAATCAGGGATTTTGGCCGCTGCTCACCTCTTAGGTACCGGTAGTGTGAAGTCCTTCTTCAAGTCCGATGGGAAAACGGAATTCGCCGATGCCAACGGCACCAGTATCATTAATTATATGAAGAGCTTCCAGCACTTCGACCTCTCTGGGATTAAGCCCAGCAAATACGATGGACGAAAACTCATATAATTAGTGACTAACGACGAGCGACTAACAATTAGTGACTAATAACAAGCACCAATAATGAACTATCATTATTGGTGCTTTTCTTTTTATTACGGTATAGACAATTAATAATCAATGTATTGAAAAAATCAATTAGAAATAAAAAATATTTCAAAAAATATTTGGTTTATAAGATAAACTTGTTTATCTTTGCGGTGTATTTCAAACCTTATAAATTATATCATCATGGAACTACAACCCGCCGATAGCTTGAAGCTCATTCAGGCTATCATTCGTCAAAGGAAACAAAAGTATGAAGAAAATGGTTTCTTCTTGATTTTTTGGAGTGTATTGGTTTCCTTCTCTGGAATCATACAATTTGTAATGCTTGCCACGGATTACTATCCTCGCTATTCTTGGATAGGCTGGGGCGTACTGATGCCCTTAGGGTTTCTTATCACGTTCTTTACCAAGATGAAAGAGGGAATCAGAACCCGAAAAGAGAAAAAAAGTACCGACTCGCTCGACTGGCTTTGGCTGGTAGCTGGTTTAGGGGCTATCTCTTGTTTTTGCTTGCCTTTTAGTAATTGGAAGAATTATGAGATTGCGATGCTGGTGATTTATCTACCGTTCTCATTTGTATCCTTGGCGATCGCCCTATACCTAAAGGCGTCCTTATGGGTGGTTACTTCTATAATAGGAATCATACTCACTTATAGTGTGTTGTTCTTCCATTATGGGATAGCCTTACCGCTACTTAGTGCCGTATTGGCCTGCTTGTTATTCCTTATCCCAGGGATTCAGTTCTATACTAACTACAAAAAGCAAATGAATGTTTAGTGATTTAGACCCTATCTTGCACTCCCAGCTTAGATTGGCGATAGTCTCCTTGCTTATAGCAGAAGAAAAGGCTGATTTTGCACGGATAAAGCAAGCTACTAAGGCCACTTCAGGAAATATCTCGGTACAGATACAAAAATTGGAAACCGCAGGCTATATCTCAGTCACCAAGTCCTTCAAGGATAATTACCCCAATACCGAAATCACCCTCACCCATAAGGGACTGTTAGCCTTTGAGAGTTATGTGGAGGCGCTAAAGAGTTATTTGGTTATTAATAATTAGTGCTTAATTTGTCAATTTGCTAATGAACTCATTGGCAAATTGACAAATTATTCTTATCTTTGCAACTTAATTAGCAAGCGGCAGATTTCGTGCCTTTGCGCTCTTTAAATTAAGTACCTCATGTCATTACAGGAAATTCTTTTAGAAAAAACCCAAAAGGCGATAGCTGAGCACTATGGCCAATCAATAGAAAATATAGAAATCCAGCTTACTCGTAAGGAGTTCGAGGGGGATTATACCATTGTACTTTTTCCTTTGTTAAAGCTCATTAAGGCCAAGCCCGAACAAATAGGGGAGGTCTTAGGTGTTTATCTGACTGAGCATGTGGCGGAGGTTACAGCCTACAATGTAGTCAAGGGCTTTCTAAACCTGAGTATTGCCGATAGCTATTTCCTTTCTTTCTTTGGCGAAATAGCCGCCCAAGAGCGCTATGGCACCACTCCCGTTACAGCCGAATCGCCGGCGATGATCGTGGAGTATTCCTCTCCCAATACCAACAAACCTTTACACTTAGGGCATATCCGTAACAATCTCTTGGGCTTTGCCATGGCTAAGATCTTGGAGGCTACCGGTAAGCGAGTGTATAAGACCCAGATTATCAATGATCGAGGTATTCATATCTGTAAGTCCATGGTGGCTTGGCAACGCTTTGGAGAGGGGGAAACCCCAGAGCGCACGGGCATAAAGGGGGATAAACTGGTTGGGAAGTATTATGTACTTTTTGACAAGGCTTATAAGGAGGAAATCGCACAGCTTATAGCCGAAGGGAAAAGCAAGGAGGAGGCCGAACGTGAAGCCCCTATCTTCTTAGAAGCACAGCAGCTACTCCGCCTATGGGAACAGGGAGATGCGGATACCTTAGCCCTTTGGAAAAAAATGAACCAATGGGTGTATGATGGTTTTGAGGTTACTTACCATAACTTAGGGGTGAGCTTTGATCGTAACTATTATGAGAGTGAGACTTATCTTTTAGGGAAGGATATCGTGCAACGAGGCTTAGAACAAGGGGTGTTCTACCGCAAGGAGGATGGTTCCGTATGGATAGATCTTACTGCGGATGGCTTGGACGAAAAGCTCGTACTCCGTTCCGATGGTACTTCTGTCTATATCACCCAAGATCTCGGTACAGCTACTAAGCGTATAGAGGAGGACTTCCCCAAGGTGGAGGGCATGATCTATACCGTGGGCAATGAACAGGATTATCACTTCAAGGTGCTCTTCCTTATCTTACAGAAACTGGGTTTTGCTTGGGCTAAAAAACTTTACCACTTAAGTTATGGTATGGTGGAGCTACCCAATGGCAAGATGAAGAGCCGAGAGGGTACCGTAGTCGATGCGGATGACCTAATGGAAGAAATGGTACAAGTAGCTGAGGAACTCTCCCAAGAATTAGGCAAGCTCGATGGTTATACACAACAGCAGAAACAACAGCTCTATAGGGTGATAGGTTTGGGGGCACTTAAGTACTATATTCTCAAGGTAGATCCTAAGAAGAAGATTGCTTTTAATCCACAGGAGTCTATTGATTTCCAGGGAAATACAGGCCCTTTTATCCAATACACCTATGCTCGTATTCAGTCTATCTTACGCCGAGCTGGGGAGCTACCTCAGCTGCCTACCATAGGAGACTTGCATCCAAAGGAAAGGGAGCTTATCAAGCAATTGTCTCTTTTTGCAGGAGTGGTACAGCAAGCAGCCGATACCTATAGTCCGGCTCTTATCGCCAATTATGTCTATGAATTGGTCAAAGAGTTCAATTCCTTCTACCAGAATGTCTCCATACTTGGAGAAGAAGATGCTACAAAGCGTGCCTTGAGGATTCACCTCTCCCGCAAGGTAGGGGAGGTCATCGCTACGGGCTTTGGCCTATTGGGGATAGAAGTGCCTGAAAGAATGTAATTATTTAAGTTGTTAATAAAAAATAAGCTATATCCCCTCGGGGGTATAGCTTATTGCTTATAAAAAAATAAAACTATGAATGACTAAAAACGGAAACCTAAGCGAACACCAGCGTTAGGTTCTACAGCCCAAAATCTTTCATTAACTGCAGAACTGAAGTTACGCCCAATATTTGCATAAGGAGCGACCACGAACTTGCTGTTGAATACCCAAGTGTATCCTACCCCAACCCCAATGATAAATGCACCTAAATTAGTCTCTTCATCATACTTTGTATTATCCTTTGTTTTCTCTTCAGTGTATTTTCCAAAACGGGTTTTTAGGAAAGGATTAATGTAAAAACCTACCGCATCCGAAGAGTCAAAGTAGTAATTGTACCCTACTTTAATACTGGTAGCAGAGAATTTACCATCTCCCTTAGGCCAATAAGAGAATTTGTCCAAGATCACAAGTTCTCCATCTACAGATTGGTTGTCATCTAAGTAATATTCGTATCCTAATTCTATAGAAGGACGCGCTATTACATTGAGGATGTTGAGCTTAATCTCATTCTTGTAAGTCTGTGCAAAGGCCCCCAAAGATACCAAAGCCATTGCTATACTCAAAAACATTTTTTTCATAAGTAAATGATTTATATTATCGGCGCAAAAGTAATACTTTTCTAATTAATATGCAAAATTATAGACGGAAAATCCAACCTACTGATAGCATTGTTTCAAAGAAGAAGAAATCATGGTGTGCTCGGTCTGTTTTACTTATAGTAGTGCGAACATCGTACATGTTGAGATAACCTCCACGGAGCTCACCTACCATCATAAAGTGCTTGAAGAGGAAGAGGTGTAAGCCGGCTTTGGCATGCATACCCACTCCTGCTACATGGAACTCATCATAACGCTCACGGTTGAGTATCTTGGTATTAGTCTTAGGATATACCACTCCGAAACCAGCCCCTTCGGTAAGGTTTACTTGGAAGATATCCGTATTGCGGATTCCAAAGAGGGAGGAAATGTCATCCACACGAGCTCCTTCTAAGAGGACATAGTTGAGTCCATCGGTATGTTCGAAGGTAAGGAAGTCTTCGGTAAGGGTTTTATTTACCCCATTGTAGATTCCGTCATGGGAAGTGCCCGCATTCACCTGTCCATTCATTTTGACAGTTTGGTCTTGTACCATCACATACTTCATATGATCCACTCCAGCCGAGAGTGTCCAGTTTTCTCCTAAGTAGTACCCTAAGCGGAAGTTCGTCTGTGGGATAGTCATTCGAAGCGGGTTGATATAGTCGATATGCCAACCTTTCGGCTTATCCACGGCCTCTACATCGGAGAGTGTGAAGTTGTAATCGCTACCTCTGAAGGTAATATCGGAGTTGGTATAGTACCCGCGATTTCCACCCCAGAAGACGAAGATTTTGCCCTTATTATTTTTGGTATAGTCCTGTGCGTAAGAGGCTATTCCACAGAAAAGGGCTACAAAAAGCAATACTTTTTTCATGTGTAAAAGTTTATAAAATCGGGGTGCAAAATTACTATTTTTATGCTTAAATACAAATAAAATAAAAAAAAGAAAATTCAGGCCTAAAAATTGTGTATCTTTGCAGCGGGTTAAGCCTATAACTGAAAGAAAAGAAAGTGAGAAAGTTATTAAATAATTTTTGGGTATTTGTAGCGCGCCTAGTGCTGCGCAATCGCTATATATTTTTAGGGGTATTCTTAGGAATTACGGTGCTTTTGGCCATGCAATGGAAGTATATCCGCATGACTTATTCCGAGGCCAATATGCTCCCTAAAGATAGCCCTATCAGCAAGGAATATGATAAGTTCCTTAGTATATTCGGGGAGGAGGGCAACCTAATTGTCATAGGGGTAGAGGCTGATAAAATCACCCAGGCGGGAGGTTTTAACCGCTGGAATCAGCTGGCAAGCGAGCTACAGAAATTCCCACAAGTGGAGGGAGTACTCTCCCTCAATACGATTAAGGAGTTGTACAAGGATACAATCCATCAGCGCTTTGCAACACGTAACTTTTTTCCTCAGGAGGTAGCCACCCAAGGGGAAGTGGACAGCCTTTTTCCGAAACTGTTCAACCAAACCCCAGTCTATGAAGGACTGTTATATAACAAGGCACATACTACCCTGCGTATGGCTATTTCTCTGCGAAAGGATATTGTCAATACTGCTATACGTAAGGATTTTATTCTCAAGGACTTAAAACCACTAATTGAGCAGTGCCAAACAGACTTGGGAGTGCCTATCCATGTATCGGGTATGCCCTATATACGCACACTTAGCACTGAGATTATTACCGGAGAAATAGGCTTTTTTATTGTCGGAGCGCTGTTGGCGACCTGCTTGGTATTGCTCTTTTTCTTCCGTTCGTTCAGGGCTATGTTTATTTCCATGTGTACAGTATTGGTGGGTGTGATGTGGGCTTTTGGTTTCTTAGGGCTATTCCATTATGAGATTACGATACTTACAGCAGTCATTCCGCCACTGGTGATCGTTATAGGAGTGCCTAACTGTGTATTCCTTATCAACCGTTACCAACAAGAAATACAAAAGCATGGTTACAAGGCTATGGCGCTCCAGCGAGTCATTACCAAGGTGGGTAATGTCACGCTGCTGACCAACCTGACTACGGCAGCGGGTTTTGCTACCTTCATCATCACCGAGAGTAGTATCCTCAAGGAGTTCGGGATTGTCTCCTCCATTAGTATCATGTGCTTATATGTGATTTCGCTCTGTGTGATTCCTATCATCTATAGCTTTATGCCATCTCCTAAGCCCCGCCACCTCAAGCACTTGAGTAAGCAATGGATAGGGGGACTTTTGGAGGGAATTGAGCGTATTGTTAAGAAACATCGCTTTGCCACCTTCTCAGTAGCAGTAGCTCTTTTGGTGGCCAGTATCATAGGGATTTATCGTATCCATATCTCCGGCAGCGTGATTGAGGATATGCCCAAGGGGGAGACCTTCTATGACGATATTCTTTACTTTGAAAAAGAGTTCGGTGGGATTATGCCTTTGGAAATTACCATCAATATAGGTAAGAAAAACGGAGTGATGCGTCCCTCTACTTTGCAGAATATGGCCAAGCTGGAGGAATACTTGGCCGATATACCCGAAATATCCCAACCCATCTCGGTAGTAAGGCTTGTGAAGTATGCCCGACAGGCTTTTTATAATGGCAAAGCAGAATATTTTGACCTGCCAACAGCTCAGGAACGGCCTTTTGTGCTCTCTTATGTTAAAAATTCGGATGGAAAGGCTGATATGCTACGTAGTGTAGTAGATAGCACAGGTCAAATAGCTCGTATTACCGTCTTTATGAAGGATATCGGTACCGAAAAGATGCATCATATAGAGGAGACTATTGCTAAGCAGACCGACAAACTCTTCCCTTCGGATCAGTATACCGTACGCCTTACAGGTAAGGCCTATATGTTTACCAAAGGAACCGACTATTTGGTAGGCAACCTCATTCAGTCCTTATTGCTTACTATAGTGATTATCGCTGTGATGATGTTCTATATGTTCCGATCTTTCAAGATGGTAATTATTTCGCTGATACCCAACTTGCTACCTTTGGCAATTACCGCAGGGGTGATGGGGTATGTGGGGATACCGCTCAAGCCCTCAACTATATTGGTCTTTGGGATAGCTTTTGGGATTTCCATAGATGATACCATCCACTTCTTAGCCAAATATCGTCAGGAACTGATGGCCAATCACTGGAAGGTAAAGCGTTCGGTCTATGCTGCTTTGCGAGAGACGGGCATTAGTATGTTCTATACCTCGGTAGTGCTGTTCTTTGGGTTCTCTATCTTTACCTTATCCAGCTTTGGGGGGACTAAGGCCTTAGGCGGGCTTATCTCCACTACCTTGTTCTTTGCCATGTCCAGCAACCTGATTTTGCTTCCTTCCTTGCTCATTGCCTTGGAGAAGAGCATAGCTAATAAGAAAACCCTGATAGAACCTCATATAGACGTCCTTGGAGAAGACGAAGAGGAAGAAGTGAAAAATGAAAAACGATGAATAACTATATACGTTCCTTATTAAAATATTTCCTACAAGGAGTAGTCATCATAGGTCCTTTGAGCACCACCATTTGGATTCTTTGGTCTATCTTCTATAGTGTAGACAACCTGATTCCACATCTCTCGGAGCGTTTCCCTGGCTTGGTCTTTGCGATCATCTTGGTGGGGACGACACTAATCGGCTATTTGGGAAGTCGCTTTCTTATAGGAAAATTTGTCGTAGAAGGGCTGAACTATATACTGGAACATACTCCAGGGATTAAGTTTATTTACAAGACCATACGTGATGTGATAGGTTCCTTCGTGGGCGATAAGCAGAAGTTCTCCCATCCGGTGTGGGTCAAGGTACAAGAGGCGCCTGAGCTATGGCGTATAGGCTTCTTGACCCAAGAGGATATGTCCTTTGCTTCTTTTGCAGATAGTGTCAGTGTCTACCTACCACACTCCTACGCCATATCAGGTTGGGTGATTGTCGTTCATAAGGATCAGATAAAGCCCGCCGAAGGCTTCACCGCCAAGCAAGCTATGGAGTTTGCTGTAAGTGGAGGAACTGTAGGGGTGAGGAGTGAAAAGCGAACCATGAAAAGTGAAGAATCCTAAACACAAGAAATTAGAACTTAAAACTATGAAAATTGGAATTATAGGAGCTATGGAGAGTGAGATACAGCTCCTTAGAGAATATTTAGGAGATCCTGTCCCTACCCAGCTGCAACGTTATGCCTTCTATGAGGGGCAGATAGGAGCCCACCAAGTGGTGGTACTTCTCTCGGGTATTGGGAAGGTGAGTGCTGCCGTGGGTACGGCCTTACTGATAGATCACTTTGCCCCTGATTTGATTATCAATACCGGTACTGCAGGCGGACTACAACACAGCAAGGTTTTTGATATGGTATTGGCCACAGAAGTAGCCTATTATGATGTTGATGTAACTGCCTTTGGCTATGCCTTAGGACAGCAAGCCCAAATGCCTGCCAGCTATCTACCATCGGAGCGATGGTTTGCCCAGGCACAAGCCTCCGTGGCGCGGTATACGAATCAGCTGCATTGTGCTCCTATTGTCAGTGGAGATGCTTTTGTTAGCGATCCCAAGAAACGTCAATGGATAGAGGCGCATTTTCCTAAGGCCGTAGCAGTAGAGATGGAAGCCGCCGCCATTGCCCAAACTTGTTATCTGTTGAATATCCCTTTTTTGATCCTTCGTGCCGTCTCGGACAATGCAGGAGAGGGAGATACCATCTCCTATGATACCTTTGTAGCCCAAGCCGCAGCCCTCTCGGCTCAAATGAATATTGATTTTATAAAAAACTTAGTATAACCACTTATGTCAGCATGCAGAATTCCTCAAGGCTATGACCCTAAATATGGTATCATGGATACCGAAAGAGCCATCAAGCGCATCAAAGATTTTTTTGAGACGGAGCTATCCAGAGCACTCAACCTCTCCCGTATCTCGGCACCTCTCTTTGTAAAGAATACCACAGGACTTAACGACAATCTCAATGGCGTAGAGCGACCAGTCTCTTTCCAAATGAAAGATGCTCCAGAGGATACCATAGAGATAGTACATTCCTTAGCCAAATGGAAACGCTTGGCACTCAAGCGCTATAATATTCCAGTAGGAGAAGGTATCTATACCGATATGAACGCCATCCGTCGCGATGAAACCTTGGACAATACCCATTCTATCTATGTAGATCAGTGGGATTGGGAGAAAATTATTACCAAGGAGCAACGTACCTTGGATTATCTGGAACAAACCGTTCGGAAGATATACCAAGTATTCTTGGCTACCGAGGCCGTTATCACTCTTGAATACCCGCTACTGACACCCTTCTTACCCAAGGAAATTACCTTTATTACCTCTCAAGAGCTGGAACATAAGTACCCGACACTGTCTCCAAGCGAGCGTGAACAGCGTTTTGCTAAGGAGAAAGGGGCTATTTTTATCATGCAGATAGGTGGCGCCCTGCTCTCTGGCGAGAAACACGATGGCCGTGCCCCTGACTATGACGATTGGCAGCTCAATGGAGACTTGATTCTATGGAATCCCGTTTTGGAAAGTGCCTTGGAACTCTCCTCCATGGGGATCCGTGTTGATGAGGTCTCTCTTATGGAGCAGCTCAAAATAGCCAATTTAGAAGAACGCCAACACTTAGACTACCATCAAATGCTCCTTCAGGGCAATCTTCCGCTTACCATAGGGGGAGGGATTGGGCAATCCCGCATCTGTATGTTCTTCCTTCAGAAAGCCCATATAGGGGAGGTACAAGCCTCTATCTGGACAGAGGAGATACTCGACCTATGTGCTCAACATCATATCGATCTATTGTAAAATAATCGACGAAAGATGGAATCCATGTACCGTATTTATCCCGAAAAGCGCTATAGGAAAACCTTGGCTATCCTCAAGCAATTCGTTTCCTCTGGTACCACCATTTTGGACTTAGGGGTTCGCAATCCTTTTTCCGAAGTGATGGAAAAAGAAGGCTATAGGGTTATCAATACCCAAGGAGAGGATTTAGATCTTTTCCCTGAAAAACTAAGGAGTTACCAGGGAGAAATGGTTACCGCCTTGGAGATATTAGAGCACTTGGTCAATCCCTTTGGAGTACTACAACAGCTTCCAGCGCAGCGCCTCTTGGTAACAGTCCCTCTACGCTTATGGTTTGCGACAGCTTATCGCAATGCTAAAGATCCAAGAGATTGTCATTATCACGAATTTGAGCCTTGGCAGCTTGATATGCTCTTAGAGAAAGCAGGTTGGCAGATAAAATACCGAGAGAAATGGACACATCCCGTAGGGAAAATAGGACTTCGTCCGCTGCTTAGGTATTTTGTACCTAGATATTATGCGGTATACGCCGAGAGAATGACCAATGACTAATTCTATGGTTAGTCATTAGTCACTAAAGAGTTTTTTTTCTGAATAAAAAAAGGTATATTTGCACCGAATTTTGTAACTAATAGAAACCATATAAATTATGTGTGGAATTGTAGGATATATAGGAAATAAAGAAGCATATCCCATTGTGATCAATGGGCTAAAACGCTTGGAATACAGAGGCTATGACAGTGCAGGTTTTATTGTCAATGCCGAAAAATTTGTCTGTGAAAAGACCAAGGGAAAAGTATCTGACTTGGAAGAGAAAGCCGCAAAGGATACGATTCCTGCTGCTACCTTTGGAATGGGACATACTCGCTGGGCTACTCATGGAGTGCCTAATGATAAAAACTCTCATCCACACCTATCCAACTCCGGTAAGTTGGCTATCGTACACAATGGGATTATAGAGAACTATCTGCCTATCAAAAGACGTCTTCAGCAAGAAGGTTATGTATTCCATTCCGATACGGATACCGAGGTACTTGTCAATTTTATAGAGTATATCAAAGATAAGAAACAACTTCCCTTAGAAGAGGCGGTACGCTACGCCCTCAATGAAGTAGTAGGCGCCTATGCAATCGCAGTGATGGAGGAGGCCAACCCTTCAAAAATGGTAGTAGCACGCTTGGGAAGTCCTTTGGTGATAGGGGTGGGAGCAAATGAGTTCTTCATAGCCTCCGATGCCACTCCTTTTATAGAATATACCCAAAATGCCCTTTATCTTGAAGATGGGGAGATGGCTACTATAGAACTCAACAAGGACTTACAGGTGCGTAAGATATATAACAATGAAGAGGTAGACCCCACCATACAAGAGCTAAAACTTAGTATAGATGCTATAGAAAAAGGAGGTTATGAGCACTTTATGCTTAAGGAAATTTTCGAGCAGCCACTCTCTATCCAGGACACCATGCGTGGCCGCCTTTTGGAGGATGGAACTACCAAGATATCAGGTATCAATAACAACCTTAAGCAATTCCTTAGTGCCGACCGCATTATCATTGCGGCTTGTGGTACCTCATGGCATGCAGGTTTGGTAGGGGAGTATCTATTTGAGGAGCTAGTGCGTATCCCAGTAGAGGTAGAATATGCCTCAGAGTTCCGCTATCGCAATCCGGTGATCAACCCTTCAGATATAGTGATGGCAATCTCTCAATCAGGAGAAACAGCCGATACCTTAGCTGCCCTAAAATTGGCTAAAGAACGTGGCGCCTTCATCTATGGGATATGCAATGTAGTAGGCTCTTCCATAGCGCGCCTTACCGATTCGGGTACTTATACCCACGCAGGGCCAGAGATAGGAGTGGCCTCTACCAAGGCTTTTACAACTCAACTTGTTGTACTAACGCTTTTAGCCTTGCACTTAGGTCATAAAAAAGGAACCATAAACCATGACACCTATAAAAAACTTTGTAAGGAGTTGGCTCGTATCCCTGATTTGGTAGCCAAGACCTTGGAAATGAACAAAGATAAGGTCTTAGAGATAGCCAATGTATATAAGGACGTATCCAACTGCATCTACTTAGGAAGAGGCTATAACTATCCAGTGGCCTTGGAAGGCGCCTTGAAGCTCAAGGAAATCTCCTACATACATGCTGAGGGCTATCCAGCTGCTGAGATGAAGCATGGCCCTATTGCTCTAATTGATGAGAATATGCCAGTGGTATTCTTGGCACCCGCCAAAGGGCATTATGAAAAAGTGGTTTCCAATGCCCAAGAGATAAAAGCCCGCAAAGGAAAGATCATAGCTGTGGTAACTGAGCATGATACTCAGATGAGTGCTTTGGCGGATCATGTCCTAGAGATCCCAGAGGTAGAAGAGGTATTCTCTCCTATACTTAGTGTGATACCATTACAGTTGCTTTCCTATCATATCGCTACTATGCGCGGATGTAATGTAGATCAGCCTCGCAATTTAGCCAAATCGGTAACAGTAGAGTAAGAAAATTTGATTCATATAGAGACATTGCTAAAGATTTTTCTTTAGCAATGTTTTGTTTTTCAGAGAGTTGAAATAAAAAGAGAATAAAAAGTGATTTTTATTTTGCCAATTGGAAAAAAAGTTGTACCTTTGCACCTGTAAATCGCGGGATAGAGCAGTAGGTAGCTCGTCGGGCTCATAACCCGAAGGTCACTGGTTCGAGTCCAGTTCCCGCTACTTGATAAGCGTAATTAATTGTCATTCAATTAATTGCGCTTAAATTCTTTAAAATTACGAGCCAAATATCATACCATATTGTTATGGGTTAGGATCAGCTAACGTAAGAATAGAACAGATTATAGAAGCCTTATTCAAAAACTAAACGATTGTGCTGCGAAATTGCTCTCCTTATACCATTATTATAATCTCTTTCCTCTTTCTGATATGTGTAGGGGCGGGGCTGTTGATGATGCCTTTTACGCATAGCACGGGGAGCGGGTTTACTTTCTTTGAGGCACTTTTTACCGCTACTTCGGCGGTTACAGGTACAGGTTTCTCTATCTGTGATATGCATGGTATACTCTCGGACTATGGGCAGGTGTGTATTTTGCTATTGATACAACTGGGAGGCTTGGGAATACTGACTTTTTCTTCAGTGATTGTGCTGCTTATTACTAAAAAAATAGGCTTCTATACCAAGCGATTGATCTCTGAGGGTATGAACCATGAGGCTAAGATAGACTTGTATTCTCATATCAAAAAGGTAGTTTTCGTCGTTTTGCTCATAGAAGCTATAGGTGCTTTTCTGCTTTTCTTTGTTTTTATCAAGCAATATAGCTGGTACAAAGCTCTTTTCTATGCAATTTTTCATTCGGTATCGGCTTTTTGTAATGCAGGGATTGCTCTCTATCCCAATGGTTTGCAAGATTATACCTTCGATATTCCTATGAACCTCATTATTATTCTATTGATGTTCTTAGGAGGTTTTGGTTTTACTGCTATTATAGAACTCTTTGAGTATATCAGGGGAAAGCGTAGAAAAATCAGTGTCAATTCTAAGTTTTCCAGCATCATCACCCTGATTCTCTTAGGGGCAGGTGCTTTGCTATTCTTTGTTTTAGAATACAATCATATGGACGCTTATGCGGTACACTCTGTGGGTAATAGGCTGCTTATTAGCTTCTTCCACTCAGCTACGCTGCGTTCGGTGGGCTTCAATACCATACCTATAACAGAGATTTCAGGAGCAACGGCTTTTTTGTGTATTTTACTAATGTTCATAGGTTCTTCGCCTAATTCTACAGGAGGAGGGATAAAAACTACTACTCTTGGTGTTTTATACTTAGGGGTACGTACCTCTTTGCTCAATAGGCGGTATATAGAGTATTCTAAGCGACATATCTCATGGCAGCTGTTCAATAAGGCCTCTACCTTGGTTTTTATAACTCTGTTGTATGTCTTTCTTGCTGCATTACTTATAACTTACTTTGATCCAAAGGTGGAAATTCTAAAGATCCTCTTTGAGGTTATCTCGGCTTTCTCTACCACAGGGCTTTCCATGGGGATTACCAATTCTTTGAGTACAGCCTCTCAAACCATCTTACTCTTTACCATGTTTTTGGGTAGGGTAGGGCCGCTTACAATTGTATTGGCTTTTTCTCGTGAGAGAATAGTAGGTAATTATAAATACCCTAAAGAAGATATATTAATCGGATAATTATGAAAAGTTTTTTAGTCATAGGCTTAGGGGAATTTGGCAAGTCGGTAGCCAAGACCCTTTATAAGAATAAATCCACTGTATTGGCAATTGACTCAAATGAAGAGTTGATCAAGCAAGCTCTCAATGAGGGGATTATAGACGATGCGGTGATCTTAGATGCTACTGATGAGATTGCCTTGAAGAATGTGGTGAAGGACGACTTCGATATGGCCTTTGTCAGTGTAGGAGACAATATACAAGCGAGCATATTGATTACTTTACACCTAAAGGAGTTAGGCGTGAAAGATATCATCTGTAAGGCAGTGAATCACACCCAAGGTCGTGTTTTGGAGAAAATTGGAGCTACCCAAGTGGTCTTTCCAGAAGAGTCCATGGGAGAAAAAATAGCCTATTCCATGCTACATCCCACTATTATAGAATACTTTAAGTTCTCGGAGGACTATTTTATCTACGAGGTCAAAATTCCAAAGAGCTATATAGGCAAGTCGCTTATGGAGCTGAACTTAAGGCATAAGTATGAGATCAATATATTGGCGGTCAAGCATGGTGATGGCAAGATGAATGTAACTCCAGATCCGAATCTTCGCTTGGATAAGGAAGACTTACTTATTGTATTGGCCAGGGAGAACTCTATCGGGAAGATCGTTTAGCTTTTTCGCTGGCGCACAGCTTCAAAGATGAGAATGGCGGCACTGACCGATACATTCATCGAATCTATCTTGCCTTGCATAGGAATGATGATATTTTGAGTAGAAGCCTCCAGCCAAGAGGGGGAGAGCCCCGTATCCTCGGTGCCGACTACGATAGCGGTACGCCCCTTGTAGGACACCTCATCATAAGGCAGTGAGGCCGAAAGGGCAGCACAGTAGATGGAGAAATGCTCCTTTTGCAGAAAGGAAATAATCTCCTGGCTACTTCCTGTAAAGATAGGGAGCGTAAAGATGGTACCTATACTGGAGCGGATAATATTGGGGTTGTATAGGTCAGTCTTTGGGTTGGCGATACATACCGCATTTACTCCAGCGGCATCGGCTGTACGCAGCAAAGCCCCTATATTACCAGGTTTTTCAGGAGCTTCGGCTACCAAGATCAGTGGATGCGCTTTCTGGAGATGTAATCCAGAAAGCGCATGTTCTTTGCATTGTGCCAGCGCCAATACCCCCTCGGTAGAAGAGCGATAGGTGAGCTTTTCATATACCTGAGGGGATATAGCGGTACATCTATATCCTGAAAAGCAATGTGCTACCTCCTGCTGTGTGAGGATCGTAGGGCAGAAAAACAACTGTTCGATGAGGTAGCCTGCTTCTATGGCCAGGCTAATCTCTCGTTTTCCTTCTATAAGAAACTGTTGGTGGTCTCTGCGCTGTTTGGATTTTTGAGTAAGCGTAAAAAGATGCTTAACGAGGGGGTTCTGTAGGCTGGTAATCTGTTGCATGGTTATAGGGCAAGGTTATCAATCAGGCGTACGCCTTCTATATAGGCTGCTACAAAGGCACGATAGGCCTTGTGGGCTTCTTTCTGCTGGGCTTCCTGTAGGGTGTTCTCATCTACAATGAGGAAGTATTCTAACTGAAAATCAGAATTTTGAGTAAACTGTTCTTCTACAAAAGCCTTTATTTGTGCGATAGGCTGGCTGGCAAATCGCGCCTTAGCTTCTTGCAGTACTTTATAGATAAAGGCAGCCTTTTGGTGTCCTTCCACAGAGAGGCGCTCGTTGCGAGAACTCATTGCCAGGCCACTTTCTTCCCGAATAATGGGACAAGGGACAAGTAGGACGGGGAGCTTTCTTTCGGCAACCATACGCTTGATGATGAGTATCTGCTGGTAATCCTTCTCTCCAAAATAAGCACGAGTAGGGGTGACTAAGGTAAAGAGTTTCTCCACTATGGTAGCTACTCCCTCAAAGTGTCCTGGCCTGAAGGCTCCTTCCATCACTTTGTCCAAACCTTGAAAATCGTAACTTCCAGAGCGGGGTGTTCCCTGATACATTTCAGAAATTTCAGGAGCGAAAAGTACTATTTTGTCCGACAAACTTGCGATTGTTTCGGCATCCTTCTGTAGGTTACGAGGGTATTTTTCTAAGTCTTCAGTATTGTTGAACTGAGTGGGGTTCACAAAAACACTTACTACCACCTGATCATTCTCTTCCAAGGCTTTTTTCATCAGCGACAGATGCCCCTGATGTAGCGCTCCCATAGTAGGGACGAGGCCAACAGTCTTGTTTTCTTTCAAGAGAGGAGCTAAGAAAGCTTGTAAATCTAATCTCTTATTAAAAATCTGCATTTTTTATAAATTTAAATAAATGTTTTTTGTTGTATATAATTTTTTTTGTAACTTTGCAGCTCAATGATTTATCATCTAAAATAAATACGCTATGAAAAACAAAAAGATACTTTATGTTTCTTCAGAGGTGCTACCTTATCAGGCAGAGACAGAGATAGCCAAGCGTTCTTTTGATTTGGCACGAGCCCTGAATACCACGGGAGGACAATTGCGTATTTTTACGCCCCGCTATGGGGATATCAATGAGCGTCGCCATCAGCTACACGAAGTGATACGCCTTTCGGGTATGAACTTGGTGATCAATGATGTGGATATGCCACTGATTGTCAAGGTAGCTTCTATTCAAAAGGAGCGTATGCAAGTATACTTCATTGATAATGACGAGTATTTCAAGCAAGAAGATGCCTTCGATGATCAAGGAAAGCTATATGCAGACAATGACGAACGTTGTATATTCTTTGCTAAGGGGATCATGGAGACTGTTAAGAAACTGAATTGGTCTCCTGATGTTATCCATATACAGGGTTGGCTGGGAGCGCTGCTTCCTCTCTATCTGAGGACTTACTACAAGGATGAACCTATTTTCTATCATACCAAAACTATCACCTGCTTTTTACGTCCTCCCTTTGAGGGATCTCTTGATAGTGAATTACTCTCTAAGGTAGGTTTTGATGAGATTACCGAAAACGAAGCTCCAGAGCTGAAAGAACCTCATAGTATGAATCTGATCAAAATTGCGGCTCGCTATTCGGATGCCATTACCACTATCAAAGGGGTACTTCCTCAAGAGGCTATTTCCTATATAGAAGGTACCACTAAGCCTTTCCTATATGGAGAGACTATAGAGACTACTTGTAAGGCCTATCCCCAGTTCTATAAGGAGCTGATGAGTAAGTAATCTCTATAGCCCCTTCTAATTATTTGATATATACATCATAGGGTATACGTGCTTGTAGGAAAGCAGCTGAAGTAGGAATTGTTCTTCGCAGCTGTTGTACCCCTTCGTATGCTTTAGCACCTATTTCCTCTCGGAGCATTGCATTAAGCTCTGCTTGAGTAGAGGCACGAAATCTTTTCTTCATATAATCGGAAAACTCTATTTCTATCACAGGATAGGCCAAGAGGTCATATGCCCCTTCGGAGAGATTATTCTCCTTAGCAGCGTAGGCGATGGCTTGTTGGAGGTTTCCTATCTCATCTACTAAGCCTTTTTCTAAGGCATCAGCTCCTGTCCATACCCTTCCTTGAGCTAAGGCATCCACCTGCTCCCAAGTCATTTTGCGTCCGTCGGCTACTCGTTGGACAAACCTTTTGTAGAAGAGTTCGATCCCTTCGGTGATCACCTGGCGGGTCTTTTCAGGGGTTTTCTCAAACAAACTGTAAGTGAGTGCATACGGATGGGTCTGTACCTGTTCGCTGTTGACTCCCCATCTGTCGGCCAGTTCCTTAAGGTTAGGAATCATCCCAAAGACCCCAATGGAGCCGGTAAGGGTCTGCTTATCAGCAAAGATACGTTTGGAGTTACAAGCGATATAGTATCCGCCAGAGGCTGCCAAGTTCCCCATAGAGGTATAGACGGGCTTTACCTTTTCGGTAAGCGCTATCTCTCTGTGGATTAGTTCCGAAGCCAAGCCACTTCCTCCGGGGGAGTTGATACGCAATATGATTGCTTTTATGGATTCCTTATCTCGGGCTTGGCGCAAGGCCTCTATGATGGACACATTTCCTACCAATCCTTCTTGGGACGGTCCCTCGACGATTTCTCCATTACAGAAGATAACAGCTATTTGCTGCTCTTTTTTCTCTCGAAGTCGTTTTTCCTTATAGTCGAGTGCCACTTTTTTAGTATATTTTTCTATAGGGACTAAGTGGAAATCCTTTACTTTTTGGGTACCGGTAGCCTTGCAAAGGCTCTTTTCGAACTCATCTCGGAAGGCGATCTTATCTACCAAATGATGAGAAAGCGCCAGCTCAGGGGTACGCCCCCAGAGGCTATCGGCAATCTGATTGAGCGCATCCACGGAGATTCCTCTGCTTTGGGCTACATCAGCGGCATAGCTATTCCATAGGGAGCTGAGATAAGCCTTTATCTGCTCGCGGTTGGCCTCACTCATATTGTTTTCAAGAAAAGGCTCTACAGCACTTTTGTACTTACCGTGGCGGAAAATCTCCATATGGATGCCGGTGTTCTCCTGCAAGTCCTTGTAATAGAGTACTTCTGCGCTAAGTCCCTGAACTGATATTTCGGAAAGGGTGCCCACGAAAATAGAGTCAGCCACACTTTGTAATAGATAGTCCGATTGGGTAGCTCCTTCGCTAAAAGCATAGACAAACTTGCCAGAAGCTTTGAAATCCTCTACCGCTTCGCGGATATTTTGCAAATGTGCACGCCCTTTGACACCTTTAGTACTTCCCAATACGATTCCTTGTATATTGGAATCCGTTTTAGCCTCTTTGATAGCTCTTAGGACAGCCGTCAGGGTGTTTTCTTGCTGCATATCAAAGTCAAAGTCTTTGATGTGTATGGGGTTGCTGTATTCGTATACCTCTTTCTGAAAGTCTAAAGAGAGAATAGAGTGTTCCTTTATCTCAAGCGAATCTTCCTTAGGCGCAAAGAAAGAGGCTATAAGGATGAAAAACAGCAATGAAATAAAGAAAAAACAAAAGCAGCCTACGATGACAGCTAAGACGATTTTGAAAAATTTCATATATTATAGTTTAAAGATCCATTACATAAAAGCGATAATCATATATCCCACGATGATGGCTACGATGGTAGCTACAAAGCCAGGGATCTGGAAAGAGTGGTTGAGTACATATTTTCCTATTCGAGTGGTACCTGTACGGTCAAAGTTGATCGCAGCCACCACAGTGGGGTAGTTTGGAATAAAGAAATACCCATTAACCGCTGGGAACATAGCCACCAAGGCAAGCGGAGAGATTCCCAAGCCGAGCGCCAAAGGATAGAGTGTACGTACCGTTGCCGCCTGGCTGAATAAGAAGATAGACATAACAAAGAGAGCCACTGCAAAAAGGAAAGGATACTGAGTGACGATCTCAGCGATATGCTCTTTGAAAAACTCAATATTGCCATTGAAGTAGGTATCTCCCATCCAGGCAATTCCAAAGATAGCAATCACAGCCTGCATCCCAGCGATAAAGACAGAGCCTTTGACAGCCTTGTTAATATCAGCCTTAGAGAAGATGAGCATAAGGCCTGCGGTGGCCATCATTACAATTTCGATGGTCTGGGTCATACCCAACTGTACGAGCTTACCCTCTATCATAAAGGAAGGGCGAAGGCTATCCACCGAACCGAAAAGTACAATGGAGAATACCCCCAAAAGGAATATAATTACTGAGGCTTTGGCACGTCGCTGTTCTTCAGGGCTTGGTGCTACTTTTTCACTTTTGTCTTGGCTTAGAATGCCTTCCTGTATGCGGCGTAAGTATTCAGGATCTTTTTCCAAGGGGACTCCTACAAAATTGACCGCAATGGCACCTATAATCACCCCGATAAGGGTGGAGGGGATACATACCATTAGGATATTACCTAAGGTGATTCCTTTGTCTCCTAAAAGCTCTGCCGAGAGCAGGGCGGCTGTAGCTGCCGAGATAGGGCTAGCGGTAATAGCCTGTTGGGAGGCAATCACCGAGATAGAGAGGGGACGCTCGGGGCGTACCTTGCTATCGGTGGCAATCTCCGAGATAATAGGCAGTAGGGAATAGGCAATATGTCCTGTTCCGGAGAATAGGGTAAAGAAATAACACACCACAGGCGCCAAGAAGGTGATCATGGCAGGGTTCTTTCGCAGGATCTTCTCGGCTATTTTGACCAAATAGTCCAACCCTCCTGCCGCTTGCAGGGTAGCTGCTGCAGTGATTACAGCTACTATAATCAACATCACATCAATAGGTGGGTTGCCAGGCTTGAGTCCAAAGCCAAAGACCAAGACTCCCATTCCCATCATACCGAAGATACCCAAACCGATACCTCCTACCCTTGCACCAATGAATATAGCGGCAAGGACAACTAATAATTCCATGTAAATCATAGCAATAAATTTAGAGTGCTTTTGTCAAGTGACAAAGATACGAATTAAATGACGAATGACCAATGATTAATGGTTAATTATTAAGGAGAGGCTTATCGCTCACTACTTTAATCGTTTCCTTTACCTTCTGGGCCAGTGAACGGGCTTGTTCTATATCAGGATGGGTAATGGTGATATGCCCCATTTTCCGGAAAGGGCGTGTTTGTCGCTTTCCATAGATATGAGGGGTTACGCCAGGGAGGGAGAGGACGTCCTCTATATGTTCATACACTACATCACCGGCATAGCCTTCTGCCCCTACCAGATTGACCATAACACCGGCTACCTTGCTTTCGGTGCTGCCCAAGGGCAAGTCCAAGATAGCTCTTAGGTGCTGCTCGAACTGTGAGGTATAGCTCGCCTCAATAGAGTAGTGGCCTGAGTTGTGAGGACGAGGGGCCACCTCATTGACCCATATCTCTCCCTCTTTGGTTAGGAATAGCTCTACCGCTAAAAGGCCTATGCTGCCAAAGGCTTGGGCTACCTCAAGGGCTATCTGGCGCGCTTTCTGGCTGATAGCCTCTGGGATACGAGCCGGACAAAGTACATATTCCACCTGATTGGCTTCGGGGTGGAACTCCATTTCTACCACAGGGTAGGTAGCCACTTCTCCCTTGGGGCTACGGGCAACAATCACGGCTAGCTCCTTGTCGATATCGGCACAGACTTCGGCTATGCAAGCCCCTTCGGGGAGTGCTTGTAGGTCTTGTGCGGAGCGAACAATCTTAACGCCATTGCCATCATAGCCGAAACGGGTACTTTTCCATACAAAAGGATATGTCCAGCGGCCTTCTGTGACCGCAGTGGCCAAAAGGGTAGGGGAGTCAAAGGCTTCAAAAGGAGCCGTAGGGATCTCATGTTCTCTATAGAAAACTTTTTGGGAACCCTTGTCCTGTATGATGCGCAAGCTCTTAGGGGTGGGATATACCTTGACCCTTTCACGCTCCAGCTGCTCAAGGGCATCTACATTGACATTCTCTATTTCAAAGGTAACCAGATCAGCCTGTTTGCCAAATTGGTATACAGTATCGAAGTCCATCAGGTCACCCTGAGAAAAAGCATGACAGCCAAAGCGAGCGGGCGCCTCCCGACTGGGATCAAGCACGATAGTGCGAATATCATATTTGAGGGTCTCACTAAGGAGCATCTTTCCCAGTTGCCCCCCACCGAGGATCCCTAAGGTGAAATCAGTAGAAAAATAAGACATTTTTTAATGGTTAATGATTAATAGTCAATGATCAATGAATTTTTAGTGAGCTGCCTTGTTTCTAATTTTTTGTATTACAGTCTCTTTCATTGTTTTATTAGTTTATTTTAGTCGGAATAATTCCTTATTTTCCCGACAAAGATAATTTGTAACTTTCTCCTTAAAGAGGCAGTCTGTAAAATGACTTTGCAAATATACGAAATTATACCTAGATGTGGTATTTTTCTTGGTCTATTTTTTATTGCCTATTTAAAAAGAGGGCTTTATCGTTTTCTATGTTGAAAAAAATGTAGTGTAGGCATGAAAAAAACTTATTTTTTGTTTTGTGGTTTTAAGGAAAAAAAATATCTTTGCGAAAAATTAAAGGATAGCCACCTAAGTCGTTTGATGGAAATATAGTGTCTTTTTGGGCAGAGGAGTGGCTTGACCAAATTGCAGAAAAGTATAATTTATATTGCTATGAACACTTATGTATTAGTTTTAGAATTTCTGTTCCTCTTGGGGATGCTCTATGCAGGGAGCCGCTATGGAGGAATAGGATTGGGTGTTGTCTCCGGTATTGGGCTGGTGATAGAGGTATTTGTCTTTCGAATGCCTCCTGCTTCGGCACCTATTGAGGTGATGCTCATTATTTTAGCAGTGGTGACCTGTGCTTCTATCTTGGAGGCGGCAGGGGGACTGAAATTCATGCTCCAAGTAGCTGAGCGGATTCTGCGAAAGAATCCTAAGCAGATTACCTTCCTGGGGCCTATTGCCACTTATATGCTGACCTTTATGCTCGGAACAGGGCATGCGGTGTACTCTATCATGCCGATTATTGGGGACATCGCACTGAAGAACAAAATTCGCCCCGAACGGCCTATGGCAGCAGCCTCCATTGCATCACAATTGGCCTTGACAGCCAGCCCTATCTCGGCAGTGGTAACTGTGTATTTGGGCAAGGAGCTTTTGGATCTCTTCCACTTGCAAGGAGGTGCGAACCTGACACTGCTGAATATACTTTCAGTAACCTTCCCTGCTACCTTTTTAGGGATGCTAGCCATGTCTCTCTACAGTCTTCGTCGTGGCAAGGAACTGGAGAATGATCCTGAATACCAACGTCGCTTGCAGGATCCTACTTACCGTGAACAGATTCTCAACAGTACCAAAACAACTCTAAACGAAATTATTCCCCAACATTCTAAGAATGCGGTATACATCTTCCTTTCTTCTATTTTGGTCATAGTAATCTTAGCGCTTTATCCTGAAATTCGTACCTTTGATATAATCAAAGATGGAGTAGCTAAGGCCACTCAGGTACCGATGGGGGTTATTATCCAAATGGTGATGCTCTGTTTTGGGGGAATTATCTTGATTACTTGTAAAACACCGGTGAAGTTGGTGCCTGAGGGTGTGGTATTCAAGTCCGGTATGGTTGCTTGTGTGGCCATTTTTGGGATTGCTTGGATGAGTGATACTTACTTCTCCTATGCTATGCCATACTTCAAGGAAGGAATTACCTCTATGGTACAGGCTTATCCTTGGACATTCATCTTTGCTCTTTTTGCTGTGTCCGTGGTGATCAATAGCCAAGCGGCTACCGCTAAGATGATGCTTCCGGTGGCCATCGCTATGGGACTTCCAGTGCCTCTTCTGATAGGAATCATGCCGGCTACTTATGCTTATTTCTTCATTCCTAACTATCCTTCGGATATTGCAACGGTCAATTTTGACCCTACAGGCACCACCAAGATTGGGAAGTATTACTTCAACCACAGCTTTATGGTACCAGGGCTTGTAGCGGTTACCACCTCATGTTTGGTAGGTATAGGTTTGGCCGAGATACTTATCCGATAAAAAACCAAGTATGTATTTTCATTAAGCCTTTAAGGCAATAGGGGAGCTTTCAGAGTTCCCCTATTTTTATGGTCTAAAGGCAAGTATATCTAAAAAAACTGCCTCAAAACCTAAGGCTTGAGGCAGCTTGATTAACAAATTAGCAAATAGATTGTTGGCAAATTATTTAATACTTGCTTTGAGATATTCGCGATTGAGTCGGGCGATGTTCTCCAAGGAGATACCCTTAGGACATTCTACCTCGCAGGCTCCGGTATTGGTACAGTTACCAAAGCCTTCGTGTTCCATTTGATTTACCATGTTAAGTACACGCTCGGTGGCTTCTACTCTACCTTGAGGAAGGAGAGCGAACTGGGATACTTTGGCAGCCACAAAGAGCATTGCTGAAGAGTTCTTACAAGTGGCTACGCAAGCGCCACATCCGATACATGCAGCGGCATCCATGGAGCGGTCGGCATCGTACTTAGGGATAGGGATAGCATTGGCATCCTGAGTATTACCAGAGGTATTAACAGAGATATAACCACCAGCTTGTTGGATACGTTCGAAGGCACTTCTATCGACCATAAGGTCTTTGATGACAGGGAAGGCAGTAGCACGCCAAGGTTCGATGGTGATGGTGTCACCGTCCTTAAACATACGCATATGCAGCTGGCAGGTAGTTATACCACGGTCAGGCCCATGCGCCTCTCCATTGATAAAGAGGGAACACATCCCACAAATACCTTCACGGCAATCGTGGTCGAAGGCTACCGGTTCTTCACCTTTTTCGATGAGTTGTTCGTTGAGAATATCCAGCATTTCCAAAAAAGACATATGATCGGAAATGTTATTGACTTTATATTCTACCATGCGACCTTTTGATTTGGCATCTTTTTGTCGCCATATTTTGAGAGTAAGATTCATTGTTGACATATGACTACTATTTGTAACTACGTTGTTTAAGTTCAATATCTTTGAATTCGAGTTTTTCCTTGTGGAGCACCTCTTCGCTAGGGTTGTAAGTATTGACGATTTCTTTAGGATCACCAGTGTACTGCCAAGCGGCTACGTAGGCGTAATTTACGTCGTCACGGAGGGCTTCACCTTCGGGAGTTTGATACTCTTCACGGAAGTGACCACCGCAGGACTCATTGCGTTCGAGGGCATCTTTGGCGAAAAGCTCACCAAGCTCTAGGAAGTCGGCTACACGGTTGGCTTTTTCTAGCTCCACGTTCATGCCGGTGAGTTCTCCAGGGACTTTTACATCACGCCAGAACTCTTCACGGATTTCACGAATTTCTTTGATGGCTTCCTTGAGGCCTTTTTCGTTACGAGCCATACCTACTTTGTCCCACATTACTTTGCCGAGTTTTTTGTGGAAGTAATCTACAGAATGGGTTCCTTTGTTGTTGATAAAGTAAGCCAAACGTTCTTTTACCACTCTTTCGGCTTCGTCAAATTCAGGGGTGTTGGTAGGTATTTTTCCAGTACGGATATCGGCAGCGAGGTAGTCACCGATGGTGTAAGGCAATACGAAGTATCCGTCGGCTAGTCCTTGCATAAGGGCAGAAGCTCCCAAGCGGTTAGCCCCATGGTCGGAGAAGTTGGCCTCTCCGATGGCATAAAGGCCAGGTACAGTAGTCATTAGGTTGTAATCCACCCAAATACCACCCATGGTGTAGTGGGTAGCTGGATAGATCATCATTGGGGTTTTGTAAGGGTTTTCTGCTACGATTTTTTCATACATTTGGAAGAGGTTACCATACTTAGCGGCAACGATTTGCTCACCGCGTTTGGTGACTTCTTCTTTGGTAGGCTCTACCCCGTGGATTTTACATTGTTCCTTACCATAACGCTCAATGGCGGAGGCAAAGTCGAGGTAAACAGCTTCACCAGTTTCATTAACTCCATACCCTGCATCACAACGTTCTTTAGCAGCACGAGAGGCTACGTCACGAGGCACGAGGTTACCGAAGGCTGGGTAGCGGCGTTCCAAGTAGTAATCACGATCTTCTTCGGGTATTTCAGTAGGTTTTTTACGTTTTTCACGAATAGCGATTGCATCCTCCATTTTTTTAGGTACCCAGATACGTCCGTCGTTACGTAAAGACTCGGACATCAAGGTAAGTTTGGACTGATAGTCACCAGAGCGAGGGATACAAGTAGGGTGAATTTGGGTAAAACAAGGGTTGGCAAAGAAAGCACCTTTTTTGTGTACTTTCCAAGCAGCAGAGGCGTTACAGCCCATGGCGTTGGTAGAGAGGAAATATACATTACCATATCCACCGGAGGCGATTACTACCGCGTGAGCAGAGTGGCGTTCTATTTCTCCTGTGACAAGGTTACGAGCGATGATGCCACGTGCCTTACCGTCCACAATAACTACATCCATCATCTCATGGCGGTTGTACATGTCTATCTTACCACGAGCGATTTGTCGGTTCATAGCCGCATAAGCACCCAAAAGGAGCTGTTGCCCGGTTTGTCCTTTGGCATAGAAGGTACGTGATACGAGTACCCCCCCGAAGGAGCGGTTGTCGAGTAATCCACCGTAGTCACGAGCAAAAGGAACCCCTTGCGCCACACATTGGTCGATGATGTTTCCAGAAACTTCTGCCAAGCGGTATACATTAGCTTCGCGGGCACGGTAGTCACCTCCTTTTACGGTATCGTAGAAGAGGCGATAGTTGGAGTCGCCATCTCCCATATAGTTTTTAGCAGCGTTGATCCCTCCTTGCGCGGCGATAGAGTGCGCACGACGAGGAGAATCTTGGTAAGCAAAGGCCTTTACATTGTACCCGAGCTCGGCAAGGGTAGCAGCAGCAGAGCCCCCAGCCAGTCCTGTTCCTACCACGATAATGTCAATATTACGTTTGTTGGCAGGGTTTACAAGATTGATATGATCTTTATATTTAGTCCATTTGTCCGCTATAGGGCCTTCTGGTATTTTAGAATCTAATGTACTCATGGTATTAAACTGTTAAATGTTTTACAAAATGGAAAAGGGCAACAAAGATAAAGCCTCCACAGATGATGTAGGAATACCAATTGCCAAGACTGCTGATAAGTTTTTTGCGTTTGTCATCCTTTAGACCTACAGATTGGAAGGCGGATTGGAAGCCATGGAGCAAGTGCAAGCACAAGAATACGAAGCAAAGTACATAGATTCCTACACGTACAGGGCTATGGAATCTTTCTACGAGTTCCCCATAGTAGCGGGTTTCATCGGCTGGGAGCGCTTCTATATACTTGTAGTTCATCTCAGGCGCCCAAAAGTCAAACAAGTGTAGTGCTAAGAAGCCAAGAATCACCATCCCGGTGATAGCCATGTTTCGGGACATCCAAGAGGCGTTGGCAGCCCCATTGTAGCTGTAATAAGGCTCACTACCACGAGCTTTTTTGTTTTGCAACTCCAAAACAAAGCCCATCACAAAGTGGAAGATAACCCCAACAAGGAGTACAGGTTGCATGGCAAACTGTATCAGAGGGTTGGTTCCCATGAAGTGAGAGAGCATGTTGAAGGTGCTCGGACTTAACACCGACATAAAGTTCACTGCTAAGTGAATCACTAAGAAAATGATGAGAAAAAATGCCGAAAGTGCCATCGCCACTTTTCTCGCAACGGAAGTTTTAAATATTTGCATATCCTTAAAAATAAGTTCCTAAAAATGATTGAATTGCCTAAAAAACTTTAGTGCCACAAAGATACGAATATTTGCTTTTTTTCACAACTAAAACAGAGAAAATATTGTAATTTATAGTTAGTTTAAATTAGGTAAAAGTGAAGTGTGAAAAATGAAAGGGAGGTAATTTTTCACTATTCACTTTTCACTATTCACTAAAAAGTCGTACTTTTGCCACACTCTAAGAAATTAGAAGTGAAGATAGAGAAAAATAATGAGTAAAGAACTATTGCTTTCTTCTTTTTTACAAGGAAAGCCTTACCTGAAGTTATTACAATATATTAAAGAAAAGACACCTTGTTATACTAAGGGACTTATAGGCTCGGGACTATCATTTGTCCTGGCGGATCTCTTTAAGCAAACCGGTCGTACGCTTCTCTTTATAGGGGATGATAGGGAGAAGGCTGCCTATCTGCTCAATGACTTGGAACTACTTCTGGGGCAAGAGCAGGTGCTTTTCTTTCCCAGTAGCTATCGGCGTCCTTACCAAACGGAGGAGACGGACAATGCCAATGTCCTTCTAAGGGCGGAGGTTCTCTCACGCCTTGAGCAAGGGGTGAAGGTGGTGGTATCTTATAGCGAAGCCCTTTTCGAGAAGGTACTCACTCGCCAACAGTTGGACAAAAATACCTTGACCCTTAAGCGAGGCGAACACCTCTCTTTGGATGTGCTCAACGAGACCCTCTTCGAATATCAATTCCATAGGGTAGATTTTGTAAGTGAGCCAGGGGAGTTCTCCGTACGAGGGGGGATAGTGGATGTCTTTTCCTTCTCCAACGATACCCCTTATCGCATCGAGTTTTTCTCCGATACGGTGGAGAGCATTCGTACTTTTGATGTAGAGAGCCAGCTCTCCCTACAGCAGGTGCCTTCTATTGTGATCATTCCTAATATAGAAAACAAATTGGCAGGAGAACAGCGGACTTCTTTTTTGTCGCTTTTGCCTGAAAACACGATTGTTTTCGCCCAAGATTTTGAACTTTTCGCTCCTAAGTGGGAGCGTATGTACCAGAAGGCACAAGAGGCTTTCGAGGCGCTCCAAGGAGAGATCGCGCACCTGCCTCCAGAGGCGCTTTTTGCGACTGCATCGGAGACCACCAGGGAGCTACTTGGTCGCCATTTGGTAAAAATCAACCCCTATACACCAGGGCAGGAAGAGGGGCAGGAGGTGGATTTTGCCTTGCGCCCCCAGCCTTCGTTCAACAAGCGTTTTGAACTACTCATTGAGCACTTCCAAGAAAAATATAAGGAGGGCTATACCAATTATATCTGTTGTGTAAGCGAACAGCAAGCCCAGCGCTTCTTGGATATCTTCGAGGAACTGCATCAAGAGGTGCCTTGTAGCCTGATTGAGCTCTCCCTCTCTGAAGGTTTTTCGGATACGGAAAGCAAAATCAACTGCTATACCGACCATCAAATATTGGAGCGCTACCATAAGTTTAATATCCGCAATGGCTATGCCAAGAAACAGGCCATCACCCTCAAGGAATTGCAGCAACTCACCATAGGGGACTATGTCACCCATATTGACCATGGGATAGGTAAGTTTGCCGGCCTACAAAAGATAGACATAGACGGCAAGCAGCAGGAGGCTATCAAGCTTATCTATGGAGACAGAGATGTGCTCTATGTCAGTATCCATTCCCTACACAAAATCAGTAAATACAACGGCAAAGATGGAGCAGCCCCTAAGCTCTATAAGTTGGGTAGTTCGGCCTGGAAAGCCCTCAAACAGAAGACCAAGGCAAGGGTCAAGCAAATTGCCTTCAATCTCATCCAGCTCTATGCCAAGCGCCGAGAAGCGGTGGGTTATGCCTTTGCCCCAGATTCGTTTCTACAGAAGGAGCTCGAGGCCTCCTTTATCTATGAGGATACGCCCGATCAGAGCAAGGCAACCTTGGAGGTAAAACAGGATATGGAGAGTGCGCGCCCTATGGACAGGCTTGTCTGTGGCGATGTAGGCTTCGGAAAGACGGAAGTGGCCATCCGTGCGGCTTTCAAGGCTGTGGACAACAGCAAGCAGGTGGCGGTGCTCGTGCCTACGACCATCTTGGCATTCCAACATTATCAGACTTTCTCTCAGCGCCTCAAGGGGTTACCTGTTAGGGTAGAATACCTCAATCGTTTCCGTACCACCAAGGAGAAAAACCAGATATTGGCCGACCTGGCTCAGGGCAAGGTGGATATCCTCATTGGTACCCACCAGATTGTCAATGAAAAGGTGAAATATAAGAACTTAGGCTTGCTGGTAATTGATGAGGAACAGAAGTTTGGAGTAGCGGTGAAGGACAAGCTCAAGACCCTGCGGGAGAACATAGATGTACTGACCCTTACGGCGACCCCAATTCCGCGAACCTTACAGTTCAGCCTGATGGCTGCCCGAGACCTTTCGGTCATTACTACCCCGCCGCCTAATCGTTATCCTATTGATAGCCAGATTATCACCTTCAACGAGGAGGTGATACGCGATGGAATTGCCTATGAGCTACAGCGTGGCGGACAAGTCTTCTTTATCCATAATCGTGTGGAGAATATCAGGGAAGTGGCCGGAATGATCCAGCGCTTAGTACCCGATGCCCGTATCGGTATCGGTCATGGGCAGATGGATGGGAAAGACCTAGAGGAGGTGATGCTCGCCTTTATCAACGGGGACTACGACATCTTGGTTTCCACGACCATTATAGAAAGCGGCTTGGATGTGCCCAATGCCAATACCATCTTTATCCACAACGCCCAATACTTTGGTCTTTCCGACCTGCACCAAATGCGTGGTAGGGTAGGGCGCAGCAACAAGAAGGCTTTTTGCTACTTTATCACCCCTAACCTCTCAGACTTGCCGGAGGATGCGCGCAAGCGTATGCAGGCTATTGCCCAATTCACTGATTTGGGAAGTGGTATCCATATTGCTATGAAAGACTTGGAGATACGCGGGGCTGGAGACCTACTCGGGGGCGAGCAGAGTGGATTTATCAACGATATAGGCTTCGATGCTTATCAGAAGATACTCCAAGAGGCCGTTACGGAGCTCAAAGAAAACGAGTTCGCCGACCTCTATACCGATACCCACCAAGAGCCTGTCTACCTGACAGACACCCAGATAGATAGTGATTTCGAGCTGCTCTTTCCGGATAACTATATCAACAATATCACCGAGCGCCTCAACCTATACAATGAGCTGAGCAACCTCAAGAACGAGGCCGAACTCGCCCAGTATGAGTATCGACTTACTGACCGCTTTGGCCCCTTACCCCCTCAGGCTAAAGACCTGCTCAACTCGGTGCGTATCAAGTGGCTGGCTACCCAGATGGGGATAGAGCGCTTGGTAATGAAGCAAGGCAAAATGATAGGCTACTTTATTGCTGACCAGCAGAGTAAGTTCTACCAAAGTGGAGCTTTCCAGCGGGTATTGGATTTCGTACAGCGCAATACAGATAAGTGTCATCTTACCGAAAAGGAGACCCGCAATGGGCTAAGGCTCATCATTACCTTTGACCAAATCACCACTATAGATAAGGCACTTAGAATCATTAGTAGCCAACAGTAAGGGAGTCATAACTATTCGTGCCAACAGTAAGAACAAAAAGACAATTTGCCTAAATAATTAAAAAACAACAAGAAAATGAAAAAAATCTATTTATTAGCTACAGTAGCCCTTGCTGCCTCCTGTGGCACGCACTCTTCCAAGAAGAATGAGCCCGTGGAGCGGGGGCTTGACCTCTCGGCTATGGATACCTCCGTACGCCCACAGGACGATTTCTATACCTTTGCCAATGGGGGCTGGATGAAAACCGCCCAGATTCCAGCCGACAAATCCTCTTGGGGGTCTTTCAATATGCTCCGCGAAAAAACCGATGAGGATTGCTTGGTACTCCTAGCACAACTGCTAAAAGAATCTTACCCTCAAGGCTCCGAAGGTCAGCAGATAAAAGACCTATACGAAACCTTCCTTGATTGGGATAAGCGTAACCGCGAAGGACTCTCCCCGTTACAGGGAAGATTACAAGCAATAGACCAGATCAGAAGCCTTGCCGACCTACAAAAATACTTAGAAAAAACGACTCCAGAGGGGAGCAACCCCATCTGTGATTGGGGTGTGTCTGCTGATAAGAAAAATTCCCAAATGAATGCTGTCTATTTAGGAGGATTCTCTCTGGGGATGGGGCGCGATTACTATCAAAAAGAAAGCAAAAGCAATAGTGAAGCCCTCGCTAAGTATCAGGAGTATATAACTACCCTCTTTACCCTGCTCAAAGAAACTCAGCCCCAAGAAAAAGCCAAGCAATTGGTGGATTTTGAGCGTAGTGTAGCCCGACTGATGCTGACCAATGAGGAAAAACGCAATCCCAATAGCAGCTATCACCCCAAGACCATGGCCGAGCTAAAAGCATTGGTCAAAAACTTAGACCTACCGGCCTATTTACAAAATGTTGGGGTGCATACCGATAAGGTGATCATAGGGGAGTGGCGCCTCTATCAGCAGTATGACCAGTTCCTCACAGAGGCCAATCTTCCTTTGCTTAAGGATTACCTCAAGATACAACTGCTTTCTCAGAATACCCATACTCTTGACCAAAACTTAGATAAATTGGCCTTTGATTTCTTTAGCAAATACCTTCGCGGTCAGCAGCAACAACGGCCGATGGATAAGCGCGCCTTAGGGGTGATCAATGGACTTCTGGGAGAGGCCTTCGGTAAGCTATATGTAGAAAAATACTTCCCTGCCAAGGCTAAGGAAGAAATGTTGGTACTGATCGATTACCTTAAGCGCAGCTTTGCCCAACATATCAAAGCGCTCTCTTGGATGTCTCCAGTGACTAAAGAAAAGGCCTTGGCTAAGCTCGGCAAATTTGGTCTCAAAGTAGGTTATCCTGATAAGTGGCAGGACTACTCACGCCTTGTGGTAAGGCCTGCTTCAGAGGTTTCTTACTATGAGAATATCAGCCAGATACGTGCTTGGCGCTACCAAAAACAATTGGAAGAAGTAGGTCAAAAAGTAGACAAATCCCGCTGGAGAATGACCCCTCAGACAGTCAATGCTTATTACAGTCCTATGAATAATGAGATTGTCTTCCCTGCGGCCATCCTCCAATCGCCTTTCTTTAGCTTTGAGGCCGATCCTGCGGTCAACTTCGGAGGAATAGGCGCGGTAATTGGTCATGAGATGAGCCACGGTTTCGATGATAGCGGTGCTGAATACGATGGGGATGGCAACCTGAAAAACTGGTGGACTGCTCAGGATAAAGAGAACTTTAAAAAGGTAACCCAGGCCTTGGCTGCTCAGTTTGACAAATACGAACCTGTGAAAGGACATTTCGTTAATGGTACTTTTACCAATGGTGAGAATATAGCAGACCTCGGAGGCGTTAATATTGCTTATGATGCCCTACAACTGTACCTCAAAGAACATGGAAAGGTAGGAAAAATCAGTGGTTATACCCAAGACCAACGCTTTTTTCTCTCTTGGGCAACGGTTTGGAGAGCTATAGCGAAGGAAAAACACCTGATCAATCAGGTGAAGACCGATCCCCATACTCCCCAGTTTATCCGCGCCTATGCGCCACTGCTCAATGTGGATGCCTGGTACAAAGCCTTTGACGTAAAAGAAGGCGACAAGCTCTATAAGAAACCAGCTGAAAGAGTGAAAATATGGTGATAGGGGCTAAAGAGGAGTGACTAAACACAAAAAAAGCATTACTCGCTTGTCACTTGTTATTAATTTCGTACCTTTGTGTCCTAAATTAAAATTTTAATCATATGCAATCATTTTTACCAAACATGTTTTATTATGGGTTTCCAGTAGTGTTACTCAGTACTATAGATGAAAAGGGAAAGGCAGATGTCACTCCCATTAGCTGTACTTTTACCTTGGGTACCAATGCAGTGATCGCCTTGGTAAAGCTCAATCAAGCCTATGAAAATGTGATGGCAGTGCCAGAGGTAGTGCTAAACTTGCCTAACGCCTCCATGTGGGAGCAGGTGGAGAAAATTGCGCCCTATACAGCCAAAGATCCTGTACCTGCACAGAAGGCGGCCAAATACACCCATACTGATGACAAGTTTGCCCTTGGTGGCTTCACTCCACTTGCCTCCGATAAGGTACGCCCCCCTCGTGTGGCTGAATGCCCTATCCAAGCAGAAGCTAAGGTAGTCAATGTCAACGACCGTAATGGCTATGTACTTGTAGAGTTGGAAATAGTACAGGTGCATGCCCAGGATCACTTGGTGATGGAAGGAAATAAGATCAATCCACTCCAATGGGAACCACTGATCTATAACTTCAAGCACTATTATGGTATAGGCGAACACAAAGGACTTAACTTCACGATTAAGTAATAAAAAACGAAAAGTGAAGAGTGAACAGTCGCTCTTCACTTTTTACTAATTATGAACCATTAACCATTGACCATTGAAAAGAATATTCCTATTAGCGTTGAGCTTGATAGCTACAGGCTATACCTACGCACAAACCGACACCTCAGGTAGAACCTTCTATCGGGCTACCTCTGAAAAGAAAACTGCTCTGAAGCATACCAAACTCAGGGTGAGTTTTGATTTTGCCAAGCAAACCCTCGCCGGAGAAGAGTGGCTCACAGCCGCTCCATTCTTCTATCCTTCTGATAGCCTCGTTCTCGATGCCAAGGCGATGCTCATTCACAAGGTAGCACTCCAAGAGCAGGGCAAGCAGCAAGCCCTCCCTTTCAGCTATAAGGAAGATATACTACGAATTAAGCTCCCCAAAACTTACCAGAGGGGGGAAGATTACACCGTTTATATAAAATATACAGCTCAGCCTGAAAAGGTCTCAGATAAGGGGGGACGAGCCATCACCGATACCAAGGGACTTTATTTTATCAATCCCGAAAACAATCCTCAAGGACCTATGCGCCAAGTATGGACTCAAGGAGAATCCGAAAGCTCCTCCTGCTGGTTCCCTACTATAGATAAGCCCAACCAGAAAACAACCCAAGAGATCGAGATGACTGTGCCAGATAGCTTTGTGACCCTTTCCAATGGGCTACTTAAAAGCTCTCAGAAAAAAGGCGACTTACGTACCGACCACTGGGTAATGGACAAGCCTCATGCCCCTTATCTCTTCTTCATGGGAGCGGGTGAGTTTGCCGTAGTCAAGGACACTCCTTGGCGTGGTAAGGTGCCTGTGGAATACTATGTAGAGAAGGAATATGCCCCTCTTGCCAAAAGGCTCTTCGGGAATACTCCAGAGATGCTCACCTTCTTCTCCGAACGCTTCGGCTATGACTATCCTTGGGCAAAGTATGCACAAATCGTGGTACGTGACTTCGTCTCAGGAGCAATGGAGAATACCACAGCGGTGAGCCATTCTGAAAGTGCCTATCAAGGTGAAGAATACCTCAATGACCAAAATTATTGGGATTACATCATCGCCCATGAGCTGGCACATCACTGGTTCGGTGATTTGGTTACTGCCGAGAGCTGGGCAAACCTTACTGTAAATGAATCCTTTGCCAACTATAGTGAATACCTATGGATCGCCCATAAGCAGGGGAAGGATGCGGCAGATTATCACCTGCTGAACGACACTCAGGACTATCACAAGCGCCCAGATGATTTCAAGAAAAACTTAGTGCGCTTTGACTACCTCCTCACCGATGATATGTTCGATGCGGTTTCCTATAACAAGGGAGGGGCTATTCTGCATATGCTCCGTCGCTATCTCGGCGATGCGGCATTCTTCCAGGGAATTACCGACTATCTCAAGGCTCATGAATATAGTACAGGGGAAGCCCATCAGCTGCGCCTTTCCTGGGAGAAGATAAGTGGTAAAGACCTTAGTTGGTTCTTTGACCAGTGGTATTTTGGTCATGGGAACCCTACAGTGAAAGTAGAAAAAGAGTACAACGCAGCCAAAAAGCAACTTGTGGTAAAGCTCACCCAGCTCCAAGGTGAAGATCTCTACTTCCAATTCCCCTTGGATATTGACATCTATCAGGATAATAAGCCTACTCGCCATACCGTATGGGTTAGGGCACAACAGGAAAATGTCTTTACCTTCTCTGAAAATAAAGCTCCTGTCTTGGTTAATATCAATCCCGAAGGAGTGATCGTGATGCAGGAACAGTATCCTAAAACTACCAAGGAATACCTCCACCAAGTACAGTATGCCCCTGATCTAAAAAGTCGCCTGGAGGCCATCATCTCACAGGAGGTAGGCCAAGGAAAAGAGGTGATCATGGCTGCCCTCAAAGATCCTTATTTTATGATACGTAAGATTGCTTTGGAATTTCTCGAAGGCTACCAGCTTACCAAAAAAGATTTGGCTCAGGTGGAGAAAATGGCTACTTCTGATCCGGAAAACCTTGTTCGTGCAGCTGCTATTTGGGTTCTGAATGGCCAAGAGGACAAGCGCTATATCTCCCTCTATGAAAAGGCACTGACCGTTCCCTCAGGAGCTATTAAGAATGCCGCACTCGAGGGAATATCCCGCACCAACCCTAAGCGTGCTAAGTCATTCTTGGAAAAAGCCGATCCCTACGATCTTGAAGCCGATCAGCTCTTAGGACTAACGGGAGTGATTACCGATAATAAAATGGACAAATTCCTTCCTTTGCTGATACCTTATGTTGTCAACTATCCTTTTATCGAAAAAGAAGAGCCTCAAAGAGCTGCTGATTTCAAGAAAACCTATCTATGGGCAATGAGCTTGGATGATAAAAGGCTCGTACGACTTGTGCAAACCTCCTTCAATGACTTTACCCAAGACGAAAATGACCCCCAAGCCAAACAAACTCTTTGGAAAGTCATAGACGAAGGGATTGCTCAAAAGAAAAAACTTCCCGAAAGTCCTTCGGTGAAGGAGCAAATCAAAATGCTGGTAGAGCTTAAGAGTAAGATAAGGTAATGAAAACACTTCACACGACAAGTCTTTTGCTTCGTCCTTGGGAAGTTTCCGATGCCCAGGCGCTATATACACAAGCACATAACCCTATTATAGGCAAGCGGTGTGGTTGGATGCCCCACAAAAGTGTAGAAGAGAGCCGAGAGATTATTGAAAACGTACTTCGCAAACCTCACTCTTTCGCTATTTGCCTATCTGATAACACCCTTATAGGGAGTATCAGCTTGCTTTTTCAACGAGAAAGCCTACTTTTTCAAGGAGAAAGTAGGCTCTCTGTAGGTGAAAATGAAGCCGAAATAGGTTATTGGTTAGGAGAAGACTTTTGGGGCAAAGGGTATATGACAGAAGCTGCATTACAAATTATACGCTATGCCTTTGAGGAGTTGTCTCTTACTCAGTTGTGGGCGGGTATATACAAGGAAAATATAACCTCACAGCGGGTCATTGAAAAATGTGGTTTTCGCTATCATCATACCCTTGAAGATTTCTTGTTTCCACTAATAGGGGAGCGACATACAGTCCTGGTTTATACACTTCAAAAAGATATGCAGTAATCCAGTTTTAGATTAAAGGTGATATAATGAAAACAGTTCTTTTATTAATTTTTTTAGCTATAACTTTGTGTGGTAAATCTCAAACTATACAAAGTAAATTAGACTATTGTGCTGTTTTTATTCCTGATGAAAACTACAAAGATTATTGTATTGAGGACTATAAGGCACATCATAAAGCGTTTATAATGACAGAGAAAAAGCTCTTGAATGATGAGCTGAAAATCTTCAGTCATTCTGATTTAATCTTTGACAATGATCCCAAATGTAGTGTTACAAAGGCTTTAGAAAAGAAGTTGAAGCCCTTAGAGGATATTGAAATTCAATTCAATGGGAAATCTATCATTATTGATACTACCTTTGTAGAGCTGGGTACTGAGATGATGATTCCCTACAAGGTAAGATATCAGAAAAAGAAAAAAGAAACCCTGATAAAGCTATCCTTTGAGAATGTTTTATGGACATCAGCAGGGGGATTTCATCGCTATGATATTTATTTGGTAGCTGAGAATGACCAATTGATAGTATCTAAGATAAAGGCTTTTTATATTTCAAAAGAGTTTGACAGCTATGGTAAAGAGAAAACACAGGTGATTTACCCTACCAAATGAGAATTATACAACAAATATTAGAGTCATTAATCGTTGAATTATGTATTTTGCAAACACTTGACACAAAAGTTTTAATTTTGTAATCACTCCTGAGGAGTTTGAAATGGTTTTCAGTAGAGATGATTATGAGTTTGTAACAGTCAAGCAGTGCAATTGCTCAAACCTGATTTTTGGATTTCCGACAAAGCAAAGGAGCAAGTAGGGAAGAACTATTACTTACAGAAAATAGGATTGGTGTTTGTTTAAAGGATATTAGGGGTTAGTGTAAATACATCTTACATGTTAAAATATAACTAAAAAAGCGTGCAAAAGAGCCTGAAAAGCGCGCAAAAAGCGTGCAAAAATCCCGCAAAGCGCGCAAAACATAGAATAATGTCTAAAGAAGAAAAGTATAAAAAAGAGAGCAAGTTCCTCAGTTTGGTATTGCGACACCACCCTGAGGCAATTGGTATTACCCTCGATGCGCATGGTTGGGCTGAGGTAAATATACTCATTAAGCATATGAAGCGTAAATTCCCAGTGTTCAGCCTTAAAATGTTGGAAGAAATCGTCGCTACAGATAACAAACAGCGGTATGCTTTTAGCGAGGATAACACAAAAATACGCGCCAATCAGGGACATTCGATTGCTGTAGAGTTAGAATTACTACCCCAAATACCCCCCGAATGTTTGTACCACGGTACTGCCAGCAGGTTTGTAGAGAGCATTCTCAAAAGCGGACTCCAAAAGCAAACACGCCAGTATGTACACCTTAGCAATGATATAGAAACAGCCACTAAGGTAGGGAGCCGACATGGCAGCCCTATAATTTTTAAAGTAAATACAATGGCAATGTATAATGAAGGTTTTACTTTCTATCTCTCTGCCAATGGAGTATGGCTCACGGATAAGGTACCACCAAAGTTTTTGGAGTTAGTTGAGTCGTAGCATATTAGGTAAGTGAGGCAATTTGCCTCCAAAAGTATAAAAAATAGATGATAAAAATGAGAAAAATTGTATTGACCCTACTTTCTTTGGCGGCTATAGCCTGCCAAGAAAAGAAAGCCCCCACTACAGCAGCGGCGGAAACGCCACAAGTGGCTCAAGAAAAAGCCGTCCCAACGCTGACCTACTCTAACTTAGTGGATACACCTACTCAAGAAAAAGTGCAGCAAGCCCTTATAGCAGCTGGCATATCTGCTTCTAATGCTTCCGCTTTCTTGGAGAGTGTAGCACTCTTCAACCAAACCGCTGGAGCGAAAGCAAACCTTGTCCCAGAGGGCTTTGTAACCATTGATAGCCTCCTGCCCAAGTATGATGAGGTAGCTATACAAACCGACTGGATGGCCAAATACTCTACCTTTCAGGGGTATAATTGCCGCTTGACTTCCTTTACCCTTTTGCGTGATTTGATCGCTTTTCCCGATAAGAAGTTTGCCAGCAAGGGAGAAGATGAGGTGCTCTTTATAGACCGTGAGTCTTTGCGCAATGCTCCTAAAAAGCTCTTTACCCCAGCCGAGGAAAACGACTTTTTTGCGCTCTTTACCGAAGTGCCTACCACCAATACCAAGGATATCCATATCCATTTGCAAGCCATGCAACGTGCATGGAGGGAGCGTGGTATCACTTTCCGCTATAAGGACGACCCTACCAAGGCATCGCTTATCTCGGCTGTTTTTCATTCTCAAATCACCCCTGAGGAGAATATGATTTTTGTGGGGCATGTGGGGGTATTGGTCCCCTTCGAAGGTAAGCTGCTCTTTGTGGAAAAACTCGCTTTCCAAGAACCCTACCAAGCCATTATCTTTGCCAACCGTACTGAGCTAAGCGATTACCTGATGAACCGCTACGATGTGGAATGGGAGCAACCCAATGCGATTCCCTTTATCATGGAGAATGACTCCCTGATGGACGGCTATCGCCCTAACCCTTATAAAGGAGCGAAAAGTGAATAGTGAAAAATGAATAGTTACTTCCCTAACCCCTATGAAAAAGATATTCCTTATCCTTTTAGCCTTGGGGCTTTTTGCCTGCAAGCAAACAACTCCTATCACTGAGCAGCCTATGAGCCCAGAGATAGAAGCAAAGCTCTATGAACTCCTCAAAAGAGTACCCTATACCTCTCATGAAGACCCTGATAGCGGATTTTTCTATAGTGGCAGTGTTGTAGATACCGCCGCACGTCTGGATCCTGTCTTTGGGAGGGTGGACATTTCTCTACTCCCCAAGACCATAGAGTTCAATCCCTATATTTTGAGATTTTTTACCTATGACCAGTTACTACTGAGTGAGCACCTCACTCCAGCGATACATAAGCTCACTCCTGAGGAAATCGCTCGCTATTTTGATGTATATATCTCGGCTATAGACAACCAATACTTTACAGGAGAAAAAGGAGAAAAGGCCAATCCTGAGAAGGGTTCTGTCTATCTTCCTTTTAAGGAGGTAACCTATTTGCTCAAAGATGGCGTATGGAGCAAAGGAGCCACTTTCTCCGCTACTACAAGAGAAGAAGTCGGAAACCTTGTGATCAACCAAACAGAATATATGTTGGGCATCATTGCCCCTTACAAGGATATCTGTCAAGTGGATAACCTCAAAGAACTATCCAAGAGAATCATTCGCTTGGGAGCATATGACTTAGAACAACGGCTCTATGGTTGTGACCTCAATGGGGATGGTAAGCCAGATCACCTCTTTTCCTTTGTCGAACAAGAGGATAGTCCTAATGCAATTAGAAAGGTCGTATTGCTTCTTAGTCAGGAAGGAGAACATAAGTATAAGCTCCTGATAGCACCTGATTTTTGTTATAAGGACTGGCCACTTCACCAAATCGTCTGCAAAAGGGAATACTTTACCTTGGAGTTCAAGGGAGACAATTTTCCGGCGGAGGCCTATATCACCTTCAAGTACAACAAACATGCAAATGATTTCTTTCTCCATCGCTATGGGTATATTGACCTAAGCAGAGGAGAACAAGGGGCTAAAAAGGAAGTACAACTTACAACGAAAGACTTTGGAGAGGTTTACTTTCAAGATTTTTATATAGAAGAATTTGACCATATGATTGATAGCCAATTCTCGGGCGAAGAGGAATAGAAAACATTTTAATGATTGGATAGAAAGATTGAAAAGATAATTATGATTTAACTTTTTTATTTTAAACTTTCTTTGTAATTTTGCTCTTTAAAACAAGAAATTATGGCGACAACAACGATACAAGCAACGATTGACAATGTGGATATTCCCCTATTTCAAGCCCTTTTTGAGAAGTTTAGGGTTAAAATGACTGTAGTAGATACCCAAAGAACTTACCCCATAGAAAAGGCTATACCTAATAAAGAAACTATAGAGGCTATAGAAGAGGGGAAAAAATTGATTGAAAAACACAAAAAGGGTCTTATAAAGGGGCATAAAAGTGCTGAAGAATTGTTCAATGAAATATTGTCAGAAGATGAATGATATAGAAGAACAAGAAGAGCATTTGTATGAATTATATTATGCTACAATATTTAAAAAAGAACTCAAGAAATTTAAAAAACAACCTAATAAAATTGAAAAGATATTAGCTGTTGTAAAACTATTAGAAAAGGGAGGAGTCTCTGAGATTCCTAAGAAGATGAAACCACACATGTTGATAGGACAATATCAGGGATGCTTAGAGTGTCATATAGAGGGAGATTTACTCCTTATATGGCAACAAGATGATGAAGAAATGGTAATTGTATTGGAACGATTAGGTTCGCATTCAGAACTTTTCAGTTAATAGAAGAACTCAAAACTAACAACTCAAAACTTAATAGCATATGAATAAAATTCACTTGTATTCCTGCCTAGCCCTAATGGTGGCTTGTGGCAATCCTACTAAAAAGAACGACATGAAAGCAGAAACAACTGACAAAGGACTTGATCTCTCGGCAATGGATACCTCTGTGCGCCCGCAAGATGATTTCTATAGCTATGTCAATGGAGGGTGGATGAAAACCGCTAAAATCCCAGCCGACAAACCCTCTTGGGGTACCTTCTATATGCTCCGTGAGGAAACCGATGAGCAGTGCCTCTCCCTTTTGGATAACCTCCTTAAGGAAAGCTATCCCGATGGTTCCGAAGGACAGAAGATCCAAGCTATTTACAAAACCTATATGAATATGGATGCCCGTAATAAGGCAGGATTGGAGCCGCTTCAGCCTTATTTGAAGAAGATTGAAGCTATCAAGACCTTGGCCGACTTACAGGCTTATTTGGAAGAGGTGACTCCACTGGGAGCAAACCCTATCTGTGGCTGGGGGGTCTATGCTGATATGAAGGATTCTAACCAAAATGCAGTATATTTGAGTAATTTTGGCTTAGGGCTTGGTCGTGATTACTACCAAAAGCAAAGCGAAAGCAATACCGAAGCTATTAATAAGTATCAGCTCTTTGTAGCCGATATTTTCAAGCTCCTTGGTGACCCCGCTGCTGATGAAAAGGCTCAAAAACAGGTCGCTTTTGAAAAGGATTTGGCCAAACTCATGCTTACCAATGAGGAAGATCGCGATCCCAATCTTAGCTACAACCCACAGACCATGGCGGAACTCTCCAAATTGGTAAAAAACCTTCATCTTCCTGCCTTGCTCCAAAAAGTGGGTGTGAATATTGATAAGGTAATTGTAGGGGAAATACGTTTGTACAAAGAATATGACAAGTTTGTCAATGAGAAGAACCTTTCTTTACTTAAGGATTATCTCCGTTATAACTTAGTGGCAAGTAATGCAGAAAATCTTAACGGAGCTTTGGACGAACTTTCCTTCAACTTCTATAGCAAGTACCTCAATGGACAGCAGGAACAACGCCCCATGAATAAGCGTGCCCTTTCCTTGATCAATGGAGTTGTAGGGGAGGCTTTCGGGAAGCTCTATGTAGAGAAGTATTTCCCTGCTAAGGCCAAAGAAGAAATGGTAACACTGGTGGATTATCTTAAGAAAAGTTTCGCCGAGCATATCAAGAACGTTACTTGGATGAGTGATGAGACCAAGGAGAAAGCACTCCATAAGCTTGGTACTTTCACGGTAAAAGTAGGCTATCCAGATAAGTGGGAGGATTACTCTAAGCTGACCCTTTCTGCCGATGCTTCGCTCTTTGATAATTTAGTGAAGGTAACCCAGTGGGCTTATCAAAAAGAGTTAGACAAAGTGGGTAAGCCTGTGGATAAAACCAAATGGGAAATGACCCCACAGACAGTGAATGCCTATTACAATCCGCTCTATAACGAAATCGTGTTCCCTGCGGCTATTCTGCAAGCGCCATTCTTCAGCTTTGAGGCCGATCCTGCGGTGAATTTCGGAGGTATAGGAGCGGTAATCGGCCATGAGATGACCCACGGCTTTGATGATAGTGGTGCCCAATTTGATGCGGATGGAAACCTACAAAACTGGTGGACTCCTGCCGATAAAGAGAACTTTGATAAGGTAACCAAAGCCTTGGCGGCTCAGTTCGACAAATATGAACCTGTGAAGGGTATCTTCGTCAATGGCACCTTTACCAATGGGGAAAATATCGCTGACCTCGGAGGGGTGAATATTGCCTTTGATGCGCTCCAGTTATATCTCAAAGACCATGGTGCTGTAGCTGATATCAGTGGGTATAACCAAGATCAACGTTTCTTCCTCTCTTGGGCAACCGTATGGCGTACGCTCTCTACGGATCAGTATATGATCAATCAGGTAAAGACAGACCCTCATACCCCAGGCTATTTCCGTGCTTTTGCTCCTCTGACCAATGTAGAGGCTTGGTACAAAGCCTTTGATGTAAAAGAAGGTGATAAACTCTATCGCAGGCCAGAAGACCGCGTAAAAATATGGTAATAGACTCTAGTGACCAATACTAGTGCCTAATAAAAAGAGAAGTGACGAGTGACTAATAACCACTAAGGGATTAGTCACTCGTCACTTGTTATTTGTCACTATTATTGTTCTCTTGTATAGAACCAGATGTCAGGATTCTTGGCGCTAACCCAACCTATGTAACCATTATTATAATCATACATGATATAGGGAGCATTGTTGGTGAAAATTTCTACCAAAGGTGCCAAATAGGGGTAGTACTTCCAATTGGTGTTTTGGTCAATATTGCTCTTCTCTACCATATTTAATTGGTTGGTAGCACAAGCTACCCCGAGGTAATCCATATTGAGGACAACATTCACATTGGTACCTCGACCTCCAGAGGTAGGGGTACGAGTAATACGGAAGGAAAAACCTGAATTATTATCTTGTTTTCCAAAATATACCAATGGATTAAGATCCTCTCTCACCCTAACGTTGTTCACGGTACGGGTACGTCGCTTTATGCTATTATAGGCCGTTAGCATAGCATCACAAACGTAGTTGGTAGTGAAGTTGATGGAGGTACGTTTGTTAGTGAAGTTGTACGGTAAGCGAGGTTGGTTAGGGGTAGTGAGAAAGCTTATTTGGCCATCCTTGGTACTTACCCATCGGTATTGGGAGCCATCTTGGTTCACATCGATGACCTCGTAGGGAGCATATCGGATAAGAGCCTCTACGATGGGATATAGGTTGGCAAACACATTCCAGTTGAGACTACGCACTCCTTCTACAATATTCACCTGATTGGGATGTCCTGCTACAGGAAGGAAGTCCAAGGTATAGCGGGTTTTGGCATCAGTCCCTTGATAGAAGCTAAAGGCAATAGAGCGCTCATTGGAGACGGAGCCTATACGTACTCTCGGGTTGGCACTATAGGAGTAGCCATCATAAGAAAAGTTCTTATACTGGTCAAATAGTCGGGTAAAGGTGGTATTAGCCGAGCAGTCATCAGCGGTAAGATAGAACCAAAGCGAGCGGGTATTAAGGTCGTAGGGTAGGGTATAGCTAAGGGCACTCCTATAATTACCATCGATGGTGGAGAGCTCTTGGTAGTCCTCCGAGAAGGCCAGTTCGGTAAAGGTATAACCTGCTATGGTAGTGGGTTCATAGAGCTTTAGTCCTCGATCGCTATAAGCATAGGCCACCTTTTGAGTGTTCCCCTCTACAGTTAGGCTTAGCTGATGAAGTGTAGGGTGGAGGGTAAGCTGAACTTGTTTTTCGTTAATGGTCATTGGAGCAATACCAACAGACTTCAAGCGAGAAGCGCGCTCACGTATTTTTTCTAAATAGGCAGTTCTATCCCCTTCGAAGCGGCTGAGGGTGACTAAGTTGTTGGAACGCTTACCACGAAGGGTGAATACCCCATCCTGGTAGGACTGCAATTCGAACTGGTTGTCCCCTTCCTTTCCATGAGGGAAAAGGAAGGATGGTTCTACAAAGTAGTGTAATACCTTATTGTAAGTATCGAAAGAGAGAATGGTTTTCTCGCCAAAGAGGAGGGAGAAATCGGAGGTATCTGCCTCTGGCACCACTTCGGAGACAGCAGTTACCTTTCCTTGGGCGAAGGACACCAATACATTGTATCCACCATAAGACTGATTTCCTCCCGCATAGAGGGTCAATAGCCAGCCATTGGGGGCGTTCTCAAGTGTGGAGACATATCTGTCAATGGTTTCGTTAGTGCGTTGTACATAGCTGCTATCCTTTCCATAGACAGCATCTTCTTTTTGATCACAAGCCCCTAAGAGTAAGAGGGCAGTAAGGAGTATATAGGTTTGTTGTTTCATAATTACCATTCGTATTGAGAAAAATCTTTGGTTTGCAAGAGGGCATGTCGCCTATGGATTTCATCGCGGAGGGCATCAAGGTTAATATTCCATTCCCCTTGGAGGTAGTTCTTGACCATAGAGATCTTCTGTTCCAAGATTTGCTTTCCGGTATAGGTAGCCTCTGTGTTATTCTTTCCATTGGCTTTCTCGAGTTCCTCTTCCCAGATGAATCCTTTTTGATATATAGCCCTTTTCCAAGTGTTGTAAGCGGTATCATCCAGTCCATCACCATTGGCATCATGTGCTGTATCCGCAGCCGGACAGTCACATTGGTTCTTTTGGTAGTAGATGATATAGCGGGCGATGGTCTCCACAAAATCCTCATGGATATTATCGCTGGCATAAGCACTGATAAAGCCTGACTTGAGGTAGGTCTCTCCGCGCCAAGCACGAGTCCAACCCCCTCCTTTATAATCAGCTATGGAGAGTTGTTCAAATTCCTTAGGCACTACCTTCACTTGTTCTAAGAGGTGAGACGATTCGTGATAGATCAGTCTCAGTACTCGGTTGTCTATATTCTTGATCTCGGTAGGGTCGCTGGTATTGGGATTCATATGATTGATCCCCAATATTTCTATCTTTACAGCATTGGTAGCCAGTCCATTATAGGCCGTACCGCGGTCGGAGAAAGCACGAGAGCCTATGAAAACCAATTCCTTAGGGGAATAGTTCTGTAGGAAGCCCGTAGGGGTGAACATGGTATAAGGCTCATAGTACATGTACTTGAGGAAGTTAGCCATTTGTAGGGCTTTTTCCGAAGAAGGTGGAGCCACATAGGGGAACATATTGCGGCTGATATGGTCTTCGGAGAAGCGATATACCATATTCACATTGTAGGGACGGGTGAATTTTGCTATGATATATCGGTCTAAGTCTGTTTGGAATTTCTTTTCTGCTGGAGAGGAGAATTCCACTACACTTTTGTCTTTGTTAGGATTGTCTTTGTTCAGCTCATCCTTATTACAGCCTATATAGGAGAAGGCAATCAGCAGAGGGAGGTACCATTTTATCTTATTCATAAGCTTTGTTTTTATCGATCATTTTGTTGCATTCCTGCCGCTACTACTTCTACAGGAAGGGGGAGGGAGCGGCGTTTGTCATCTTTGGAGAGTACGGCTTTCACATAAGCGGTTCCCTCACTGTTGAGTTGGTGTCGATAGATTTCGATACCATAGCGGCGGATATCATACCAGCGCAGCCCTTCGCCAAGGGTGAGCAATCTACGGCACTGCAAGAGGAAGTGAAGTAGGTTCTCTTGGGTACTATCTATAGCAAAGTCGGGATAGAGTCTTTTCTTCTGAGTGGCTCGACTTAAGAGGGAATGCTCATCATATTCGCTATAGGCAATATCGCTGTAATGGCGGATGATATCTTCTTGACTGAATTCTTGCCCTGAAGTAAGGTAGTTTTTGGTGAATAACTTCAGGTCGGCTACCCCTTCTGCATACTTCTGTTGGAGGATACGAGCCTCGGCACGAACCAAGAGGGTTTCGTCGGTAGAGAAAAGGACAATTTGAGATCGGTTATCTACATAAGTAGGATACTTGGTATAGATATATTTGCTAATTTCAGTACGATAGCGTTCAAAAGGTTTGTCCTTGTAGTTATTCGGCCTCCATATATTTTTCTCATTGCGGAAGGTTTCTCTTAGACAGATCGCCTCTCCGTGGCTGAATCGTCCTATGATAGAAGCCCCATCTATATAAGCGGTGGCGTTGGTATTAACCGTAGCGAGCATGAGGTTGGCATCGATATCATCACGAGTATATTCCTTAGCATGAGGGTCTTCTCCAGAGAGAGGTTGGAAGGCTGCCCAATTGCGCAGTGTGGTAGGGGTTTCTCCCAATACAGCAGTGGCCATCTGTTCGGCTTTGTCCCATTTTTGATAATAGAGGAAGAAGCGTGCGGCGAAGGCCTGTGCTGCCTTTTTGTTAAAGTGTAATTTGGGCACCTTGTAATAACTATCATTGATTAGCTCAAGTCCTTGGGTAAGGTCTCGCTCGATACGTTGGTAGACATCGGCTACCGTATTGCGAGGTCTTTGAGCTTGGAAGTCATTGATAGGCTCCTCTATATAAGGAATACCGGGGTCAGTGGTACTGGTTTGGGTATTATAGTGTTTGCCAAAAAGATTGACCAATACAAAATGGGCATAAGCACGTATGGTGAGCGCTTCACCACGAGCAGCCTGTAGGGTAGGGGTATTACCACCTAAGCGGTCGATAGCCTCTAAGGCTATATTGGCATGATAGATCATGGAATAGTTGTCATTCCAAAGATTGCGCAAGCCATCACGGGCACCATATTCGTGAAAGTCTCGATCCCAATAGACCAATTCTTTGACAAAAGGTATAGTACGACGGTTATTTTCCCCGATGTCATCTATATTATCAGAGGAAAACTCTGTAACTACGGCCGCGGTACGATTCGGATAGGCATTGACTAAGAGTTTCTGTATCTTCTCGGGTGAATCCAGTTCTACACGACTGTCCGGATTCTTGTCTAAGAATTTGCTGCACCCTACTAAGCTAAGCAATAGTAAGGCAAACAAAGCTATGTAATTTTTTTTCATAAAATATCGTTATTAGAGGGTTATAGTCCTACACGCAAGCTAAAGGTGAGTTGCTTGGGATTGGGGACAAAGGTAGTGGCGGTAGAGTATTCAGGATCTGCCCCATTGAGCTTCTTATCGGCATAGAGTAAGAAGAGGTTGGTGGCTTGTAGTTTTACTCCTAATCGCTTTATTTTCATGCTTTTAAGCAGATCTTTGTCAAAATCATAGCCTATAGAGATTTCTTTCAGGCGGATGAAGTCTCCTTTGGCAATGCGTACATCAGAATAATTGTAAGCAGTGTAGGCATATTGCAGATTAGGCATTTGGTCTCTTTGGTAAGGGGAGGCAATCGCAGGTATTTGGGTAAGGTGCTCATCACCAGGCTGCATCCAGCGGTTGGCAAATTCCTTAGGCAGTGCTAAGGCATCATTGTCATAATTGGCCTTAAAGGCGGTAGGTAGGCGTAGTACATTGCCAAAGGAATAAGTTAGCAATACATTGAATGAAAGTCCCTTATAAGTAAAGAGGTTACCGAGGCTACCCACATCGGTGGGTATGGTTGTGCCGGAGTAGGTAAGGAAGTCCAAGTTCTCTCTCTGGTCGAAGCGGAGTCCATCGACAGTGGTATTACCATCGGAGTCCGCAAAGGTAGGAAGCCCGTTGCTGTTGAGCCCTCGGAAAGGAATAGAGAAGATGGAGCTTACCGGATAGCCTTCCTTGGAGAAGCCACTACCGCGCACCATATCGGAAATGGAAGCATCCACATAGAGCTTGGTAATTTTGTTCTCATTCTTGGCATAGATAAGAGTTGTAGTCCAAGAGAAGTCCTTGAGCTTGATATTTTGGGTCTGTAGGCTCAGGTCTAATCCGTAGGATTTCATTTCAGCCACATTGCCCACTCTTAGAATATTTCCACTGAGGCCTTGGGTAGGCACACGGCCTATTAGGTCATAGTTGTATCGGGTATAGCCATCGAGGGCAAGATTGATGCGGTTGTGGAAAAAGCCCATTTGTACACCTATGTTCAGCTCTTGTTTTTTCTCATAGGTAAGGTCATGACTTGCTGGCTCACTGATCTTAAGGGCTGTTTCACGGGTACGAGTATTGCTACGCCAAGGAACATCCCCCATGATCTTCACCAAGGAAGTAGGCGCATTAGGGCTCTCAGGGATTACCCCAAAGGAAGCCTTAAGGGCTAACTGAGAAAGGGCTCCTGTATTCTTAGGGAAGAAGGCCTCCTTGGTCACATTCCAAGAGAAGGCGAGGTTCCAAGTAGGCATCCATCGGATGTAGTGAGAGGCGCCGAATTTGTTAGTACCATCGTATCGGAGGATACCATCCAAGGTATAGCGATCTAGAAAGGTATAAGAAGCATTGGAGAAGATCCCAACATTGCGAGTGGTAGTATGGGCAACGGTATAGTAGTTGGATGACTTGCTCTCTTGTAACTGCTTGAAAGCCTCATAAGAGAAATAAGAGATCTCTCCTAGGTCATAGATCATTCCAAAGAGCCTTCCCCAGTCTTTGCTGCGATAAGTGTCGTTGGTTTCCATACCGCCTAAGAGCTGGAGCTTGTGCTTTCCTTCGCTAAAAGCATCTTTATAGCTCAAGGTAGCACGGAAATCTTTTCCAGAGAGGAAACTCTCACTTTTCTCACGGATTCCCCCTTCAGGAAGTACAGTACGTTTTACATCGAAATCATCATAAGGATCTTCGTATAGAAATTCATTGTTTTTGAGCATATTTAGGTTATCCGCGGCACGGTAAGCCTTAGCTATATTGGAGTACTCGGTTTGGTTGAGTTCGTGGGAGGCACTTTGGTACTTGATAGCTCCTAGGGCTGTGGCCTCCACTTTTGGGGTAATGAGCCAGGAGAGCTGTCCTTGTACCTTAAGATCGCCTACATGAGTATCGGTATAGTTGTTTTCCAGCTCCTCGAAGATATTCATAGGTGCATAGCGATAGCGATAATAGGCCTTAGGGTCAAGGGTACGAGAGGCATTGATCGCATAAGAATAAGGATTGAGTCCCAGTTCGGAGGACACCTTTCCGGTCAAAGGATCTACATCTCCAGGGGTACGCCCTTTGCGATAAGCTCCATTGAGAATAAGATTGAAACGTACCTTGGAGCTAAGGCGATAGTTAGCATTGAGATTGGCCGTATAGCGATCATTATGACTAAACTTCATCCATCCTGGGTCAGAAAGAACACTAGCAGAGGCGTAATAGGAAGCCTTGTCGGTACCGGTGGAGATACTTACAGCGTGATTCTGCATAACCCCTGTTTGGAAGAGCTTGGCCAGCCAGTTCGTATTGCGGTATTCGGCAGCTCTAAGGAAAGCGGTTTTGGCCTCCTCAGTATTTTCCAAGGCGAAACTACCATCAGGGCCTATGGTGTTGAGCAGCTCGTACATACGGCCGAACTCTCCTTTGTAGCGACGATTGGTAAGGGTCTCATAGGCAAAATTACCTCTACGATACATCTCCATAAAGAAGTCCATTTGCTCCTGAGAGTTCATGATATTGAAATTGTCATAGGAGGGGATCATTCTGAAGGTGGACTCGTTGGTATAAGTGATGTTATTAGTGCCTTTGGTACCTTTTCGGGTGGTAACAGTCACCACTCCGGCTACAGCACGAGGCCCATAGATAGAGGTAGCGGAGGCATCTTTGAGTACCTTGAAGGAAGCAATATCGTCGGAGGAGAGACCTCCGAGCGCAGAGGCGATGAGCAGCTTGGCATCGGAGGAGGAGAGCGCATCGGGGGAGAGATCGACCCCATCGTCAAGGATTACTCCATCCACAACCCATAGCGGTTTGCTATCACCATAGATAGAGGAAGGCCCTCGCACATTGGTACGCGCCACGCCCTGAGAAGAGGTGGTAGGCTGAGGGCTTGCCTGAGGGGTCTCCATTACCACATCCAAGGTAGTAGAAGTCCCTAAGGGTCGTTCTATATTGCGGTATCCCAGAGCAGAAAATATGATAGTGCTACCCTCTTTGACAGAGAGTGAATACTGACCCTGTGCATCTGTCAGGGTAGTCGAGGAAGTTTCTCCTTTGAGGGAGACAGTCACTCCAGAGAGCGGTCGTCCTTGCACATCTTTGACGGTTCCTCGGAGTGTGTGTTGCTGAGCCCAGCTGTGAAAGCTGCCCAGTAACACCCATAACAGGCAAACACTTGTCTTTATTTGCATATATATCAGTTTTTGTTTTCACAAGGCAAAGATACGAGAAACAATAAAAATATAACGTTAAAAATATTTAAATTATAATGTGTGAAGTAATAAAAATAATAGGATAAAAATCATTAGGGATAGAGCTGTGTAGATCATATAATAAAAAAAGCTACCCATCTTAGGTAGCTTTTTAGATAACTTTAAACTATAATAATATGATTAACCCAATTCAGAAGAATTATTTAAAAGTTGGTCTACAAGGACTCGAACCTTGAATAACAGAACCAAAATCTGCTGTGTTACCATTACACCATAGACCATCTCTCAATTGCGGTGCAAAGGTACAACTTTTTTTTTAATCTGCAACACTTTCGAGAAAAAAATAGAAAAAATTTTTTCTCCTGATTTTATTAGGTAGTTCAGATAAAAATGCTTAACTTCGCTCCGTTTTTTTAAAAAGATAAAAATGGACTTACAGAAGCACTTTCATAAGTATAATCTCTTTGTAGGATGGGGGGTCTTTCTCATCGCCTTGCTTACCTATGGACTGTCGGTGGAGCCTACCGTAAGTTTTTGGGACTGTGGGGAATACATAGCTACTTCGGCTAAGCTGGAGGTAGGACACCCACCGGGGGCGCCTTTCTTCCAGATGGTAGGGGCTTTCTTTGCCTCTTTCTCGCCTTCGCCAGAGATGACTGCGCTTTTTGTGAATTTCATCTCGGTGTTCTCCAGTGCTTTTACTATATTATTCCTTTATTTTATTATAGTCAACTTCACCCAAAAGATTGTTCTTGCTAAGGGGGATACCCTGACCAATGGGCAAGTAATTGCTATATATGGCAGTGGGGTAGTGGGTGCTTTGGCTTATACCTTCTCCGATAGCTTTTGGTTCAATGCTACCGAAGCAGAGGTGTATGCCATGGCGATGCTCTTCATGTCAGCTATGTTCTGGCTGGGGCTTAAGTGGACGGACAATCTCGATAGTCCTCGTGGGGATAAGTGGCTGTTGCTCATCGCTTTAGTGGTAGGACTTTCCTTTGGGGTGCATTTTATGGCATTGCTTACCATCCCTGCCATTGGGATGCTCTACTTCTTCCAGTCTCATTTTAAGAAGAATGTGAAGAACTTTATCTTGGCCAATGTGATCTCTATCTCGATATTACTATTGATATTCAAGCTGATACTCCCTTATACTTTGGCCTTGTTTGGTCATACGGAGGTCTTCTTTGTCAATACATTACACCTGCCTTTCAATTCGGGAACTATCTTCACTGGCGTATGGATTATAGCTGCCTTTGCCTTTACCTTGCGAAAAGCCCAAAAACATCAGAAGCGTTTGCTACAGACCGCTACGCTTTGTTTGCTTTTTGTTTTTGTTGGTTTTTCCTCTTGGCTGATGATTCCTATTCGCTCCAATGCGGGAACGGTGATCAACGAGAACAGCCCTACCGATGCTCGTTTGCTCTTGGCTTATTATAACTTGGAACAGTACCAAAAGACCTATCTTTTCAAGGGGCCTATGTACTCCGACCAGTTTGCTCCTCCGGTAGACTATACCGATGAAAAGCCTAAGTACGAGCGGGACTACAAGGCTCATAGGTATATCATCGTCAATAACTATAAGGATGCCTTGGAAGCCCCCAACCCCAATCATATAGGGCTATTGCCCCGTATGTGGAGTGGGGAGCATGCGGCCAACTATATGAGCCTGACTACTCCGCTGAAGTATAGAGTCAATCCTAAATATATGGGTAGCCAAGAGGTGGAGTATATGAACCAAGAGTTGCAAGCGGCTTTGTATGCAGGTGATCTGGAGAAATATACCAACAAACTCCGTGACTATCAGCTTTTCTTTATCGTAGAGAAGCCTTCTTTCTGGGACAATCTAAGTTTTATGTTCCGCTATCAGTTCGACTATATGTATTTGCGCTACCTGCTATGGAATTTTGTAGGGCGTCAGGACGATATACAAGGGAAAATTAGCAATAATCATGGCAATTGGATTTCAGGAATTTCCTTCATAGACGAATGGCATACAGGTTATCCACAGGATCACCTTCCTTCCGATGCACAAAATAACCGTGGACGCAATACCTATTTCTTTTTACCATTGCTATTAGGATTGGTAGGTTTGTTCTTCCAGTTCTCCTCTAGCAAACGCCAGTGGTGGGTGGTCTCCGTGCTCTTCCTCTTTACAGGCTTGGCACTGAAGGTCTATCTTAATGAACGGCCTTTTGAGCCTCGTGAGCGTGATTATGCCTTGGTGGGCTCCTTCTTTACCTTTGCCATCTGGATAGGGATGGGGGTATATGCGCTTTATTCGCTTTTGCAGGAAAAGTTATCTTCCAAATGGATAGCCCCAGGGGTAGTGCTCTTGTGTGTTTTGGTAGTACCTGCCCGTATGCTGACCGAAAACTGGGATGACCATGACCGATCTAATCGCTATACCGCTCGTGCGCTGGGTAAGAGTTACTTGGATTCGGTTTCCAAGGATAACGGAGCGATGATCTTCTCCATAGGGGACAATGATACCTTCGGGATGTGGTACATGCAGGAGGTAGAGCACTATCGTACCGATGTAAGGGTTATCAATACCTCTCTGCTGGGAACCGATTGGTATATTGATCAAATGAAATGTAAGGCCTACACCAGCGATCCGATTCCCTCCCAGTTGGAACACCGCCAATATGCCTATGGGGTGCGAGATGTGATCTACTTTGATAAGAAAACTAATAGTACTTGGCCTATAAAAGACCTTATGAAGTGGGTGAGCAGTGATGATCCTAAGGATCAATTAGAGAAAAAACGTGATAATGCGCCCTCTATCTTCTATTCCAGCTATCCTATTAATAAGATACGTATCCCTGTCAATAAGGAAAACGTTCTTAAGAGCGGGATTGTAAAGCCTGAGGATGCGGATAAGATTGTCGATTATATAGATATCAGGCTTCCCTCATATGGAATGGGTAAGAATAGGCTTCTGATGCTGGATATTATAGCCAATAATGACTGGAAACGACCTATTTACTTCACAGGAGGTAGCTATAGTGATGAGGAATATATTTGGATGCGCGATTACCTACAGCTCGATGGAATGGCCTATAAGTTGGTGCCTATTAAGACTCCTATTGACAAGGATAATCCTTATGATATGGGGCGTATAGATGGAGACCTGATGTATGATATTGTCAAGAGCTGGGACTGGGGGAATATGGACGATCCGAATATATACCATGATCCTGAAACCCGCCGCAATACTATTGTGTTCCGAGGCAACCTAGCTCGCCTTACCGAAACCCTTATCGCAGAGGACAAATTGGATAAGGCCAAAGACATCATTGATATAGCCACCACGCGCATTCCTATCAACCATATAGGTTATTATTTCACCTTGGAGCCTTTTATATCAGGCTATTATGCAGTGAAAGAGCCGGAGAAGGCGCGCCAGCTATTCCTTGAGGTAGCACGCAAGTATCAGGAAAAAGTCGAGTATTACCTAACCTTCTCTCAGCTAAACTTCATCAGACTTTCCGATGAAATTGCCTATGACCTAAGGCGTTATCAGGTATTGCTCCTTTCGCTTATAGAGGATAGGGCATTCTCCGAGGAACAGAAGGCCATCTATGATGATTATATAGATCGCCTAAAAAAATTAGGAAAGGCCTACGGCTTTGCCACCGAAGAGGAACCGAGCGCGAACGATTAGGAAGACTCCTTACAAGCTCCTGATACAGAGGACTCCACTAATTTAGGCCTCTGAGAGAATGGTAGATAAGATTTTGAAGAAAAAAGCCTCTATTTAAAAAATAATTAGTACCTTTGTAGCGTAAAAGGTAAGCGAAAATAGCTCAGTTGGTAGAGCGCAGCCTTCCCAAGGCTGAGGTCGCGGGTTCGAACCCCGTTTTTCGCTCTTTCTTAATAATCATAGCTATATTTTTCATCTGAAAAATGTAGCTTTTTTCTTATCTTCTTCATAAGGTAAACACTCTTATTACTGTTTTTATGTCTTGTTACTGTTTGGGCAACTTGTTAGCTACCTCTGCAAGGGATTCCTTACTTAACACACCTTAGCATCATGGAGGATAAGATTTTTAAGGAAAGTAGGTCTTTTATCTCAAAAATAATTAGTATCTTTGCCCCATAGAATAGTTAGGTTATGAATGCTTTAGATATAAATTCATCTATTTTGGAGAAAGCAAGGGGTTGTGAAGAGGATAATAACCTGAATGAAGGTCAGTTAGAATTACTTTATGCCCAAGAAGAAGAATGGAGAGAGCGGATGAAACACACTGATTTAGAAGCTCTTTTTGAACGACTTAATGAGCTTGTTCCCCAAGAAATAGAAATAGATGTAGAGGCTGCAAAGTTTGATTATCTTATGAAGAAATATTTGGCATAAAGATGAAAAGAATTTTTGTAGATACTAATGTGCTATTAGATCTCTTATTGAGGCGTAGGAATTTTAGTAAAGACGCAGGAAGACTATTTAGCTATTGCAAAAAGAAAGATATAACACCACATATATCATCTTTGTCAATAGCAACTATAAACTACGTCTTGTCTAAAATTTTTTCTGAGAAAGAAGTAAGAGAGAAGTTGGAGATTATTTATCAATTAGCTTCTATTCTTCCTTTTAATAAAGAAATAGTTTTTTCAGCCCATCATTCTTCTTTCAAGGATTTAGAAGATGCTTTTCAGTATTTTACAGCTAAAAAATATAATATTCCTGTTATAATTACGAGAAATCAGAAAGATTTTTTGGTAGACGATATTTCAATAGTAGATATCAAAGAGTTTTTCAATACCTTGGCAAAATAATTATTGATATTTAATGAACTCACTTAATATTACTTCACAAACTCCCTTAAGTCGTATCTGCGAGAGCTACGAGGGGATATTCTTTTTTAATAATACAATAGCTATATTTTTCGTTTGAAAAGTATAGCTATTTTTTAAATAGGTAATACAATATGGATATTAGAAATTTCATCTTACATCAAAAATTTGAAAATATAGATAAAGAAGTTGAGAGAATTGAACGAGAAAAGCAAAATAATGGGTTCAATCTTTTTACTATTTCTTCTTATAATTCTTACTTAGAGAACTTTCATAGTGATGTGATAGCTCTTTTACTGAGTCCAAAAGAAAGACATCTTCAAAAAGAAAAGTTTTTTAAGTTGTTTTTATCTTTTTTGATTGAAAAATATGGTGCTATTATTGATGAAAACAATTATCAGAACTATCAAGTTTTAAGAGAGAAGGGTAAAATTGATATTTGGATAAAAGATGAAACTTCTAAAAGATGTATCATTATAGAAAACAAAATCAATGATGCTGTGGATATGCCTAATCAAATAGAAAGGTATTATGATTATGCTTCTGAAAAAGGGTATTTAGTGGACAGTATTGTCTATTTAACTTTAAATGGAAAGAAAAATGCTCCAAAAGTAGGAAAAAAAGAAATAGATGACAAAATAATTGATATTGTTGCCTTTGCAAAAGATGAAAAAAATCTTTGTAATGGTTGGCTCTTTAATTGTTATATAGAAGCAAAAATGAAAAATGATGACGATAGTTCTACTTTTATTTATCAATATATGAAACTTATTAAACACTTATCATTAATTGTTATGGATAACGAATTGAAAAAAGATTTCTATGAAGTTGTAAGTGATGAACAGAATAGAAAAAAAGCACAAATATTAGTCTCTCTTTTAAACGAATTACAGCCTTATAGAATGGATTTGTTTATGGAGAAAATAGGAAAGGATTATGCGCCTTTTACAAACATATATCGCTATAGACCTCATCATCAGCTTTTTGAAGGATATGAAGAAAGAGGGATAGTCTATAAATTGGATGTACATTTTTATGAAGATAAATCTTGTTTAGACTTTTGGTGTCCCAATATAGAAGAGGATAAGTGCACACAATTTATTTCTGATAGACTTTCAAGGATACAATTGCTTGAAGAGTTTACACTAGGAGGATTTGGAGGAGGAATGTTCAAATGGTTTACAATAGAAGACTATCATAATATAAAAGAAATAGATAAGGCTGTATATACTTTCGTACATAACTTTTTCGTAAAACTTAGAGAAACACACAACTCATAATTAGAACAAAGAAAAAATGCCAAAAAGAAACGACCTCAATTGTGTTCTGCTTATAGGGTCAGGACCTATTATTATCGGGCAAGCCTGCGAGTTCGATTACTCAGGCTCGCAATCGTTACGCTCTTTGCGCGAAGACGGTATCAAAACCGTACTGATCAACTCCAACCCTGCTACCATTATGACCGACCCTTCCATGGCGGATGTGGTCTATCTCAAACCCCTTACCACTAAATCATTGGTGGAAATCCTCAAGGCTCACCCCGAAATAGATGCCGTACTGCCTACTATGGGCGGACAGACTGCCCTGAACCTTTGTATAGAGGCAGACGAAAAAGGTATTTGGAAGGACTTCGGAGTGGAAATCATCGGGGTGGATATTGATGCAATCCAAATCACTGAAGACCGCGAGAAATTCCGAGTGTTGCTTGACGAAATAGGAATCCCTATGGCTCCTTCGGAGACCGCTACTTCCTTCCTCAAAGGGAAAGAAATTGCCCAACGCTTTGGTTTTCCACTCGTAATACGTCCGTCCTTTACCTTGGGTGGTACAGGAGCTTCTATCGTTTATAAAAAAGAGGACTTCGATATGCTGCTTAACCGTGGTTTGGAGGCTTCTCCTATCCACGAGGTGCTCATTGATAAGGCACTTTTGGGCTGGAAGGAATATGAACTGGAACTCTTGCGCGATAAGAATGACAATGTAGCCATTATCTGTACCATTGAAAATATGGATCCTATGGGTATCCATACGGGTGACTCTATCACGGTAGCTCCTGCAATGACCCTTTCCGATCGCACTTTCCAGCGTATGCGCGATATGGCTATCAAGATGATGCGCAGCATAGGTGATTTCGCCGGTGGTTGCAACGTACAGTTTGCCGTATCTCCTGATGAAAAAGAAGATATCATCGCTATTGAAATCAATCCACGTGTATCGCGTTCGTCCGCCTTGGCATCTAAAGCAACCGGTTATCCTATCGCTAAGATAGCGACGAAATTGGCTATTGGCTATCATTTGGATGAATTGCAAAACCAAATTACCAAATCCACCTCCGCTTTCTTTGAACCTACCTTGGACTATGTGATCGTGAAGATACCGCGTTGGAACTTTGATAAGTTTGAAGGCTCAGACCGTACTATTGGCCTGCAAATGAAGTCGGTAGGGGAGGTCATGGGGATAGGTCGTTCTTTCCAAGAAGCCTTACAGAAAGCTACCCAATCGCTCGAAATCAAGCGTAATGGTTTGGGAGCTGATGGTAAAGGAGAGAAGAACTACGAACAAATCATTGAAAAACTTACTTACCCCAGCTGGGATAGGGTATTTGTGATATACGATGCCGTACAGATGGGTATTCCGCTAAGCCGTATTCATGAAATCACCAAGATAGACATGTGGTTCCTCAAACAATACGAAGAACTCTGTGCCCTTGAGAAAGAAATATCCAACTATAAGATAGATATACTACCTAAGCAGCTCCTTTTTGAAGCTAAGCAGAAAGGCTTTGCCGACCGACAAATAGCTTATATGCTGGGTTGCTGGGAGAGTGAGGTACATAAGAAGCGTGAGGAGTTGAATATACGTCGCGTATTCAAATTGGTAGATACCTGTGCAGCCGAGTTCAAGGCGCAGACTCCTTACTATTATTCTACCTTCGAAGCGCCTATCCGCACCGCAGACGGCAAGGAGTATGTAGCCAATGACAGTGTGGTTACTGACCGCAAGAAGGTAGTGGTACTCGGTTCAGGGCCTAACCGTATCGGGCAGGGGATTGAGTTTGACTACTGCTGTGTACATGGGGTATTGGCAGCGGAAGAATGTGGCTATGAGACTATTATGATCAACTGTAACCCAGAGACGGTATCTACTGACTTTGATACTGCTGACAAGCTCTATTTTGAGCCTGTATTCTGGGAGTATATCTATGATATTATCCAACATGAGAAGCCTGAAGGGGTCATCGTGCAGCTCGGTGGACAAACCGCCTTGAAGTTGGCCGAGAAATTAGACAAATATGGTATCAAAATCATAGGTACCAGCTTCCAGTCGCTCGACTTGGCAGAAGATAGAGGTAGTTTTTCAACTCTGCTGAAAGAGAACAATATTCCTTACCCACGCTTTGGCGTAGCTGAAACCGCTGATGAAGCACTGAAACTCTCAGACGAATTGGACTTCCCGCTACTGGTGCGTCCTTCCTACGTATTGGGCGGTCAGGGTATGAAGATTGTTATCAACAAGGAAGAGCTGGAAGCCCATGTGGTAGACCTCTTGCGTAAGATACCTAATAACAAGCTCTTGCTTGACCACTATTTGGACGGCGCCATAGAGGCCGAAGCCGATGCGATATGCGATGGCGAGAATGTGTATATCATTGGTATTATGGAACATATAGAGCCTTGTGGTATCCACTCGGGCGATAGTAACGCGACCTTACCACCGTTCAACTTGGGTGAGTTTGTGATCCAACAGATCAAAGACCACACCCAGAAGATAGCCTTGGCACTCAATACCGTGGGGCTTATCAATATACAGTTTGCTGTAAAAGATGATGTAGTGTATATCATCGAGGCCAATCCACGTGCTTCGCGTACAGTACCGTTTATCTCCAAGGCCTACCAAGAGCCGTATGTGAACTACGCTACTAAGATTATGCTCGGTGAAAAGAAGCTAACAGACTTCTATTTCAACCCGCACTTAGAGGGCTTTGCTATTAAGCAACCTGTATTCTCATTCAACAAATTCCCGAATGTAGATAAGAAGCTCGGCCCAGAGATGAAATCCACTGGTGAAAGTATTTTGTTTATAGATAGCCTTAAAGATGATGCTTTCTACGATATTTATACAAGGAGGAAGATGTATTTGAGTAAGTAGTCGCAAGACTTACTGATTGATAAAAATACTTTGTCAAAATCTTGATTTTGGCAAAGTATTTTTTGTATATTTGCGAGATGAAAAATATAATTTGATGTCTCGTAGTTATAGGAAAGCTATTTTTAAGGATAAAGGGATAGGTAAAAGAGCTTATCATCGTATCATAAGGAGGCATAATGGTACTATCTTAAGAACAAAGATAAAGGCTAATATCGTTTTAGATGATGTAGAAATAGAACTTGATTTGAAAGATAGTAAGTCCATTGTCAATGATTATAATTACTGTGACTATAAAACTAATTGGGAACAGAATATAACATTAAGAAATATTCTTACTAAAGAAGAATTGAAAAAATGGCAGAGAAAATAGTTTTTAAGAAAAAACAATCACGTACTATGACACTATTAAAACCTATGTTCCGTTTATTCTTCCTTCTCCCTTGTCTTGCACTGGTACAATATCCTAAAGCAATGGATTTTAGCAAACTCTATCAGGGGAAATTAGACAGTGTCGCAGTTGTACATCGTACGGGCTGGACAAAAGAAACTTCGTGGTTTGGTGCTCCAGAAGAAGAACGTATTACTGAGAAACGAAGAAGGCTTCCTCTATCCAAAGGAAAGCGATTGCTTAAAATATTGCAAGATAAAACAGTTTATAAAGAAGAATATCCTTGGGTGATTGATGTCGTAAGTAGTTTCCTTTTCTATGCAAATGGCAATGAAGTGCTTACCTTGCATTTTTCAACAGCAACCAAACAGCAGAGAATCTACAAGGGGGAAGAACTTATCTTTGCAGGAATGAGTAAAGGGAAACTTACTAAAAAGCTCATTCGTTATCTGTATCCTAATCTCTCTGCTGAAGAACTGTATATAAATTTCTTTATTCTATGGGAGGAGTTGTAACACACAGGTTGCTATTTAAAACGATAAAAACCTATTCTTATGATAAAAACCACTATTTTCATCTTGTTTATACTTATAGCCTTATGGCTTACGGGCTGTTGGGGGTATAAAGCAAAACAAAATAAGGCTAATGCTAATGCCCAGCCTGAATATAAATGGGGAGTAGCCGTGAATACCCCTATAGGTTACCCTATACGTTTTTACGCTGGAAGAGTAGGAGGAATGTCTATAATAGGTGAGCTTTACTCTATAACAGAAGAACCTGATTGGGGATGTGCTATGGGGTATGAAAGTCGTTCAATGGAAGAGTTACCCCAAAATGTAGATATGGTATGGCTGTCGTATAAAGAAGATTGTTTTTATAGGCTCAAAACCGCTATTGATTACGAAAAGATAGCAAAGCTTTTTAGAGAAGGTTTTAATCAAAGAGTACCTAATGGAGAAGTAAGACATAAAACCTATGATACTATAGTAGTGGGTATTGCCCCCGGTGGCGTAGTAGTGTTATGGGTGGGGTATGGTTATTTGCCTCTTACAGAAATAGGAAGATATCAAGCTGATAAAATAGAGCTTAGAGAACCTGAAGGATTAGACAATCACCAAAAACTTATATTTAGTAAAAAGGATAGAGAAGAGGTTTTAAATAGTAACACCATCATTCCTGAGGATTTTCGTGAGGCAAACAAAAATAAACCTATTCCCTTCGGTTTATGGGATAGTTATAGAAACCATCAGTACCAATGGTATCCTACTTTTGAAATTCCTAATGGAAAAATGGGAGATGTGCATTATCAATATTGGAATGGAGAAGGATCTTTCTTTTTTTTCACAGACTTTATAGCTTTAGAAGAACATAAAAATGTTTTTGCTCCCCAAGAATTGTATCACAATATAAGAAAACTTCCTTTGTATAAGGAAATAAGTTTTACTTATAAGGCTGAAGATGGCATAAAATATGGAGTGGGACTTCAGTTTGATTGGGAAGATACTTTAGAAGCCTATAAAAAAGTATTTGGAGAACATCCTGATGAAGTAAAAGCGCATTTGGATATTCGAATGAATCGCATCAATTCTTATCTTACAGTTCGTTTAGTGGGAGATAATGGGAAAGAGGCTTTTATAGAACCTAAATTAATTGACATAGGGGAAGCAAATCAAAAATATGCACCACCTTTTGATAACTAAAATATAAGGCTATGAGCAAAGTATATGTACGTAATTCAGGAAAACAAAAAGAAATTGACTCTGAAATAATTTATTTGGAGTTTGGACTTTTTTTTGATGGAACTACTTATCTTTTAGATAATTATGATTTAAGAAATGATTATCCTAATGCTATTATATTTTTTGAACATAAAGCTTTTGATATATACGGAAGAGACTTAGCGGGTGTTGCTAATGATATTACATCTGATAACGCGGTTATATTTGCTGAAACATAGAGAAAAAAGACTACGGCAGTTCCCCCGCTGGCGCCAGCTTGTAGCTCGTGCCTATTATAATAAGAGCTTATAGCTTACTACTTGGGTGTTTGGTAATGTATCAGATGTGTTGTTAAAATTTCAATAGCTTTACAATCAATACAATACAAAAGAACTGCCCCACTATATTCCTTTTACCCGCCATAGAGAAAAGAGTTTTTCAAGCAAGCCTATAAAGCGCTATAAATAGTGCGAGGGGAATTGGCAAATTATGAATTTTGAATTTTGAATTGGGCACAAGCTGCAAGCTTGCGCCAGCGGGGGTATTGCATTATTTGCAATGTTTCGATATTTTTGTTGCTGATTTGATAATAGATTTTGTTGAGGCTTCCTGTATTCTTCCTATATCCATTATATATCCTTTCTGTACTGAAGATATAATTGCGGTATTTTTAATAAAGTGTGTAAATGTTTGCTGATATTGCATTTTATATTAGGCAGTATTATGTAAAAAATTACTCATTTATACTTGTGTATTTAAAATAACGTGAGTTCGACTTAAGCGGCA
>NZ_KE992153.1 GCF_000466425.1 Capnocytophaga sp. oral taxon 863 str. F0517
CGGGGAGGTATATAAGTGAAGACCCGATAGGATTTTTATCTGGTGAGCCTAACTTTTTTGCGTATGTGAGTGATACGAATGCTTGGGTGGATTTGTTGGGGTTGAATGGTAGTACTTATGCAAGAGATCGATTGATGCAACATATGAGAAATGATCATTTATTAGTCAAAGATTTAGATAGTTTAACTATTATAAATATGAATGATAAATCAGATAAGGAAGTTCTGATGAAAGAAGCAACAACAATTAAGGAGCATGGAGGAATAGGCGATCCTAATGTTGCAAATAAAAGACGTCCTGAAGGGACAGATAATATTGCCAAGAAAAACAGCTAATAAGTATAATATTTATATGGAAGAAAAATACCCTATATGGAAGTTTAAACTTTCTGATGTATGCTATCAAATAGCTACAGAGAACAATATAAATTCTTTAGCAACGTATATGAAGCAAAATTCACTTAAAAATTTGATATTTATAAGTGATTTTGAAAAACCTGCTTGGAATAGTTATATTATGCCCAATCTTACAGAATTTGATTTTATAGAAAAACTTTCTGTACATTGGACAAATATAAAAGATATTAATGAGATACACAAATGTACTTCTATTAGGAATTTATCCTTAGATAATGATGATAAAACATATATTGATTTCTCTAAATTTCCTTATATTGAACACTTTGTTTCTTGGAATAGGAAAGGAATAGAAAATGTATGGGACATTCCAACAATTACAGATTTAACTGTTGCAGGACTAAATAGAAAGCAGTTTCCAAAAAATACTAATTGTTTGTATACTACTAAAAGATTACGTATTTTAAAAACACCACTTGAAACGCTATCTTTTTTGGAAGGTAATACGAGTATTAAATACTTAGAACTGAGCGATTTTTCTAAAATTAAAAGTTTAAAAGAGGTAGGAACCCTTCAACAGTTAGAGTATCTCTATATTAAGGCAAATAATGTAAGTGATTTTTCATTTTTAAAAGATTTATCTTCACTTAAAACTCTTTTTATTATAAGTAAAGTTGCTGAATTTTCCTTTGAATACTTTGAGAATATGCCTCAATTGGAAAGAATTGCTTTGTCAGGCAATAAGGATATTCAAAGATTTAATTTAGAATTAAAATTAACTAAAAATATAGTGTGATATTTAAAAGTAGTAGTGATATAGTATTGAAAACTATGGTAAGCATTACTCCATCATCACCGACCACTTAGGCACCCCCATAGAGGCTTACAACCAAGAAGGCGAACTGATATGGGAACGCGAACAAGACCGCTAAACCACCTTGCCCGTGCGGCTCGCACCAAAAGAGAACTTTAGGTGTCCATTCAAATACCAAGGGCAGTACTATGACAATGAGGTTGAACTCTGCTACAATAGGTTTAGGTATTATCACCCCGAGACGGGGAGGTATATAAGTGAAGACCCAATAAGATTCTTATCTGGAGAACCTAACTTTTTTGCTTATGTAAGTGATACGAATTGGTGGTTAGATTTATTGGGGTTGAATAGTAAGGTTTATGGAGAAAAAGATGGGAAAGCTCCACAAATTAAACGATTAATTAATGATAAAAGGATTAATCCTAATGATGATCCTGTCATCTTATTTGCCCCAAATTATAAAGATACTCCTGCAAAAGACATAGATAAACAAGGTGCTTTTGTTATTAGGGATCCTGATGAACTTATTGAAATAATTAAATAGAAAATGTCAAAAAGTGTTTTTATTAAGTCAAACATAAAAATAGAAAAAAAACTTTTATAAATTTAATAAAAGAGTTTTTTATAAAAGAGGATAGCTATGATAATCTATTAATATTACAATTTAAAAAAAAATGGATATGGCTATTTTTTAATGAAAGTGGAGAGTACTTAATACAGTTTTCATCCGATTTTTCATATGAAGAGATAGATGAATTTTGCTTGTATTTAAAGAATCTATTTGATTTTACTATAATTGATTAATTTTTTGAATGGGAAGAAACCTTTGAGTACAATTACCTTACAAGGGTGTACGATGTAAATGATAGTGCCGCACGGGTGCAAAGCGGCAGTATGTGAGCCGCTTAAAGAAATGGCACGGCTGGACGTTTAAATACGATGACGATGGCAACCTTATAGAGAAGTACAAAGGCGGCGGGAAATTATGAATTGTGGGACAAGTGCGACAAATGGGATAGGTAGGACGGGGAGGGAATTGTGAATTTTGAATTGGGCACAAGCTACAAGCTTGCGCCAGCGGGGGAGAAGATAGACCAAATGTAACAAAATATAATGATAGTAATGAACCTCTTCCTAGTAGAGGAAGAGAAAGAGAAGCACATATTCAGATAGAATGGTAATATAATAAACTAAAATATTATGAACGATAATGAATTTTATAATTTTTGCATGAAAGAGCTCACAAAATATGAGGATAATTATGATATAGATCCATTCGACTCATTAAAAAAAATGGTAGACTTATATGATTTGATAAAAAAAACTAATTTTCATGATATTGGGGATAGAATTGAATTATGGTTAGATGAGTATGGTGATGAGAATATTATAGAATATATTAAGAATACCAAAAATCCATATTTAATAGGTACTTTAATCGGAAAAAATTAGATATTATTATTTTTCATAGCCTAATAACTAACCTTTACTTACGATGCTCTTGGCAGGCGCCTGACCAAGCATTTTAGCCGCACCACTACTCACTTTTTGTGGAGTGGCAATGTGCCACTGCACGAATGGAAGGAACCCTTTGAGTTCAATTACAACACAGGCTTATACGACTTAGGTACTGAGCACAGCCCCACCACTTGTCCGTTCAAGTACCAAGGGCAGTACTACGATCCCGAAATAGAACTCTGCTACAACCGATTTAGGTATTATCACCCTGAAACGGGGAGGTATATAAGTGAAGACCCGATTAAACTCTTAGGTGGGTTTAATGTGTTTGCTTATGTAAGTGATAGTAATGCTTGGGTGGATATTTGGGGATTATTAGCTGGTGATATTTTGACAGAGGGATTAGTTTATAGAGCTGGCGGGAATACACTAAATAATTATACCCCTTCTTTACCTAAAGATTTAAATGGTCTTTCAATGTTTTCAGATACAGATACCTTAAAACAAAGATTACCAAAAGCAGATAAAGCACAAGTAATAGATTTATCTAAACTCGGAGATAAATTAGTTGCTATTGACGATGGGAATGGTCATATTAGTATAAAGCCAGCAAATGATATAGATGGTATAGAAATGAAAAAATGGGGAGATTTAAAAGGTTCTGATGAACTTCCTAATCCTTTGGCAGAACAAATCAAAAAATCAAGAGTAGACACTGTCAAGTTATATAAAAAATAAATTATGGATTTTTTTTTAGAAAAATGGGAACAACAATATTTAGTTCCAAAATTACAGATTATTGTAAATAATATAAAGAATAATGAGTCTGTAAAAATTTCATATTCTAAAATAGAAAATGCTGAAAGAGAAAGTGGTAAAGATTGGTATATTAGCACAGTAACCCCTTTTTCTTGGAAAGTTAATTCAGAAGAATGGATTGATGAAGTCGTATTATCTATAGAAATAGAAACTTCGAAGAGAAATTTAATAATTAACTCGGATATCAGTTATGGAACAGGCGAAATAATAAAAAAAAATATGTTTATTATTGACAATAATACTGACAATAAAGATTTAGATAGTTGGTTAGAAGTGAGTTACTATCAAATAATAAGTTTAATAAAAATTATAAATAGGAATTCTGAGAAAGAATGAATTTTATGAATAGAATTTATAGTATAATTAAGGTAGCTAATAGTATTAATTGGAAAAAACTAAAGGATTGTGAGGGCTATGTAAATTATGATATAGTAGAGAGGTTAATTGCTTTAACTAATACTAATAAAGGAACACGAAAGGAAAATTATTGGAAATTAGACAATCAGATTGTAGTACAATCAGGGTTGTCTGAAGTAGCAGTCTACGTACTTCCTTTTCTGAATGAGTTTATAAAAATATCTTCGTATAGAGATTACCTTTTAGACTTATTATTTGAGATTATTGAGGGAAATGATATTTCTTCTAACGGAAGTTACGTGGAAACATCTGCCACTATACATAATACTCCTTTTGTTTATTTCACAAAATCTGAAAATACTGAGCTAAATAGGGTTACAGCAATTATTGATGATTATATAAAAAAACAATATAAAACATACATTGATTTGTTATTTGAGGTTAAAACAATATATGAACTCAATGTGTTGTTAGATATTCTTTTAGGATTTAATGATAAGGTTTCTAAAATGTATCTAAAAACTATTTATCCAAAAGTAAAAAAAATATCCACAGAAAGTTTTAAATATCTTCTCAATAAATATGAAGAAGAACTACTAGAATAGTTCATTTGTTGTTATAAAATAATGTATCAGAAGAACTTATCATAGAAAAATTATCTTAGTACAGGACAAATTTTTATAAACGCTTGTAAATAAGGCTGGTATTTCTTAATTTTGCAGTTAGGAAAAAATCTGCACCCCCATAGAAGCCTACAACCAAGAAGGCGA
>NZ_KE992154.1:0-17724 GCF_000466425.1 Capnocytophaga sp. oral taxon 863 str. F0517
ACTTGCGTATTGGCACCAACCCGAACGATGATGCCCCCGATGCACTTACCGGATCCGTAGAGTGCCGCCAGCCCCCCAAACGAAAAAGCGTGATGGAGATATTGGGCTATGTAAGATAGTGACTAATGACCAGTGACTAATCCTATTGCACTCGTCATTCGTCACTCGTCATTCGTCACTCGTCATTCGTCACTCGTCATTCGTCACTAGTCATTATTTAGTCTTTATTTTTTTGCTTTTTATTAAGAATAAAGTGCGAAAAAAGTAGTAATTTTGTCCTCTGATAGAGGAGTGCCCTTTGCAATACCTAATAAAGGATGTAGTTATCTTTTATCCAACAATTTAGCTTTTAAAATACTGAAAAATGGCAAAATACACTGAAGAAGAACTGAAAGAAGAATTAGAAAACAGTGAGTACAAATATGGTTTCTATACCGATATAGAATCGGATACCTTTCCTAAAGGACTCAATGAAGAGGTGGTCATTGCCCTCTCTAAAAAGAAAAACGAACCCCAATGGATGACCGACTGGCGTGTGGAGGCTTTCCGTATCTGGAAGGCGATGCCAGAGCCACCTCATTGGGCCAATCTAAAATTTGAAACCCCTGACTTCCAAGATATCGCTTACTATTCGGCTCCTAAGAAGAAACCAAAGCTCAATAGCTTAGACGAGGTAGATCCGCAGCTGATTGAGACTTTCCAAAAGTTGGGTATCTCCCTTGAGGAGCAAAAACGTTTGGCAGGGGTAGAGGATAAGCCTGCTGTGGCCGTGGATGTGGTCATGGACTCTGTATCAGTGGCTACCACTTTCCAAAAGACTTTGGCGGAAAAAGGCATTATCTTCTGTGCCATTTCCGAGGCGATACAGAAACACCCCGACTTAGTGCGTAAGTACTTAGGAACGGTAGTGCCCAAGACAGACAACTTCTATGCGGCACTGAACTCAGCGGTCTTCACCGATGGTTCTTTCTGCTATGTGCCCAAAGGGGTGCGTTGCCCTATGGAACTTTCTACCTATTTTCGTATCAATCAGGCAGGTACCGGTCAGTTCGAGCGTACCTTGCTCATTGTAGATGAAGGCGCTTATGTATCCTACTTGGAGGGTTGTACCGCTCCTAAGCGTGATGAAAACCAATTGCATGCTGCCGTGGTGGAACTCATCGCTATGGATGGAGGCGAGATCAAGTACTCTACCGTACAGAACTGGTTCCCAGGGGATAAGGACGGTAAGGGAGGTGTGTATAACTTTGTAACCAAGCGCGCCTTGGCCGAGAAGAATGCTAAAATATCTTGGACACAGGTGGAGACAGGTTCCGCTATTACTTGGAAGTATCCTTCTGTAGTGCTCAAAGGGGATAACTCCATAGGGGAGTTCTATTCCATTGCGGTAACCAACCATTTCCAACAAGCCGATACAGGGACTAAGATGATTCACTTGGGCAACAATACCAAATCCACCATCATCTCCAAGGGTATTTCCGCAGGTAAGTCACAGAACAGCTACCGAGGTCTGGTAAAGGTAGTGCCCAATGCCAAAAATGCACGTAACTTTTCCCAATGTGATTCCCTACTAATGGGTAACAATTGTGGCGCACATACCTTCCCTTATATAGAGGCGAAAAACCCTACCGCTCAGATAGAGCACGAGGCGACCACCTCCAAAATAGGGGAAGACCAAATATTCTATTGTAACCAACGTGGGATAGATACCGAAAAGGCGATCTCCCTCATTGTCAATGGCTTTGGTAAGGAAGTGCTGAACAAGCTCCCTATGGAGTTTGCCGTAGAAGCACAAAAGTTATTGGAAATCAGCTTAGAAGGTAGTGTAGGATAATGACCAACGACTAACGATTAATGACCAATGACAAGTACTAATAGGGTTTGTCATTGGTCATTTATAATATTCTATACTCAGGATTCATTAGTATTGGGTTATAGAGATTAATAAAAATTACTATGCAAACAGAAATCATTTGGAAAACAACACTGAAAAACGGTATTTATGGGAGTCTTACCCCTCCACTTGCCAACCCTTTTAATCCCGACCATTTTTATGTAGCTGATGGTTGGGGCTCTATAGTTATTTCAGGAGGCGAAAAACTCATTCATTTCTTTGAAAAACAGCAGTTTTTATTATGTGTAGAATATAAAAAGTTGGTAGGATGTAGCCTTTAATAGTAACGATTTATTACCCAAAGTCAGGCACTAATGATTATTTTAGTATGAAATTATTCAAGCAAAAATCGTGGCAGTTTGAAATCTCAGGAGTAGAAGGCGAGGTAAAACTCTTTGGTGTAAATATCTTTGACTACAAATGGCAAGAAACGGGAGAATATGTAAAAGTAACAGACCCTCTCTATCACGTTGAAAGGTCTTTTTGTCTTTATAAAGTAGTGATAAATGGCGAAACACACAGCTTTGTAGCAGGGGAGTTTAGCAATATGATATGGGGATTTTATTTGCTGAAATATTGATATGGAAAACATCAAGAAACTATACCAATTAGCTGCTGAGGACTGCAAAGGCTTTTCAGAAGCGCAGTTGTTAAAAGCTGAAAGAAGTATGGGAATTAAAAAATTCACAACCAGCGGCGTACTTTTAGGCAATAGTTTTCGTATTCTTTGCCAAATTTCATCCTCAGGGCGCGCTCTTCTGGAATGATTTGAAAGCGTGTCATATAGGCTATAAATAGCGGTATCCCTATCCAAGTTAAAAGATAAGAGAGCCATATCGCCCAAGCTATTAGGCAACAAGCCAAGCCTACATACATAGGGTTACGACTTAGTTGGTATATCCCTTTTGAAACAAAATGAGTAGCTTGCGAGGGATTAAGAGGATCAATAGTAGTGTGGGCTTTGTGAAAACTCCAAAGACCAGCCAAGCCAACTCCCACGCCTATCATTGTGAAGGTTATAGCCACTGCGGGCAGGTAGGGCAATACACCAAAAGGCAATAAACGAGCTATTCCCCACATTGTCAAGGCGCAGATAAGAAATACTATAGCAGGTGGGATTTTAAGTTCTAGATTTTTCATTTTCTATTTTCTAAGTGCAAAGGTAGTGATATTTTGGCAAATACCAAATTATCCTTATCTTTGTATCCTAAAACCTTACTTTCAAAGCTATGGAAATTACACATATCAATCAATTAGACCCTTTGGGCACTTACACCTATGCCGATTATCTGCTCTGGAAGCTCAAAGAGAAAATACAGCTCTTTAAGGGGAAAATATTTGCAATGAGCCCAGCACCAGCAAGGTTTCACCAAGAAATCTCTACCAACCTAAACGAGCTACTAATACCTTTTTTTAAGGGACAAAAATGCAAGATTTATTCCGCTCCTTTTGATGTCTTCTTCAAAAGTGCAGACGGTAAGGAGTCGGTTGTGCAGCCTGATATTTGTGTGATATGCGACCGACAGAAACTCACCCAGCGAGGCTGTGAAGGAGCACCTAATCTCATCATTGAGATTCTTTCGAGAGGCACCCAATACAACGATACCAAGCTGAAGTTTGACCTCTATCAGGAGCAGGGCGTACCTGAATATTGGGTAGTAGACCCTTACTATAAAACGGTACAAATCTACCTATATCGTGAGGGTAACTATATAGCGCTTTCCCCTATTTTAGAAACCGACGAAGTGCAATCGGTTACCTATCCCGATTTGCGCTTTCCGGCAAATAAAATTTTTGAAGAATAATGAATACCCTAAGAAAAGAACTACGTACTGATTTTGCAACAGCAGAAAAGCTGTACCCGCTTATACTAAAACGTTTGGAAGACTACGAAGCCTTTCATGATGCCCAAAGTGAAGGCACTCCCAAGGAAGTATTTGACAAAGAATACAAGGCGATGGAGCAATACCTCAGCGAACTCACTGGCAAAGACCTTTCCGATACTTGGCTATGGGAATGGTGGGAGTGTAATGGTATTGAAGCTTTTGCTTTTGATTTGGCAATGCCCGACCCTGTAAAGCACAACGACCTCACCCGTGAAGACATCACTGCTTTTGTGCGTATCATTATAGACAATGAATTTGAGTGCGAAAACGACTTTCAGGAGGAGTTTATGCCTTATATGTTCTACGGACATCAGTACTTTTATAAGTTTTTAGAACTTAACTGTCCACATTTTGACCCTATGGCATTTAATACCACCAAGGATAAAAAAGGCAAGTATCACGAGCCTACTGTGGAGGAGGTAATGAAGAAGATATGGAAATAGGTGTTAGGATATAGGGAATAGAATTGATAATCAATCTTAAATAGCTAAATAAATGGAACTAAATCGTATCAAAGGAAAAATCGCTTTTATCTCAGGCGCCAGTAGTGGGATAGGTAAAGCCGTAGCCGAAAAATTGGCACAAATGGGTGCAAACCTTATTCTCTGTGCACGAAGAGCAGATGTTTTAGCAGAACTGAAAGCTAAAATAGAAAAAGAACACGCTATAGAGGTCATCACTTTAGCATTTGACGTAAGAGACTACCAAGAGGTAGCGAAAAATATCCAATCTTTACCTGAAAAATGGCGACAAATTGAGATTCTTATTAACAATGCAGGCTTGGCCATAGGACTACAACCCCTTCACACTTACGCTATGGAAGATGCCGACCAGATGATTGATACCAACATCAAAGGATTTACTTATGTAGCCAATAGTGTGATTCCGCTCATGCTCGCCACTGACAAGGTGGGTACCATTGTGAACATCGGGTCGGTAGCGGGGGAAATAGCTTACCCCAATGGCAGTATCTATTGTGCAACCAAGTTTGCTGTAAAAGCCCTCAGCGATGCCATGCGTATAGAACTGTTGGACAAGAAAATCAAGGTAACGACCATAAAACCAGGCTTGGTAGAGACCAACTTCAGCAAGGTGCGTTTCAAAGGCGATACCGAGAAAGCCGATAATGTGTACAAAGGCATCACCCCCCTCTATGCTGAAGATATCGCCGACACGATCGCCTATATCGTCAATCTACCTGACAAAGTACAGATTACCGACATCACCGTCACTCCGCTCCACCAAGCCGATGCTTTGCATGTGTATAAATTGATAAATTAGTCAATTTACTAATTCTCTAATTTGCTAATTTTCCATTATGTTAAAAACCTTAGAACAACAATACCAATTTCAATATCCTGAACTATATCATCGGCTTTATACTGACCAAATGCTCGATATAGGCGAATATGCTTCGCATTGGAGTAAAGAAGTATATCCACGACTTAAAAACCACCCACCGCTCTTTTTGTACAGCGGTGAGTTTGAGTTGATACCACTTACTAATATTGCAGAAACTATTGAAGAACTCAATGGTGAGGAGAGTTGGTTCAACATCAATACTGATTACCTTTTTATTCCTTTCGGACAAACAGGTGGCGGTGATTATTATTGCTTTTTGTACGACCAAAATGCTCCTAAGCCTACTCCTCCTATAGCCTTGTTACAACACGATTCTGACGAGGCAGAGCTATTGGCAAACACCCTCGAAGACTTCTTTTTCTATGAGATGCTCAACTCGGTGAACGATATATACGAGGGGTCGCTTGTGCGCAGTGAAGGTGATTTCTACGAAAATATAACCCGCCTGCTACAAAGCCACTTGCCTTATATAACCAACGAGGCGCAACGGCAAGTAATACAAGAAGTTTATAGCCGAAAACTCACCGATTTCACACGTGTGTCGCCTCGTTTTACCCAAACCTATCAAGGATTATTATCCGATGAAGAATTGGCGCAACTTCTGCAACAGTATATCCCCATAACAGGCGAAAAGACTTTTGTATATACAACTGAAAATGAAGTAGAAAGCACCCCTCCGCGATATATAGACGGAACGCTCTATGTACGGGTAAGTCCTATTCCTGCCAAAAACGACAAAGTGTATGATGCCCTCAAAGCACTGAATTGGCGACAAAACAAAGCTGTTACCGACCGCTTAGAGTACAGTAAGAAAATGCAATTGTACTACAACGACCAGTATGGTATCCCGTGGGAAGAGTATATTTTAGGTGCTTTCAAAGAGCGTATTGAGGTGCTGAAGAAATTCCCCAATGTAACCGTAACTTTTGAAGAAGCAAATAATGACTAAACAAGAAAAAGATTTCAGCGACCTCTCCCAAAAACTTCTCACCACTATTGATGGCAGCGAATATCACGAATTGGTAAGAAAAATAGTGAAGAAGTACGGTGAGAAAATGCGTCAAGAAACCTTACAAACCTTAGTACGAGCAGTAAAAGAAAGCGAAATAACCCACGCTCGCGACTTTGTAATTGCACGTATCTCGGAACTTGTGACCGAAAATGATACTGAACTTGCCCCTTTCTTCTACGAGGTGATAAACCAAGGCTTACCCTATTGGGCTTTTAGCGGACTGCTGAAAGTAGAGGGAGACAAGTGCTATCCTTTTTTGGTAGATTACTTGCAAAAGGAGGATAGCAAAGAGAATAAAGGCAGCGCTATCATTGCCTTAGCCGAGCATAGCGGACAGCCTTTTAACAGCAACCTCCCCTCTGATCCTGCTTATTGGCAAGCCCTACCTATGGAAAAAGTACTTGAATGGCAAGTGCAAGGCTACCCACAAAACAAACCACAAAACGAGTTTCCATTTTTAATAACCCATCCGCAAACCGACTTAGAGAAGGCAGTGGCTAAAATAGAGCAGGTATTGGCAAAAGAGAGAGATTTTTGGAAGGTAAATTCTTATCAGTATAACAACGCTATACTGCAAGCAGCTGAAAAACAAGTCATTGATAAGATCAAAGAACGCTGGGAGCTACCTACTCTTTACCTTACTTTCTTAGAACGCTTTTCGCCTGCCAATGATGCTTTCCTCAAGGATATCAATCTCTATGGTGCTAATACTTTAATAGCGCATCAGTGTGGTTATGCTTTCAGTAGCCCCGATGACGAGCCTTTTCCCGATTGGAATGCCCATTGGCTTGTAATCGCGGACAAAGATGCTGATCCCTATATACTTGACCTTTCCAAAAGTGACGGTAACGATGCTCCCATCTACAAAGCGCCCCACGGTATGGGAGTATGGAAACTGCGCAAGGTTTCAGGAAGTTTCTTAGAGTTCTTAGAAAAATTGTAGGAGGGTATCTCTGGAGAGAAGGTAGATTCCAGATTACTAAAAAGATAAAGTCGTCTTTTTCTTGGAAAGCAAAAAGAAATGATGTATCTTTGCACCTTGAAATAAAACGATGGAAGGAGAGACGGCATTATGTTAAGTCCTAATCAATACTTTACGCTTCAGCAGGCCTCACAGTGGGCGACACAATATATGGGCAAGAATGTTACTTCGTCCAATATTTCCTATTTAGTGCAGTATGGTAAGGTCAAAAGATATGAAAATGATGGGGTTACCCAAATAGATAAAGAAGAACTCAAGGCCTATTACGATGCTTTGGGAGGCAGTCGTCAGAAACAGTGGAAGGAAATATTGGGAGAGGATTTGAATTGGGATTTATCATTCGAGCAATACAAAGAGGCAGAGACGACTAAGCATGTACATCGCTTGCATCCTTATAAGGGTAAGTTTATTCCACAATTGGTAGCATATTTTTTAGATACTCATACGGATAACTTTAAAAAGGAAGTATTTTTCAAAGCAGGAGATATAGTACTTGACCCCTTTTCAGGCAGTGGTACCACTATGGTACAGGCCTCAGAGCTGGGTATGCATGCCATTGGGGTAGATGTATCAGTCTTCAATGCACTCATAGGCAATGCTAAAGTGGGTCATTATGATTTGGTAGATGTGTATAACCAAACACTTCGGATTACATATGCCCTAAAGAATTTCTTAGCAGAGAAACACATCCTTGATTTTGATGCAGAACTTACTGAAGCACTTAATAATTTTAATAAAGAATACTTTCCTGTACCTGATTATAAATACAAGTTACAACGCAAAGAGATAGACGGTAAAGTATATGGTGCTGAAAAAGAACAACAGTTCTTACCTATCTATCAAGCTCTTGTAGAGAGATATCACATTCAGCTAAAACAAGCTAAAGCCGATACGTTTTTAGACAAGTGGTATATACAGCACGTACGCGAGGAGATAGATTTTGTGTTTAACCTTATTAAACAAATACCTAATCCTGCCACCAAGCGTATAGTTACACTTATCCTAAGTCGTACTATTCGCAGTTGTCGTGCCACCACTCACGCCGATTTAGCGACCCTAATAGAACCTATAACGACTACTTACTATTGTGCCAAACACGGTAAGGTGTGTAAGCCGTTATTCTCTATCCTAAAATGGTGGGAGACTTATGTCAAAGATACGATCAAGCGCTTAGAGCAGTTCGGTCAGTTACGCACTCATACTTATCAGAAATGTTTGCAAGGGGATAGTCGTACTATTGACATTTTTGAGGCATTAGAGCATAAGAATCCAGAGTTTGCCGCTTTGGTAAGAAAGCAGAAAATAAAGGGCATTTTCTCATCGCCTCCTTATGTAGGGCTGATTGATTATCATGAGCAACACGCTTATGCTTATGATCTTTTTGGTTTTGAGCGCAATGATGATAAAGAGATAGGTCCCCTTTACAAAGGACAAGGACAGGAAGCCAAGCGTATGTATGTAGCTGGTATCGCTGAAGTACTGACCAACAGCAAACGCTTTTTAGCCGATGATTACGATGTATTTTTGGTAGCCAATGACAAATATGGTTTATACCCCGAAATAGCCGAGCGAGCAGGAATGCGAATTGTAAACCAATACAAACGCCCTGTGCTGAATCGTACTGAAAAAGACAAAAACGCGTACGCTGAGATTATATTTCATTTGAAAGAAAAATAGAAAAGTTATGGCTTTAACTAATTTACAAAAAGAAAAAATAGCTATTGAAGTAATAAGAACACTTGTAAATCGATTTGATAAATTTCCTGAAAACACTTCAGGAAATAGAAATGCTCCTTTTCACGAAGCTTTCTTAAGTGCTTTTACTGATAAGTTGCAAGATAAAGTTCCCGATGTGCCTTTCTTTATAAGCTTAAGTAGTTGGTTACATGGCTTAAATACTACCTTAGGTCAACAATTTTTTGAAAGTATAGCTCATCATCTGTCTGATGGAGAAAAAAGAGAGTACACGGCTAAACGTTTAGGAACTCAGTACATTACACAGCAACAAAAAGAGGATATTTCAGAACTTATTACTGATTTAGATAATGCGGCACAAACACCTAATCTTGAAAGAGAGAATGGTGTTATATTTCAAAATGCAGATAGCACATTAGTAAGGGCTCTTGATTTTTCAGCAGATGTTTTTATAGAAGAAAATGATACTATTACCGCTATTGAACTAAAATCGGTAAAACCTAATTCAGGAGAAATGCGAGGTGAAAAACAGAAAATTTTAGAAGGGAAAGCAGTCTTATATAGGCTATTTCCTAACAAAGAGATTAGATTTTATATAGGATTCCCTTTTGACCCTACAGAGAATCCAACAGTTCCTACTACTTATAATAAAGATAGATTTTTTTCTTCTATTATAAAAATGTCTAAGTTTTTTGCACAAGAAGAAACTTTGTTAGCCAGTGAATTGTGGGATTTTCTTTCAGGAGAAAGAAATACTATGGAACAAATATTGGGTATTATTAATGCTATTTCTACTCCAGAATTTCTAATAAAATTTAATTTTCTTCTAGATAATAACAATAGAGGCTTAGAAAGCTATAAAAAACAACTTGAAGAATGGTATCTATTTTCTGAGATATTACTCATAGAAAATGACGACCAGATAAAAGAATCTATACAAAACAAAATAAGATTGACAAAGTGTTACAACCAAAAACTCTTTAAAAATGAAGGAGGTTACAACTATGAACGATATTACAGACTAAAGAGTTTAATCCCTCAAAAAACCAATGACTAATGGAAATCACTAATATCAATCAGTTAGATCCGCTCTATGGGGTGTATTCCTATGCGGACTATCTGTTGTGGAAGTTCAAGGAACGGGTGGAGCTCTTCAAGGGAAAGCTCTTTAGGATGTCTGCCCCTTCGGCTTTGCATCAGGAAGTATCCATGAGGTTGGCAGGGGAGCTATATCAGTTTTTTAAAGGAAAGGATTGTAAGGTCTTTCATGCGCCCTTTGATGTGCGTTTGCTTCGAGAGGCCAAGGAAGATAAGGATATTTATACGGTAGTACAGCCTGATATTTGTGTGGTATGCGATGCAGAAAAGATAGACAAGCGTGGTTGTTATGGAGCGCCTGATTTGGTGATAGAAATTCTCTCTCCTGGCAATTCTAAGAAGGAGATGAAATACAAATACGCTTTGTACCAGGAGGCTAAAGTCCCCGAATACTGGATCATAGACCCGGATCACCAAAATGTATTGCTCTATGTTCTCAAGGATGGTAAGTATCAGAATCCTATCAATATAGTGGAAGGAAATATCCCATCAGAAAAGTTTCCTACACTCCAAATAAGCACAGACGATATTTTTTTAGAAAACTAAAAAACAGGAAATACAAAATTAATACACTAAAAACTCATCAAACATGTTAATAATAAAAAATCTCCACGCAGGGGTGGATGGTAAGGAAATCCTTAAAGGAATCAACTTAGAAGTGAAAGCAGGCGAAGTACATGCGATTATGGGGCCTAATGGAGCGGGCAAATCTACATTGTCCTCTGTAATTGCTGGAAATGAGAACTTCGAGGTGACAGAGGGGGATGTGATCCTCAATGGGGAGAGCCTCTTAGAGGATGCACCAGAAGAGCGCGCTCACAAGGGTATCTTTATGTCCTTCCAGTATCCGGTGGAAATACCTGGTATATCGGTAACCAACTTTATCAAAACAGCCATCAATGAGAGCCGTAAGGCACAAGGACTTCCCGAGATGTCTGCCGGCGAACTCCTTAAAAAGATACGGGAGAAAGCTGCCCTTTTGGAAATCAATCCGGACTTCCTCGCGCGTTCCCTTAACCAAGGCTTCTCCGGAGGAGAGAAAAAACGCAACGAAATCTTCCAAATGGCCATGCTCGAACCCAAAGTGGCTATCCTTGACGAAACGGACTCTGGTCTCGATATCGATGCCCTTCGTATTGTGGCCAACGGCGTGAACAAACTCAAGAGTAAGGACAACGCAGTGATTGTTATCACTCACTATCAACGTCTTTTGGACTACATCGTCCCTGACTATGTACATGTGCTTTCCGATGGTAAAATCGTAAAAACAGGAGACAAAAACCTTGCGTTAGAGTTAGAGGAAAAGGGCTACGATTGGCTTAAATAGTGACTAATGACAAGTGACTAACTACTAACCACTAATCACTAACAACTGATAAATCATGGATTTAAAAGAAAAATGGGTAGCCTCTTTTGAGACATTCCCACACAAGGACGATATATTAAAAGACATTCGCCGAGAAGCCCTCAGTTTCTTTGGCGAAAAAGGCTTCCCTCATAAGAAGGTGGAAGCATGGAAATACACTTCGCTTAAGGATATTCAAGCAACAGATTACACGCTGTGGCAGCCTACACAAGCTAAAAAGACATTTGCCCCAGAGGTATTGCACCCTTATTGGATAGAAGGTAGCCACCTATTGGTGTTTGTTAATGGCTTTTTCAGTGCAGAAATGTCCAATACTGATGGTGCAAACTTTACCGTAACGCCCCTATTAGAGGCTTTGCACAAAGGAGGAGCTTCTTTTGTAAGCAAATATTTCAATGCAGATACGGAGAAAGGTGATGTGTTTACAGCGCTCAATACAGCCTATGCGGCCGAAGGGGTCTATATAGAGGTGCCCAAAGGCAAGGTGGTGGAAAAGCCTATCCAACTATTGTATTTGAGTGATGTAGCGGCGCCTACTTGTTTCCAACCGCGTAATATCATCTCCATAGGGGAGCGTGCCGAGCTGAAGGTGATTGAGATGCACCACAACCTCTCCCAAGCACAGGTGCTGACCAATGCCGTAACGGAAGTATTTGTAGCTAAAGAAGCACATTTGGACTACTACAAATTGCAGAACGATGCGCTCCAAGCTTCCTTGATTGACAATACTTATATCTCTCAGCAGGCGCAGAGCCATGCCAGCGTGCATACCTTCTCTTTTGGTGGGACACTCACCCGTAACAACCTGAATTTCTATCACCACGGGGAATACTTGGAATCTACCCTTAAGGGATTGAGTATCCTTGAAGGAAACCAACATACGGATCATTATACCTTGGTGAACCATGCCGAGCCTAACTGTGAGAGCCATCAGGACTATAAGAGCATCGTTAATGACCAAGCTACCAATGTCTTCAATGGGAAAATCATGGTAGAGCAGATTGCTCAAAAGACCAACGCTTACCAGCAGAACGATAATATCTTACTCTCCGAGAAGGCTACCGTATATACCAAACCACAGTTGGAGATCTTTGCCGATGATGTGAAGTGTTCCCATGGATGTACGGTAGGTTCGCTCAGCCCCGATTCTTTGTTCTACCTACAATCGCGTGGGATAGGAAAGAAGGAGGCCGCGGCCTTGCTCACCTATGCCTTTGCCAATACCGTCTTGGAAAGTGTCAAGATACCAGCACTTTCCGAGTATATAAATAAGATCATTGCACAAAAATTGGACGTAAAGGTGGATTTCTAAAAGAAAGCCTCTTATATATAAGAAAAAAATCGTATCTTTGTATCTACAAAATAGGTCTAAGATGCGATTTTTAGTACAGAAAGTATTCCTTATCCTCTTGCTGCTGGCAGCAAGGGACTTGTATGCACAGCAGGAAGTAGTATGGAGGGAAACAAAGTATCATTCGTTTGTTATCAATAAGCTAAACGAATGTAGAGACATGTTTCTCTCTCCTATGATCCGGAAAAGTTGCCAGCGGGTACACTTTATTGGAGGCGCTGATGTGGCGACACTTATGGAAACTCCTAAGGGGATGCGCCCTCAGCCCAAGGAATATCTTTGTCCTAAATATATAGCGACACATTTAGGTATTTTTCGCAATGGGGCTTCTTATATAGTACCCAAGGATATCTTGGACAAATATGGAAGGGAGCTGATAGGGCGCCCTGATAATTGTCAGTTTATCATTCCTAAGGAACAGATGGATTGTATCTTAGAGCAGGCCGCAGGCGATGTGAGTAAGATAGAGGCTGCCTTGGGGGTACCCAGTGGAAGATGGGCAGGGCGAGAACTTTCTCGTATTGATATCCTCTGTCCGGAGGACTTTCACCTAAGGATTCCTACCGGTAATGAAGAAGGAGTGAATGATCTTTGGATACCTGGGGGCTATCTTTGGCAAGGCTACCGAGAGGCCATCATCAGCCAGATACCACAAGGAGCCTATGTAGAAACGAAGATAAAGACAAATGACAAATGACTAATACCACAATGGATTAGTCACTAGTCATTTGTCATTAGTCATTAGCGACTGGCTTCAAATTTTTCTGCTACTTTGTCCCAGTTGATTACATTGAAGAAAGCTTCTATGTATTTAGGGCGAAGGTTTTGGTATTTGAGGTAGTAAGCATGTTCCCATACATCTAAGGCGAGGATAGGGGTACCTTGTATAGGCATATTAGGCATCAAGGGGTTATCCTGATTAGGAGTATCGCCTATGTGTAGCTTACCATCTTTGCCTACTACGAGCCAAGCCCAACCAGAACCGAATTGCTTAGCGGCGGCATCGGCAAATTGCTTTTTGAAATTCTCGAACGAACCAAAATCAGCGTTGATTTGCGCCAAAAGTTTCCCCTGAGGGGCAGTTTTCTTAGGGGTCATCACTTCCCAAAAGAGGGTATGGTTGTAGTAACCTCCGGCATTGTTGCGTACCGCCTTGTTATTCAAGTCCAATCCACTGAGGATTTGCTCGATGCTTTGGCTTTCAAGGGCAGTGCCGGCGATGGCCTTATTCAGGTTGTTGGTATAGGCCAAATAGTGCTTAGAATAGTGGATGGACATGGTACGTCCGTCGATATAAGGTTCCAAGTCACTGTAGCCATAGGCAAGGCCGGAGAGTTGGAATTTGCCTTGGGCTTTCACATCGCTGGGATTCCCCCAGTTCTCTGTGGCAACAGCCTGTTTCACAGTCTCTTGAGCAGTGGACTGTGCAGTCTTGGGGCAGTGGCAAGAAGCGACAACCGCCAGCATACCCGGTAGAATCATTTTTTTCATAGAATAAAAAAATTTAGAGAGGGGAAATAGCATGTTAGGGTTAGAAGCATGGTGCAAAGATACGACTTTTTAATGATTAATGCTAATAATGATTAATGATTAATTTTACGAACTCACTAGTGTCCCATTAAAAATACAAAATATTCTTTTAAATATTTGATATGTAGTTAGTTGTAAATATTTTTAAATAGAACGGATTTGATTTTTATTTTCTATTGTAAAGAACCTCTATCTTTAGGAAAAAGAGCTACAAGCTCACGCCAGCACATAACTACAATACAAGATCTATAAAATTTAACGGGACACTAGTGATAAATGACAATAAATCTACATATATAAAAGCGGCTGAAGAGTATCCGAAAAGAAATGATTTACTAAAAAATGAAGAATAATCAATTGGAAGGAAAGGTAATAGGAATAGCTTTAAAGATGAATAAAGTAAAAGAAAAACCTGTGAGTTATAGTACCTATCAAGGAAAACATAAGAAATTTTATAGACAAATCTACTTTGAATATATTTGTTTATTAATCACTGATCTTTATAAGGAAACTGTACCTGATAATGAGTTTTGTAATGATTTTATTGAAAGACTTAATACTTTAGAGGATGATCCTGAACCTTATTATGCAATAGGATTTATTGAGCATTATGAGCCTTATCGTTGGGCTTGGTATATCATTGTAAATAAATATGAGGTAAGAAATCTTACTGAAGAGGAAATGTTGCTAGAAGGTAAGTTATTTGATACTTTTTTGAAAAGTAAGAATATTAAATTTTGGAACATTGAAGATGATAAAAACTAATCCTTAATGAGGTATTAGCTGAAAAAATATATTAAATAGCCCTCGCTGGCGCGTTTCTTAGAGCTCTTGCCTATGATATTAAGAGCTTATAGCTCTATTATCAAACTTACAAAGCACCACCAGCAGGGGAGAGAGGATGTTGAGAAATATAAAAATTGGATTACATAAAATTAGGGAAGATTTTAAATCTTACAGAAGACAGCGCTATAATGATAGCGAAGCAATACAAAGAAAAATTTAGTAATTTAAAAAATACGCCTGTCAGAGCAGAACTAAATCTTTCTTTTGATGTTGAGGGTGATAAGGCTTGGATAGTAACAGGGGAATTTGAATTATTTGGAGAAATAAGAGAATTTTTCTATGTCATATCCGACCAAACAGGAGAAGTAGCATACACCTTTGATGAACTTGGGAATAGAGACCCACATATAGAACGCCTAATGCCCAAAGAATAGGAGGACTATCTAGATGAGTATGATTAGGAGATGAAGTCTTTCCTTTATCAAGGACAGTATTATGATTTTGAAACGAAACTTGCTTATAATAGGTTTAGTTATTATAACCCTGAAACGGGGGCGTATATATCTCAAGACCCAATAGGGCTTGCTGGGGAAAATCCTACACTATATGGATATGTGAAGGATAGTAACTGGTGGGTAGATAGGTTTGGGTTGGATTGCGATAAGGCTGTATCACAACTTCCTAAGCTTAAAGGAAAAAATATAACATACATACAGAAACAATTAGAGAAAAACGATTTCATATTAAAGAATCCTACTAATGAGCGAAATCAAAGGTGGGTACATGAGGATGGTTCTGAAGTTCAGATTCACAAATATGGAGCTGTTGAAACCACATCTTTTAGAGAAGCCAATAACGCTCATATACATAAGTCTGTAGGGAAACATGGTAAAACAGGAAGCATAGAGTTGGCTGATAATGGTGTTACAATTGTAACTTTTAATTCATCAGATGCTCATATAGGAATAAAAAATCCTAAAGATTTTGAAGAGAAAATAGGAAGATCAAATGGAACTTAATTTAGATAATTTAGAAAAATGGCAGCAGAAGTATATATAATATTTGAAGACAAGGAATGGTATCATATAAACAAAGGAAGAATAAAAGAAAAAATATACTCTTTAAAGACCTTTTTTTATTCCAATAATGACGAATTTTGGTTACAAGATATAGAATACAAGAATACTTGGCCTTTTAATGTGAGAATATTTTTAAAAGATGAATATATTATGGTTGAAATTAGTTCTCATCCGCCAAATATAGAGATATCAGTAGAAGATTTTTTTGATTGGTTTAAAAGGCAAACTATCGTAAAGATACAAGATGAAGATGGTGAACCTTGGTAATGGTAAATAATATGGTAATGTTCCAAATGTGTGGGTAATGTATCAGACGTGTTGTTAAAATTTTATTACATTAAAAATCAACAGAATACAAAAGAACTACCTTATTATTTTCCTTTACCCACTATAGAGAAAAGAGTTTTTCAAGCCTATAATGCGCTCTAAATAGTGCTAGGGGAATTATGAATTGTGAATTTTGAATTGGGCACAAGCTAAAGTCGCTGAATACTTGGAAGCGAGTATGTGACTTGCGCCAGTGGGGGAGATAGGTTTGGGTTAGATATTAGAGATAATTATGAAAAAGGGAAAAATAGAGAAGAAGAACGAGTAGAAGAATTGAAGGAAAAATATTCGGAAATCCAAAGAGAATGTTATTTGAGAGACGCAAAAGGAAATATAAAAATAGATGAGGGCTTTACAGGTGAAGCGAGAAGAATTGATATTGTCGTTATAGAAGATAAAAAAATAGTACATATAGAAGAAGTTACTTCTCTTAAAGCAAGAAAAGTAGAACAAGAAGAAAAAACGAGGAGGATACGAGAAAACGGTCCTACATATATTAGAGATAGAAAAACAAATGAGTTAATATTATTACCTAAAAGAAAAAAAATAAAATGTCACAGAAGAAAATAGTCACAGAAGAAATCATAATTTTTGATAAAGTGAAATGGTATGAAGATGAAAATCAAGATATTATAAAAAAATGGTTAGACTTTCTTTTAAAAAGCCTCTTGGATAATAACTTGCTTTCAGAAGAAGGAAAGGAAATTTTTTTAGAATTTGGAATAGATAATGAATTTAGTTTAAATTCAAATCTTTTAACTGCTGAAGGAGTTGTTTTTTTAAAGAAGAAATATAAGAAATTTGTTTTAAATTTATCAAAAAAAGGATTCTGTTCAGCAGCTAAAGAATTAACAAATGAGTTAATTCTCTTCAGTATAAAAGTTCCAAAAGAAAAAGGATTTTTATATGCTTGTGTAGAAACAAGTTGGGATATTGCTAAAGAAGAAGGTTTTAGTTATGAACAGGCAACAAATAAATTTAAAGTATTATTACAATGGGCTTCTGATAATGGACATTTAGAAAGTGAAGCTAAAAAATATCTTTTATTAGATAGATTACCTAAAAATTTTTGTTTATACAGTTGGATGTTTTCTGAAGAATTTAATAAAAAATTCCCTCCAATTTATACTAAATGGAGTGAAAAAATAAAATTTAATAGTTCTAATATAGATATGTCTCTAATTGAAGAATGTCTCAAATAGGTAATGTATCAGACGTGTTGTTAAAATTTTATCCCATTAACAGCCAGTACAATACAAAAGAATTGCCCTACTATTTCCCTTAACCCCCCATAGAGATAAGCGTTTTTTAAGCCTATAATACGCTCTAAATAGTGCGAGGGGAATTATGAATTTT
>NZ_KE992154.1:17824-19336 GCF_000466425.1 Capnocytophaga sp. oral taxon 863 str. F0517
CTTGGAAGCGAGTATGTGACTTGCGCCAGCGGGGAGGTATTTATTGGTAATTTTGAAATAAATGTTATGAAAAATATTAATTATAAAGAAAAATCTTGGAGCGCTTTCACAAAGTTCAGTGAGCAAAATTTTGATAATTTTGACTTTTCAAGTACTATTTTTGAAAATACAGCTTTTGAAAATTGTACTTTTCAAAACTGTTTATTTTTTAAAAGTAATTTTAATCATATAGGTCTATGGGAGTGTAATTTTATAAATTGTCAATTTATTAAGGCTGATATGAGAAATATACCTATAGGTGTAGATGGAGGAATATTAAAAAACTGCTTATTTCAAAAATGTAATTTTCAAGGACAATATTTTGAAACTCCTTTTTTTGAAGATTGTATTTTTGATAAATGCAAATTGAAAAATATAAATTTTAATGATTCTTCTTTTCGTAATTGTAAATTTATTGGCAAATTAGAGAATGTTACATTTAATGGAATATATCATACCCAAAAAAGAGGAAGAATGTTTTTAGAAAATGTAGATTTTTCAGAGTCTATTTTTGGAGATTATGTTACTTTTGAAAATTGCGATTTATCAACCTCTATTCCGCCTAAAAAAAGAACTTTTGAAGAGATGTTATATGTTGTAGATTTAAATAACATTGAAAACTTGAGTACTGGAACAGAAGATCGGTTTGTAATACAAAAAAGGAATGGGTAATATATCAGATGTGTTGTTAAAATTTCAATAACTTACTAATCAATACAATAAAAAAGATTTGCCCTGCTATTTTCCTTTCCTCACCATAGAGATAAACGTTTTTAAAACCTATAATGCGCTCTAAATAGTGCGAGGGGAATTGTGAATTTTGAATTGTGGGACGGGTGCGACAAGTGGGACAAGTGGGACAAATGGGACGGGTAGGACGGGGAGAGAATTGTGAATTGGGCACAAGCTAAAGTCGCTGAATACTTGGAAGCGAGTATGTGACTTGCACCAGCGGGGGGTGCTAGTTCTAAAAAGAAATAAATTTAACATTTTATGAGAATAAAAGCAATTAACAAAGGAGATTATGCAAAAACTCTTTCTTTTCAAGAGTTTTTAGGTTTTAAGTTACCTAACGATTATTTCAATTTTTTAGTAGATAATGATGGTGCTACTATTGATGAAGGCTATTTTTATGTAAAAGGATTAGAGGACTATATCCTTTTAGAGATTTTTTATGGTATAGAAAAATGTATAAAAATACATAAAGAGTTTAAAGATGACCTTCCTGCTGAAAGTCTGATTATTGGAAGGGATTTTGGAGGAGGAATGATTCTTCTAGTAACTGTAGAAAATGATGATTTTTCTAAAGGTATTTATTACTATGATCATTCTCACTTTTTTGAGGCTTCAAATAGTGAAAATAATACTTATTTTATATGTAATACATTTAATGAGTTCATAGATATTTTAAGGGACACAATTTTAGGGTAATGTTCCAGATGTGTTGTTAAAATTCCAACAACTTACTAATCA
>NZ_KE992154.1:19436-20050 GCF_000466425.1 Capnocytophaga sp. oral taxon 863 str. F0517
ATTGGGCGCAAACTGCAAGCTTGCGCCAGCGGGGGGCTCAAAAAGCCTATGACAAAATGTTAGAGATACAAAAAGAACGTAAAAATAAGTGTGAAAAATGACAGAAGTAACAATAACCCTTAAAGAAGGCGGGAGTGTATATAGCTCTCTAATAAGATATATCATAAGAATTGAGTGTAAGTTACAAGAAATAGCATCTAACTTTCTTATAACTCCTGAAATTAGGTTACATTTTGAAGTTAGAATAGACGGGATTTTTTATGCATATAAAGATCCTGCGGGATGTTCTCATTTAAAATTCTTTAAGAAAAGAGGTTTTATAGCTATTACTATTGCCATAACAGATAAAGAGACAGCGCTACCTACCGACGAGTTGTTAGATTTCTTCAAAGAATCTCTTTACATTGGTCTTTCTCAGATGTTTGATAGATTATTGAAGGATAAATACACTTTGAATAAAGAAGAACTAATGAAATTTATAAAAGAAAATATAGAAAGTGTTCAAAAACCAACAGAAGATAGTTTATAAATATCAGTTCTTTATAAATAGTATTCTGTATTATTACTTTACTATTTAATCGGTAATGTATCAGATGTGTTGTTAAAAGCACAAC
>NZ_KE992155.1:0-111715 GCF_000466425.1 Capnocytophaga sp. oral taxon 863 str. F0517
GTAACTTTCTTATATCGAACTCACGTTAAAATATGACCCCAAAGGAAATGTTATTGATAAGATAGAAACCAAGAGTTTAGACGGTAGAGAACATCTTTTAAATAGATTTTATGGGGATTATCTGATGGATTTTGAAGGAAAACGTTATTGCACTTGGGCAATAGATGGTGATAAGTCTTTTAAAGAAATGGAATTAGTTCCCCATTCTGAGCAATGGGATAGAGAAACTCAAGAAAACTTTTACTTAGAAGAGATAAAAGATAAATCACCTTATTATGATATTATAGACGACAACTTTTTCTTTTTCAAAGATAACAAATGGAGCTACTTTCCTACAAAAATATACCATTCTGATTGGAAAGAGTTGAAATATGGAATAGATGACATGTATTCTGAAAAGAAAATGCAAGAAAGAAAATGTATTAGTCTTTTTTCACGAGAAGAACGGGAGTTTGCACCTAAAGAGGAAAGTGAAAAACGTGATAAGTTTATTCCTGAATATTTTAAAATAGAAGAAAGAGGTAGTCATAGAGGTTCTACCATAGGGGGTGGTTCTATGTCTTATCTTACCACTTGGGAAAAAGGATTTTTATTCTTCAAACTACAAGTAAACGGACAAACTTTTGATCTTAAGAACAAAGAAAGTATATACAATCATAGAAATATAATGAAAGATAAGACCAAATACTTTCATATGTATGGAGGTATCTTAGAAAATTATGGCGAATACGATGTATATACCCATCCACAGTTAGAATATGCTCTCTTTGCACCAAATGAAATCCTTTCTTATGATATCTGCCCTGTATTTATCATTAAAAATAAAAAAGAATAGCTGTAAAAAAGAATATTTCACCTATGAATCACGAAAAAACACCTTATATAAATGATACTATAGTTGCTTTAGCTACTGCCACAGGTGTGGGAGCTATTTCGGTAATACGTTTATCAGGAAAAGAAGCTATCGAACTCTCTGACAAAATATTCAAAACAGTAAGTGGAAAGCCTTTATCCGAGGCACCTTCTCATACCGTTCATTTAGGAACTATCAAAAGCGAAAACCAAGTAATTGATGAGTGCTTAGCAACTATTTTCAAAGGAAAGAGGTCTTATACAGGCGAACCCGTAGTAGAGTTTTCTTGTCACGGAAGTGCTTATATTACTCAAGAAGTAATAAAATTATGTTTAGCAAATGGTGCAAGGCTTGCCGAAGCTGGAGAATTTACCAAGCGTGCTTTCCTCAATGGAAAATTAGCCCTTAACCAAGCCGAAGCAGTTGCTGACCTTATTGCCTCAGATAGTAAAGCCTCTCATCAAGTAGCTTTGCAACAAATGCGAGGTGGTTTTACTTCTGAAATAGAAGATTTGCGACAAGAGCTACTTAACTTTGCTTCTTTGATAGAATTGGAATTGGATTTCTCAGAAGAAGATGTCGAATTTGCAGATAGAAGTCAGTTCGAACAACTACTCAAAAGGATAAAAACTACTTTGCAAACTCTTATACAATCTTTCTCCGCAGGTAATGCGATTAAGAATGGGATACCTGTTGCTATTGTAGGCAAACCCAATGCAGGCAAATCAACCCTGCTTAATACTCTGCTCAATGAAGAACGCGCCATCGTATCGGACATCGCAGGGACTACACGCGATACTATAGAGGAGACACTTCATATAGCAGGGGTTACCTTTCGCTTTGTAGATACCGCAGGAATTCGTGATACTCAGGATAAAATAGAAGCGATTGGGGTAGAAAAAGCTAAGGAAAAGATAAAAAAGGCACAGATAGTACTCTATCTCTATAATGAAAAAGAGAATACTACCGATGAAGTAGTTCAGTTTGTTCAAGGAAATTACCGAAAAGACCTTAAAATATTGCTCTTACATAACAAAACAGATAATGAATATATAGGTTTATCTGATTTTGATGAAGCAATAGAGAAAAAACTAAATCCTAAGGAACGAAAATATGGTTATGGTCAGCTAAGAATCTCGGCCAAGGAAAAAATCAATATAGAGGCGCTTAAAGAGCTTCTTTCTTTTTATGCCAAGGAGCTTACCACTACAGAAAGTGTGACTATAATTACCAATATTCGCCACTTAGAAGCGCTCCAGCAAACGCTTTTGGCTCTTGATAGGGTAGAGGAGGGGCTTTCTTCACAGCTTTCAGGAGACTTATTGGCTATCGATATACGGGAAATGCTCTACCATTTGGGAAGTATCACTGGTGCAGTGAGCAATGATGAGGTATTGGGGAATATATTTTCTCGTTTTTGTATTGGTAAATAAAGAATTTTTCGTACATTTGTCTCTCTAATTCTAAAAAGGAATGAAGAAGTTAAAGTTTCCTACGCCTTATACCGTCCTTGTGATTGTGATGTGTTTGGCGGCTGCTCTTACCTATTTGTTACCAGCCGGGGGATATGATACCCTTTGGTATGATAAGTACAAAGATGTATTTGTTATCCAAAGTGCAGACAAAACCCAGGAGGTAGCAGCCACCGAAGAGGCACTTACCAGCCGTAATATCTCCATTAGTCTTGACAAGTTCAAGCAGCAGAAGATCAAAAACCCCATTTCTATTCCTAATACCTATAAGCAGCGGGAGGCAACTCCACAAGGGTTTTCGGAAATTCTCTTTGCCCCTATCAAGGGTATCTATGAGACCGTGAGTTTGATTCTTTTTGTACTCTTTATAGGTGGTTTTATAGGAGTTTTCAATAGCTCTGGGGCGCTCAATGAGGGGGTAGGCTACTTAGCACACCGCTTCAAGGGGAAGGAAGGAATTCTCATTATCGTACTCTCTACGCTGATGGCCTTAGGAGGGACCTCTTTTGGGTTGGCCGAGGAGACTTTGGCTTTCTATCCTATGTTGGTACCCATTTTCTTGGCAGCTGGTTATGACCTGTTGGTGCCCTTGGCTGTAATCTATATAGGCTCCAGTGTGGGATCTATGGCTTCCACCTCCAATCCGTTTGCTGTGATTATCGCCTCCGATGCTGCTGGAGTGGATTGGACATCTGGGCTTGCCATACGGGCAACGGCCTTGGTGCTATGCCTTGCTATTAGTATCATATATATCATCCGCTATGCAGAAAAGGTAAGGAAACATCCCGAAAAATCCTTGGTCTATGGGGTAGCTCTTCCTGAAATCTATGCAACTCAAACAGCGGAGGCTACCACTAAACTCAAATCCTCTACCAAGATACAGCTCCTTATCTTTGCGCTCACTTTTATAGTGATGATCATAGGTGTATCCCATTGGGGCTGGTGGTTCCAGGAGATGACGGGGCTTTTCTTGGTAGCGGCTATCGTCATTGCTGTGATCCAACGCACAGGAGAACAACCATTCATAGACCATTTCCTAACAGGTGCTCGAGACCTTTTAGGAGTAGCCTTTATCATAGGGATCGCTCGTGGTGTATCCTTTATCCTTAATGAAGGACAGATATCGGGTACCATACTCTACTATGCTACAGAATTAGTACAAGGTATGTCACCCATGGTATTTTTACCTATCCTCATGTTAGTTTTTGCTGTATTGAGCTTGTTTATTGCGTCTTCTTCGGGAATGGCAGTGCTTACCATGCCTATTATGGGGGCTTTGGCCACTGTCGTAGGAATAGAGGGAGACAAGGTAGTGAGTGCTTACCTCTTTGGTATGGGAATCATGGCACTGATTACCCCTACTGGTATGATCCTCCCTTCATTGACTATGGTCAATATCAACTATAACCAATGGCTTAAGTTTGTTTGGCCATTGATTGCTATCTTTGCAGTGGTACTGACAGTTTTACTATGGTTCTGATGAGTTTAAAGTGAAGATTGAAGAGTGAAAAGTGAGAAATAGCTAATATTTTTATAAATAGTTTTTTATTACAGAAAAAGTAGTATCTTTGCCCTTATAAAAACCGAAATATTGATTTTTATGAAAAGAATTTTTTTAGGGGCAATGGCCTTTGTAGCTTTGCTATTTTCTTCTTGTGAGAAGAATGAGAGTTCCTCTACCACTCAAGATCTTATAGGAATTTGGCAAGTAGAGTCAGTTAGTTTAGAAGGTTTGTCAGTACCTCTACCTCTTGATGATTGTAGCAAAAAGACAACTTTTGTTTTTACACAAACTCAAGCAACTTTTTATGACTTTGAGAAAGATGCAGCAAGAAATCTTTGTAAATATGACATAGAAGGAGGTCCTTATGTAGTAAAGGGTAATCTTATCTATGATGTAGAGGAGAGAGAATCATTTCCTTTTTCTATTTCAGGGAATACACTTACTCTAACAAAGAAGGAAGAAGGGGTGTCACTTGTTATGAAATTTAAGAAAATCACTCAAGCCCAACTTGATGCTTTATTAGCCTCTGCTAATAAAGCAGGTGGAAACAACAATGGAAGTGGCAATAACAATGGAGGTGGAAACAATAGTAATGAAGGAGGCAATAACAATACAGGAAAAACAATAGCAAATCTCGATGGGATTTGGCAGATAGTTTCCGTGACAGAAAATGAAGTTATAGAACAGTTTGATAATTGTGAAAAGAAGGCATCTATAAAAATCTCAGGAAATCAAATATTATATTATGATTTTGAACAAAAGCCTGTAGGATGTATATCTGAAATAAAAGTAAAGAATTTTACTGTTTCAAGTGATACTACTATTGAAGTAGAGAGAAAAAGACATTTCATTTCTATAGTAGGAGATAACTTAACAATGACCACTGTAAGTAATGCTATAAGAAAAGTAGTTGTATACAAGAGAATTACCCAAGCCCAATTAGATGCTTTATTGCGATAAAATAAGCAATAAAACTATAAGAAAGAGACTGTCCCTCTTGGGACAGCCTCTTTCTCATTTATCACTATTTGTTATTCACTTTTCATTTATCTCCGCTCTTACTACTCTTTGGTTGAATCGCTTATAGAAATAAGGGAGTTTATAGAGTAGTCTAAAGATAAAGGGATAACGTCCGCGGTTGTAGTCACTCATATAGTACTCTTGACCAATATGCAGATGAGGATGCCACTGCTCGAGGGTATGGCTATCCAGTTCACTCCATCTAAATTCGGGGCGCTGTTCCTTGTCCATAGAGCCGAGAGAATCGTGATTTTTGGCATGCCCCACAAGACTATAAGCTAACATATCAAAGAGAAAGGTAGCCTTCTCGCACTTTTGGCAAAGGTTCTCAAAGAAAGCCTTCACTTGTGTACGCTCAAAGTACATCAGTACCCCCTCTACAATAATAAGGATCGGCTTCTGATGTGCCTTTATGGTCTTTATCCATTGGTAATCAAAAAGAGAAAGAGGGATAAAGGTACGCCTATCATTCTCCTCAAAGAACTTTTTACGCAATTCAATCACCTCAGGTAGATCCAATTCGTACCAATGGGTCACCGCAGGGCTTCCTAGGCGTTCGTAACGAGCGTCTAAGCCAGCACCCAACTGGATTACTACTGCATCAGGATGGGCAGAGATGAAGGCTTGAGCTTCCTTATCTATAAGGCTTGCTCTGAGACAGACCCCCGCTTGGCTGAATTTGGATTTGCTGAACTTGGAGAAGTCATAGTCTATCAGAGGAATCATCTCTTCTGCTTTCTTGTCTATGAGAAAGGGTTGGGAGTAGTGGCGTTCTTCCGCTTTTGCCCATAAGGTAATGAGCATGGTTTCGGGTATTTTTCCTAATTTCATAATTCTATTCAAAAGCGTGGAAAAAGTCAGTACCTCCTATGGTGGTAAGTAGTTGTTGGGTAGTACCAGTGGTAGGGTTATAACCGAATAGCCCTCTTTTCTCTTTGCCAGATACACCAAAAACAACAATATCCTTGTATTTGGTGATACCTACACTATGGCTGTCGGTATAAGGAATACCATCTATCTTTTTGATTGTTTTAGTATTTAAGTCCATAAGTACCGCAATACCATTTTTATCGATAAAAGGGTTGCTGATATTAAGCTCAGCAGCTGATACAAAAGCAGCTACTTTGCCGCCTCCTAAATATACTACACTATATATAGTGTTAGGCTTATAGGGAGTACCTTCTATAGGAGTGGAGGAGATATCCCATGATTTAGAACTGTCAAAATTTATTTGGGAAAGATCTCCTTTATTAGGAATGCAAACAAAACCTGAGTGTGTATTCTGTGGGTTGAAGCCAAAATATCCAGCACACATGATGTAGATATCTTTGTTCTCGTTCATAAAAATACAGCTATTATAAGAAGGCTGAGAAGGCATAGCCAAGTGGGTAGCAGTTTCAGAGATGAGTTTTTCTACCTTATCAGTTTGTGTGTTGATTACTAACACATCACTTTGTAAGTGATCTGCATAAGGGGCATAATCGGGACCTAATTGCAATAGAGGGAGGTAGTAATAATTGCCACGGATTACACCGAAGCCAGCATCAGGGCTGTTATCACTATGAGCATAAGAGGTGATGTCTATCTCTCCTGTTTTCTGCATGGTTTGTGGGTTGAATATCCATACAGTTCCTGAGTTATACAAAGGGAGATAAGCCTTGGTATCACTTACTTTGACAAAGTTGCAAGGCATAGCGTGTGCAGGTGTATCCATTTTTGCTCCTTTGGTGAGTTTTCCATTGTTGCGATCATATTGGAACTTGACTACTCCATAAGCTCCATCTATGGCATCAAGGGAATACACTTCATTACCATAGATTATTACACTGGACATATAAGGCACTTGTTCCGCCTTGGAATTATCTACACTTTCAGTAGCACTAAGTTTGTTAATAGCTTGTAGATAAGAGCTTCCACTCTTTCCATCTTCGTTTTTTAGGGATGTCTTTAGAATGTAGTTCCCTATATATTCCTTAGCTCCAACAGGAGGCGTAGGTTTAGGGTCGTTGTTGTCATCTTTCTTGCAGGCAGTACCTAGTACCGCACATGCACATAGGGTTAAGAAAAATTTTGAATACATAATAATATGATTTTTAGTTGATTTTAGAATATAAATCGGAGTTTTACTCCTCCATTGATCCCTGGGAGGGGACGGTTGAACTCGGTGAGTACTTTTTGGTCGGTAAGATTGCGTATTTTCCCTGAGATAAAGAGTTTGTTGTTGAGAAAACTATGCTCAAAGCCCAGATCAAAGGTCATACTACGAGGAATACGGCGCTTGTTGAGCTTGGTCATCTCAAAATCATAGTAATATTCTTCTACGAAAGCATAATCTAAGAAGATACGGGTGTTCTGCCTGGTGCCTCCAAAGAGATTTTCCCGATGAAACTCTAACCCCATATTTCCCATAAGGTAGGGAATATTGGGCATACGCTTGTCCTTGGTAGGGTTGGGTACTGTACTGGCAGGCTCATAATCGCGAATGTCCCTAAGGTCTTGGTAGGTAGTATTCGCATAAGCATAGAGCGAAGGAAGCACATCGGCTTTGGCTTCAAACTCTATTCCCATAGTACGCATCTCTCCGAAGTTTTGGTATTGGGCACCAATAAGACCTGCCGTATAACGAATCATATCCTTTAGGTGCATATAGAAAAAGTTGAGTTCTATTTGGGCATTGCTTGGGTGCTTGCCTACTAAGTCAAATAGACAACCTATATTGGCACTTGTATTGTGCTCAGGGAGCAAATCACCACTGGGGACAATAGTAATCCCATCGCCTAAGAGTTCATTTTCGGTGGGGATACGTACATCATGACCTACCGATAGTTTACCCATAAAGGTAGGGAAGAAGCGGTAGCGCAAGGCATCATTGATACCAAAACTACTTTTATTCAGATCTACATCGTACTGACCAGGTACGAAAAGGGGTGCCCGCTGGGTATGCATGGTATATAGATAATAGCGCCCAGTGAGAGAGTTGAGGAACTTATCATCTGAAGAGCGGAAGTCATAGGTAAGGCCACTAACCCAGCTAAGCATATGAGAGTCAAAATTGATCTGCTTTCCTAAACTTAACCTCTTGAGCTCGTCCTTGGGAGTGCCTTTGGCAACAGAGAGTACTGTGTTGAAATTCAGTGAATGTTGCTCGTTTATCAGATACTCCAAGTTGGTTTTATTGACAAAAGAAAACTTTTTATCATCGGAATCTGAAGGGAAGTTGTAGCCCGCTTCGCCCCCATAGCGTGAGGGAGTAGGGTAGGAGGAACCGTCCCATTCGTAGCGACGAGTAGCCTTGTCTATAAAGTTCATTTGGGTAAGTACCAAGCCGTTGAGCATATCAAAGTTGAGCCCTTCTAAGAAGAAGTTATCCTTTTTGAGTTTGGTAGCCAGTCCAGCCATGAGCGAACGGCTATGTGCCTCACGAATATCATACTCTATTCCTTGAACTTCTTTGTAAGTTTTGACCACAATAGGCTCTACTTCTATCTCGTCAAACCACCATTGGTGAGCTTTAAAACTTCCTCCTACCAGTATTTTCTGGTATTTATCATGATTGCGAGTGATATAGAGTCCCTTTCGATAAGGGGATTCAAAAGTATAGTTGTTGTCAGAACTTGTATAGCCTCCTCCGATGCCAAAGGTAAGCCCTTTATCCTTGAGGTTACGCTTGAAGACCGCTTGCAGCTTATGAGTATTAAAGGACTCTACCCCATAGCTTAGGTCAGCATATTTTTCAGGGTATTCACGAATCACAATATTGACGGCCCCCCCTAAGGAGGCACCTCCAAAGCGGGCAGGGACGACTCCTTTGTAAATCTCAATACGGTCAATCATATCCACTGGGATATCATTGATATCTATATAGTCTGATTGTTCTGATAAGGGCAATTCATCAATAAAGAAACCGATACGTTTGCCTTCCAAGCCACGTACAGAAAGGCGAGAGGAGCTTCCTACGCCTCCAGAGGAGCGAATCGTAACCCCCACGGTCTTCACTAATATATCCTGTACACTGCTCACGGTACCTCGCATATTGGATAGGTCAATCACCGTAACCGGCATGGCTTCTTCTTTCTTTTGGTGGGCAATGGTTTTGGCAGTGAAGACGACCTCTCCGATTTCCTGCTTTTCAGAGGTAAGAGAGATGTTTTGCTTGGTATCCCCATTAATGGTTATTTTTTTGCTAATACTTTGGTAGCCAAGGTAATAATAGCCTATGGTATAGTTGCCCTTAGGCAGGGAGGGAAAAGAATAAAAACCCTTTTCATCACAAGCGGTGCCTTTTCCGGTCTCTTTGATGAAGACTTCTGCCTTGATTAAGGGTTCGCCCGTGGTCTTGTCTATCACTTTTCCAGAAAGACTACCTTTTTGTTGCGCATAGCTAAAAGCAGAAAAAAGCAGTAGTAAGTAAAAAATCTTTCTAAGTAGCATAAGTGTAATAAGTTGATTCAGTGTGTTTTATTTTATTTGTTTTCCTTCAAAATGAAAAAAAATTGTGAGATTTGGAAAATTTATTTATCTTTGCTCTAAATAATTAATTTCGTAAGGCAAACGTACGTTTTTTTATTTTAATCTTAATAGCAAAGATTTTAATCTCAATAGCGAATTTATGATGAAGCGATTGACCAAACAAGATATACAGGAACTGAGTTTAGAGCAGGTAGAGGTACCCTTGGTAAAGAGTGAGGCAGAGATGGGGATCTATTGTGGCCGTCTTGAGGACAAATTAGCAACCTTCACCACCCATGGCAAGAAGATAGGTAAGCATGCTTATTACAGTTGGCAGGCCGAGGTAAGGGATAATTATTCCTTTGAGGGGCGTATGGCGATCCCCTCAGTACGATTCTATTTTGTAACTAAGTCTCAAAAAGGGATACATGTGGATATAGATGGGCAGATTTTCACGGCTAAGCAAGGAGAACATAATGTGTTCTTTTGCAAAGATGAATGCTTTGGGAGAGATATTTTTTTGAAAAATGATACGATGGAAGTGATTACTATAGCCATAAGTGAAGAAGAGTTTGCCCAAATAGCACAGCAATACCCTGATAGCTTTATGACGATCTATAAGAGATACCAAAGTGAGGACAACTTTCTGCTCAGTCGTCAAGGAGGTTTTCTAACTTCTATGCAGATGCAGACAGTCTTGCAACAGCTCAATAATACAGAACTTTTGGGCAATGCAGCAGGGGTATATGCTGACCTTAAAGTATTGGAATTGTTCCTGTTACAGTTTCACCAAATGGACACTCAGAAATACCAAAACTACCAATATTGTAAGACCCATACGGATATAGATAAGATATATGAGGTAAGTGAGCGGCTTATCCATAACCTACGATACACGCCCTCTATCAGTGAATTGGCGAGGGAAATAGGGATGAATGAGAAGAAATTATGCTATGGGTTTAAGGAAGTGTTTGGTAATACCATCTTCGGCTATCTGTATGATTATAAGATGCAACTTGCCCAACAGCTGTTGCTACAAACAGATAAGTCTGTCAGTGAGATCGCTTTTCAATGTGGCTATGAGCACCTGTCGCATTTTTCTACTGCTTTTAAGCGCAAGTTTGGACTAAGTCCACAAGAGATGAGAAGGTAAAATGTACCCATGCAGATAAAATTAACATGGGTACATTTTAGTCTATTATTCAAAAGCATGGAAATAAGCGGGGTTTCCTTGAGTACTAAGGAGTTGTTGAACAGCTCCTGTAGCAGGATCAAAGGAGAACAAACCTACCTTATCGGTTCCGAAAGCGGCAAAGACTGCCTTATTTTCCAGTTTGCCAATAGCTATACTGTGTCCGTCGCTGAAAGGAATACCATCTATCTTCTTTATAGTTTTAGCACTAAGGTCAATGATAACAGCCATGACATTTTTGGCTATATAAGGATTTTGTTCATTTAGTTCACGAATACCTACATAGGCTGCTACTTTGTTGTTGCCTATATATTGTGTATTAATGACAGTGGCTGCCTTATGCTCATAGCCTTCGATGGGAGTAGTGGAAATATCCCATGACCTATTGGTGTCAAAATCTGTAGTTCCCTTAGGAATACAGAGGAAGCCACACTTGGTATTGGCAGGATTGTATCCAAAATATCCTGAAGTAGCTATATAGAGGTCGCCCGCTTCGTTAGTAAACATCATACCGCTATGTGGAGCCATAGAACGGGTAGGATAGATGAGTCCAGAGGTCTTCTCTGAAGCTATTTTTTCAACTTTATCGGTTTGGACATCGATGATAGCTACATCACTTTGTGGATAATCAGCATAGGGAGCACTTGCATTAGGATCTATTTGGTTAAGAGATAAGTAGTATTTACCATCTCGCACGAATCCCATAGCAGGATCCGCACTGTTATCTCCATGGGCATACTCTTGGAGGGCAATTTCTCCTGTTTTTTTCATAGTTTGTGGATTGATAATCCATACTACTCCTTGAGTATAGAGCGGCATATAGGCTTTGGTATCACTTACTTTTTCTAGGTGTCCGACAAAGGAACCTACAGGAGTAGGAAGGCTGGCTCCTTTATTGAGCTTTTTAGCAGTAGGATCATATACCCAATGGGTAACATTTGTCCCTTTCATCAAGTCAAAGATATAGACGTCTTTGCCTATCACTTGTACACAGGAGGCGAACTCTAATTGTTCGGCATTATCATTGGTGATAGCTCCAGATAATTTTTGGAATACTTGTACATAGGAGCTTCCACTCATACCATCAGGGTTTTTCACTGTGGTTTCCAATAGGAAATCTCCTGTGTACTCCTTGCCCTCTGGAGTAGGTGCAGGTGTTGGTTCATCATCTTTTTTGCAAGCGGTGCTTAGTACAGCGCAAGCACATAGGGTTAAGAGAATTTTTGAATACATAATAATATGATTTTTTAGTTAATTTCTTAGAATATAAGGCGGAGCTTGACCCCTCCGTTGATCCCTGGAAGCGGTTTATTGAACTCGGTAACTACTTTTTGGTTGGTAAGGTTGCGTATTTTTCCTGAAATAAAGAGTTTGTTGTTGAAAAAACTATGCTCAAAGCCCAAATCAAAGGTCATACTGCGGGGAATACGGCGCTTTTCTCGCTTGGTTATCTCAAAATCATAGTAATATTCTTCTACAAAGGCATAATCTAAGAAGATACGGGTGTTCTGTCCTGTACCACCCAAGAGGTTTTCTCGGTGAAACTCTACTCCCATATTGCTCATAAGGTAGGGAATATTGGGCATACGCTTGTCCTTAGTAGGGTTGGGTACACTACTGTTAGTCTCATACTTGCGAACATCTCTCAGGTCTTGGTAGGTCGTATTCACATAGGCATATAAACAAGGGAGTATATCGGCTTTGGCTTCGAACTCTACCCCTAAGGTACGCATCTGACCGAAGTTTTGATACTGGGCTCCTATAACCCCTGCGGTATATCGAATCATATCTTTCAGATACATATAAAAGAAGTTGAGTTCCACTTGGGCATTGGTAGGGTGCTTGCCAACCAAATCAAAGAGACAGCCAACATTGACACTGGTATTGTGTTCGGGGAGCAAATTCCCACTGGGTACTACAGCGATACCATCACCTAAGAGTTCCGTTTCAGAGGGTATACGGACATCATACCCTACCGAGAATTTTCCCATTAAGGAAGGAAGAAAGCGATAACGCATAGCATCATTGATACCGAAATCCTTTTTGTTCAAGTCTACATCATATTGTCCTGGTACGAAAAGATGAGCCATTTGGGTATGCATGGTATAAAGATAGTAGCGCCCCGTAAGGGAGTTGAGGAACTTGTCGTCCGAAGAACGGAAGTCATAGGTAAGCCCACCGACCCAACTGAGCATATGAGAATCAAAATTCACTTGCTTACCTAAGCTCATTTGCTTGAGTTCGTCCTTGGGTTTTCCCTTAGCAAAGGCCAGTACCGAATTGAAATTAAGCGAGTGCTGCTGGTTTATCAAATACTCCAAGTTGGTTTTATTGCCAATGGTAAGTTTTTGGTCATCGGAATCAGAAGGGTATCTATAGCCTGCTTCCCCTCCATAGCGAGAAGCTGTGGGGTAGGAGGAGCCATCCCATTCGTAACGACGGGTGGCTTTGTCTATAAAATTCATTTGAGTGAGTGCTGTTACATTGAGCATATCAAGGTTAAGCCCATCCCAAAGGAAATGATTCTTTTGGAGTTTGATAGGCAATCCGACCACAAAGGAACGGCTATGTGCCTGACGAATATCATACTCTATTCCTTGTATTTCTTTGTAGGTTCTTATGGTAACAGCTTCTATTTCTACCTTATCAAACCACCATTTTTTAGCTTCAAGCCCAGCACTTGCCAATATTTTTTGATATTTGTCATGGTTACGGGTCAGGCGCAAGCCCTCGCGATAGGGAGAGTCAAAAGAATAATTGTTATCTGAGGTGGTATAGCCCCCTCCAATGCCAAAGGTAAGTCCCTTATCCTTGAGATTGCGCTTGAAGATGGCTTGTACCTTATGGGTATTATAAGACTCGAGGCCGTAACTGAGGTCTGCATATTTATCAGGATATTCGCGAGTTACAATATTGACCGCCCCACCAAGGGAAGACCCACCGAGTCGGGCAGGTACCACTCCCTTATAGATCTCGATACGGTCAATCATATCCACAGGAATATCGTTGTAGTCAATATAATCTGTTTGATCGGTCATAGGTACTTCGTCTATAAAAAAACCGATACGCTTACCCTCCAAGCCACGGACAGAAAGGCGAGAGCTACTACCTACCCCTCCAGAGGAACGGATGGTAACCCCTACGGTCTTGACCAATATATCTTGTACGCTGCTGACGGTACCTCGCATATTGGACAAGTCAATCACCGTAACAGGCATGGCTTCTTCTTTCTTTTGGTGAGCAATGGTCTTGGCAGTGAATACCACTTCGCCTATTTCCTGCTTCTCAGGGGTAAGCGCTATATTTTGCTTGGTATCTCCACTAATAGTAATTTTTTTACTAATACTCTGGTAGCCAAGATAATAGAAGCCTATGGTGTAGCTTCCCTTAGGTAGAGACAATGAGTAGAATCCCTTTTCATTGGTAGTGGTTCCCTTTCCTGTTTCCTTGATGATAATCTCGGCATTGATTAAGGGGTCTCCTGTGCTCTTATCTACAATTCTCCCTGAAAGCATTCCTTTATTTTGTGCGAAGCTAAGGGAAGAAAAAAAGAGTAATAGATAAAAAAACTTCTTAACTGACATAAATGTAATGAGTTGATTAATTGTGTTTTAGTTTATTTAGTCTTGTTAAATAATAAAAAAGACTTGTGAGATTTAAAATGATTATTTATTTTTGTTCTGAGTATCAAGGTTAAGTATGCAAATTTACATCTAATATACTTAATTTATTTTAATCTCAATAGCGAAAATTTTAATCTCAATAGCAGAATTTTAATCTCAATAGCAAATTTATGATGAAGCGATTAACAGCAGAAGACTTGCAGGAGTTGACTATAGAACAAGAAGCACCTTTGATAAAGGATGAGAGGGAAATGGAGCGCTATTATGGGTGTCTTCAGAACGATATAGTTACCTTTGTAACTTGTGGTAAGCAGATAGGTAAGCATACCTATTATAATTGGCAAGCTCAGATAAAGGAAAATTACTCCTTTGAGGGGCGAATGTCAATTCCTTCGGTACGATTTCATTTTGCTATCAAATCTAGAAAGAAATCATGTGTGGATGTAGCAGGGCAGTTAGTTTCTGCCAATCAAGGAGAGCACAATGTTTTTTTCTGTAAGGAGGAATGTTCAGGGAAGGATATTTTTATCAAAAATGATAATTTAGAAATAATTACAATTGCAATAAGTGAAGCGGAGTTTGCTCAAATGGCGCAGCAATACCCTGATAGTTTTATGGTCATCTATGAGCGATACCAGAGAGGAGGAAGTTTCTTGCTCAATCCTTATGGCTGTTATTGTACTCCTGTTCAAATGCAAACTATCTTGCAACAACTCAATAATACAGAACTTTTGGGCAATGCCGCAGGGGTATATGCCGACTTGAAAGTGCTGGAATTGTTCCTATTGCAGTTCCACCTGTTGAACACTCAGAAGTACCAAAACTACCAATATTGTAAGACCCACACCGATATAGATAAGATACATCAGGCAAGCGAGCTGATTATTCACGATTTGCAGCATACTCCCTCTATCTCAGAACTGGCAAAAGGAGTAGGTATGAATGAGAAGAAATTGTGCTATGGATTTAAGGAGGTTTTTGGCAATACCATCTTCGGCTATCTCTATGATTATAAAATGAATCTCGCCCGACAATTGTTACTACATACCGATAAGTCTATAGGTGAAATAGCACTTCAATGTGGCTATGAGCATCTGTCGCACTTTTCTAGCGCTTTCAAACGCAAGTTTGGTCGTAGCCCGCAGGGGGTAAGGGGGAACTAAATTACCAAGGAGCTTTGGCTAAGAAAGTAAGTCGGATAAAGGTGATAACCGTCTCAGGGGTAATGGTAAGGTGAGCATCCAAGGCTTTGACTTCCTCGTCATCTACAAAGACAGCAAAGAGTCCATCGGTAAAGGCAAGGAAAGCAGTGTCCAAGGCCACAGTGAGGTCGGCCAAGGTTCTATTTTCCTTATCCCCAAAGGTGATTTTTCCCTCTTGGGCTTGCTCCCCTATTTCTTGGGCAGAGAGGAAAGGAATAAGAGAAGTATCCTCTCTCGAATCATTAAAGCGCCTTACTTCACTCTTGACACACTCCGAGATCAGCTCTCGGAGCGTTTCAGGCTGCTTTTCTAAGGTTACTTCAATGATTTTAATTTTCTTCTTGCCTAATTTTTTGAGTTGTATCTGCATGGGCTATGCGATTTAGAATTGGCGTATTCCCTTGAGGAATATCCAGCGCATCAGGAGTACCTCCTTGCCTTTCTCATCATCCTCATAAGCAGCAAAGCGCGGAGAGAGTACGATAGCCAAGCCTCCTGTTATAATAAAGGTAATGAGATAGGGAAGCTGAGGAAAACAATAGAGGATTCCTAAGCGAATTAAGAGAAACAACGCTCCAAAACAGAGGAAGTTGAATAAAAAAGCGCGTATTTTGGCCGACATAGATAGGGGATTAGGTTAGCATCTTCTGCCATGAGGGCAGGCAAATCCTTGAAAAGCCCCACAGCTACTGGCCAATAGCCCTAAAGAAAGGGCTATACATACAATTTTAAACCAATGCTTCATTCTTATAATTGTTATTTATAAACACCATAGCTGGTGTATTTGTCCATTCTTTTTTCAATGAGTTTTTCTACCGAAAGTTTAGAAAGTTTCTTGTAGGTCTCTTCAATAGCTTTTTTGACACTTTCAAAAACGGCCTCTCTGTTTCGGTGCGCACCTCCAAGAGGTTCTTTGATAATATCGTCAATGAGGCCATTGGCTTTCATATCTTTAGCGGTAAGTTTGAGTGCATCGGCGGCACGCTCCTTATACTCCCAAGTACGCCAAAGAATAGAGGAGCAAGACTCTGGAGAAATTACAGAATACCAAGTGTTCTCCAACATAAAAACCTTGTCTCCAACCCCTATACCGAGCGCACCTCCCGAGGCGCCTTCTCCTATGATAAAGACGATGATGGGCACTTGTAAGCGGGACATTTCCAATAGGTTACGAGCGATAGCCTCTCCCTGTCCACGCTCCTCAGCCTCAATACCAGGATAGGCTCCAGGGGTATCGATAAAGGTAACTACAGGCAAGTTGAACTTTTCGGCCGACTTCATCAGGCGTAAGGCCTTGCGGTAGCCTTCAGGATTGGGCATCCCAAAGTTGCGATACTGGCGGCTCTTGGTATTGTTTCCTTTTTGCTGACCGATAAACATATAGGACTGATCGCCTATTTTTCCTAATCCCCCGATCATAGCCTTGTCATCCCCTACGGTACGGTCGCCATGGAGTTCGATAAAGGTATCTCCACAGAGGGCATGGATATAGTCGAGCGCATAAGGGCGGTCGATATGTCTGGATACTTGTACACGTTGCCAAGGAGTAAGATTCTCATAGATATCCTTTTTGACCTGTTCCAAACGCTTGTTTAGCTTTTTGCAGGTATCAGAGACATCTACATTACTTTCATTTCCAAGGGCAATACATTTATCTAATTGTTCTTCAAGTTCCTTGATAGGTAGCTCAAAATCTAAATATTCCATATCTTTTTGTTTGATTTGAAGTGGCTATAATAGCTACTGTATTTAGCGGGGCAAATGTACGTATTTTTTCTAAGAAATGCAAATGAGTTTTTAGGACACTTTTTGAACACCTTCCTCTCTTTAAAGTAGTGGAAGGGTAAAGATTTTCAAATCTACTAATTTTTTTGTACTTTTGCCTCGTATAATAGGTAGCTTTTCACTTCCCATGACCGATACTTATAAAACCATCACACGACCCGTTACCAATATTATCTATAAGGATAAAAGCAGTAAGTTTATAGGCTATTTGTATCCTATTACTACTGAAGAGGAAGTAAAAATGCACTTGGAGGCGGTTAAGAAAGAACACTTTTCTGCGAGGCATTGGTGCTATGCTTATCAGTTGGGCAAAGAATACTTTACCTATAGAGCGAATGACGATGGCGAACCCAGCGGTACAGCAGGGCTACCTATTTACAGACAGATACAATCCTTTGAGCTGACCAATGTCCTACTGATTGTAGTGCGCTACTTTGGTGGGATTAAGCTGGGTGTGGGCGGACTTATTACCGCCTACAAAATTACCGCTCAGCTCACCCTACAAGAGGCCGAGATAGAGGAACGCACCATTGACCTTACTTACCAGATTGTCTTTGATTATAAGGATATGAATAAGGTGATGAAAATCATCAAGGATAGGAACCTCACTATTGTTTCCCAAACCTTAGAACTGAACTGCACGCTCCTTGTAGAGGTGCGAAAGGCTGAAGTCAGCTATGTAGAACAGCTTTTTAAGCAGCTTTATGAAGTTACTATCACACCAATAGAGGGATAAAGTTAGTAAAAATTAGATGATAAAAGAATGGACACACAAGTAGAAGATGTTTTAGATAGAATATTGCAAGAGAAAATAGTGTTTTTTATTGACTATTTTGTAGGAAAGATGTATCTTTGTACAGCCTACATAGAAAAAGAACTATCTGAATAAAAAATAGTATTATGGCAGGAAATACATTTGGACATTTGTTTAGGCTCACTACCTTTGGTGAATCACATGGAGAGGCTATAGGTGGCGTGATTGATGGTTGCCCTGCGGGAATCGCATTGGATTTCGAGGAAATACAAAGAGAACTTGATAGGCGTCGGCCTGGGCAATCGGCTATCGTAACTCAACGAAAGGAGGCTGATAAGGTGCAGTTTCTTTCGGGTATCTTTGAGGGAAAAACCACAGGGGTACCTATTGGGTTTATCATAGCCAATACCCAACAACATTCTCAGGACTATGACCACTTGAGGGAGCTATATCGCCCCTCTCACGCGGATTATGTGTATGAGCAGAAATATGGCTTGCGTGACCATCGTGGGGGCGGACGTAGTTCTGCACGGGAAACAGCCGTTCGCGTAGTGGCAGGAGCTATCGCCAAGCAGTTCCTAAAAAGGATAAAAATTACAGCCTATGTATCAGCCGTAGGGGAGTTATCATTACCTGAAGATAATTATAGTCAGCTTGATTTTTCTCAAATAGAAAAAAATCCCGTACGCTGTCCAGATCCTATATTAGCTGAACAAATGGAAGCCTATATCAAAGAGGTACGCAAGGACGGAGATACCGTAGGAGGGATTGTTTCTTGTGTCATACAAGGTGTACCTGTGGGACTGGGTGAACCCGTTTTCGATCGCCTACACGCTGAGCTGGGTAAGGCAATGCTCTCTATCAATGCTGTAAAAGGATTTGAGTATGGAGGGGGATTTGCCTCTACTAGAAAAAGAGGTAGCCAAAACAATGATATATTTCTACCTGATGGTACCACTCGTACTAACTACTCAGGAGGTATACAAGGGGGCATTTCCAATGGGATGGATATCTATTTCCGTGTAGCCTTCAAGCCGGTAGCAACCCTTATGCAAGAGCAAGAGACGATCAATAGGGCAGGGGAGGTGGTGCAGTTCCAAGGAAAAGGCAGACACGACCCCTGTGTAGTACCTCGTGCGGTACCCATCGTAGAGGCGATGTCTGCCTTGGTGCTCGCCGATTATTTGCTGATACACAATGCTTATAAGGAGCTTTCTTGAAGTTTTTCCTGAAGTTCCTTGAGTAGGTCTCGATAGTGTGCTGCTTGGATGAAGTCTAATTCTTTGGAAGCGGCTTCCATCAGCTTGCGAGTTTGTTGTATTTCTTTCTCCAATTCTCCTCTGCTCATAGGTTTGGTAGGGGAGTGTTCTTTCTTTTTTGGCGTATTTTCGTAATGAAATTCTGTAATAGGGCTTTTGCTGAGGGCATTTTCAATCTTTTTATGTAGCGGCTGAGGGGTGATGCCGTGGGTGAGGTTATAGTTCATCTGCTTTTCCCTTCGGTAGGCAGTTTCCTCAATGGTCACGCGCATACTATCGGTAATCTTGTCAGCATACATAATCGCACGTCCGTCTATATTACGGGCAGCACGTCCTACCGTTTGTGTCATAGAGCGTGCGGAACGCAAAAATCCTTCCTTATCAGCATCCAAGATAGCCACCAAGGAAACCTCAGGCAAGTCTAATCCTTCCCTGAGTAGGTTTACTCCTATAAGTACATCAAAAAGCCCTTTTCTAAGGTCTTGCATAATCTCAATACGCTCCAGCGTATCCACATCACTATGGACATAGCGACAACGTACCTCCATCTTTGTTAGGTATTTAGTCAACTCTTCCGCCATACGCTTGGTAAGGGTGGTTACCAATACACGTTGGTCTTCCTCTACACACTTCTGTATTTCTTCTAAGAGGTCATCTATTTGGTTTTTGCTAGGGCGTACCTCTATCTTAGGGTCGAGCAAACCAGTAGGGCGAATGACTTGTTCCACATATACACCTCCGCACTTCTGCAATTCGTAGTCTGCGGGGGTAGCACTCACATAGATTACCTGATTTTGTAGTGCTTCGAACTCTTCAAACTTAAGCGGTCGGTTGTCCATCGCTGCAGGAAGGCGAAAACCATACTCTACTAAGTTCTCTTTTCTACTTCTATCCCCTCCGTACATAGCGCGTACTTGGGGAACGGTAGCGTGGCTCTCATCAATAACCATAAGGAAGTCCTTAGGGAAATAGTCTATTAGGCAGAAAGGACGACTTCCTGGTGGGCGCCTGTCCAAGTAGCGCGAATAGTTTTCTATCCCAGAGCAGTAGCCGAGCTCACGTATCATCTCTAAGTCAAAATTAGTACGCTCTTCCAAACGCTTTGCTTCCAAGGTTTTTCCTACCGATTGAAAGAACTCTATTTGCTTGACTAAGTCATCTTGGATATCACGAATAGCGGCCTGCAACACATCGGGAGAGGTGACAAACATATTGGCAGGGTAGATATTGAGCTTATCCAAGCGTTCTATAGTCTTATTCGTCTCACGGTCAAAAGATTCTATCAGCTCGATTTCATTCCCGAAGAAATGTACCCGAATAGGCGTTTCGCTATACCCAGGAAAGACATCGATGACATCTCCCTTTACCCTGAAATTCCCGTGAAGGAAGTCGGCTGTGGTACGCGCATAGAGGCTTTGTACAAGTTGGTGCATAAACTTGGTACGGGTGAGTGTTTGCCCTTCTTCTATAGAGATGACATTCTTCTGGAACTCCAAGGGGTTTCCGATACCATATAGGCAGGACACAGAAGCCACCACGAGCACATCGCGACGGCCAGAGAGTAGGGCAGAGGTAGTACTGAGACGCATTCGCTCAATATCCTCATTGATAGACAAGTCCTTCTCTATATATACCCCCGTCACAGGGATATACGCCTCAGGCTGGTAGTAGTCATAGTAAGATACGAAATACTCCACTGCATTGTTCGGGAAGAACGCCTTGAACTCACTATAGAGCTGAGCAGCAAGGGTCTTGTTATGTGCTAAAACCAAAGTAGGTACCTGCACCTGTTCCACTACATTGGCGATAGTAAAAGTCTTTCCGGAGCCGGTAACCCCTAAGAGTGTTTGATATTTCTCCTGGTCATTGATACCATTGACTAAAGAGGCAATCGCAGCGGGCTGGTCGCCCATAGGCTTGAAATCGGATACTAATTGGAATTTCATTTGAGGTAATATAAAAAAATCAACTTAGAATAATCAAAAGAGTATTCTAAATTGATTTTTCATGTTCATGAGTAAATATTAATCGTCTATCTTTTTAGCTTGGTTTTTGATTTCAGACTTCTGTCCATGAATATCAACGGTGTATTCTTGACCATTTTCTATGAGCAGTCCTTGTGTAGTTCCTTTGGCATGAGCGACATCCAGATCGATTACCCTTTTATCCATGAGATAGGTAACCGATTGATGAAGGGTGTGTCCTATGACAAACTTCTTGGCCCCCATATTTTTGGAAATGGCAGCGAATACCGACTTTTTGATATCTTCTTTTCCAAAACCACGATACCACATAGGGCTTTTTCCAAACATATAGATAGTTTTTCCTATAGGATCAGCATATAAGGCTGCTTTTCTATTATTAAAATAATAAGTTCTGGCATACTTATTGATTTCTTCTACTCCCATATTCAGATCATTTACTTCCTTAGAGATCCCTGCATGGAGAAAGACATAGTCACCAATCTTCTCCATGAGGTTTTTGGTTGCTAACCAACGTCCTAATTCCGTATCAGGCTTGTAGAAGTCGTAATATTCTTGTCCTAAAAAAGTAGCATTTTCCAAGTACTTTTTACGCACATAACGAAAGTCATTGTTCATATTCATAAGATCATGGTTACCCAAGATGAAATGAACCTTACCTCCTGCCTTTTCAGCCTGCTCCTCTAGGGAATAGATAAGCCATAAAGTTTGAGTGACAAGCAAGCCTCGATCAAAGAAATCCCCTACAGTGACTAAGTGTCCCTTCCCGAAAGTCCACTTATAGTGCTTGTCCATCACCTTATTGGCAATAAGGAAGTCCTTGAACTGCTCAAAACAGCCCTCAATATCTGAGATAGCGATGAGCTTCTCTGGCATAGAATATACCGAAGGTTGGTTTTTTAGCAATTCCTGTACCTTGAAGGTGAAATATTCCTTTTCATCTACATAACACTTGAGTTTCTTGCCTGCAATAGGGAGGGAAAGTTCTTCACTTATCTTTATAGGCTGTCCATTCTTCTCTATAATCTGTTTTATGGTAGCCTTTTGGGTGTCATAAAAGATATAAGGGCCATCACAACCTACCGTAGAGGTGTCAGTATGTAATCTTTTGGCAGAGAAATGCCCTTTTGTCTGTGCATTCATTGGTAGATTACCACCAAAGATAAGACAACCTAAGCAAAAAATGCGAACTAATGTTTTCATGGTCATAAGAAATTATATATCATCGTCAGTGTTCGTATATTTTTCTTGAATTTCCTCCCAACTGATGGGCTCTAAGGTGTTGAGATCCGTCTTATAAAAAGCATTGAGTTTGGAGAAATAAGCATCGATGGTGGTATTGAGTTGTTCGCTTACATTTCTCCAACGAGCTATAAACCAGTTGGTAAAGATAGCCAATTTTTCCTGTCGGTATTCGATCAATAGGTCTTCGATTTCGTTTTCTTCCAAATCTGTTTCATATAGGAGGTCTTCCAAGTCTTCTTCTTCCACGACAAACTTATCCGAGGGGAAGTGCTTTTCATCCCTTTCGGTAGGGAGTAGGAGTATATCAGAGATTATTTCACTTTTTTCTCCCAAAGCCCAAAAGGAAATAGTCAAATCCTCATGGTCATACTCAAAGCAAAAAGCCCTTACATGCCCCACCTGCTTTCCCTCAAGATAAGGAATAGAGATGTTCATAAGCAACTTTTTCAGATCCCGCTCCATATATGGAGAGTATCTTTCTAAATCACTTATAAAGATTTGCTTGAGCTTTTGGGGGAGATCCATAAGTATAGATTTTGAGGCAAAGGTACGAAAATTATTTTATTTCCTAAGAAATTTATATATTGTTTTTAATATTTTAGTAGGTAATATCCTTGGAATAACACGTAGGAGAAAAGTAAAGAAACCTGAAAATATATTCTGTAGTTTTAATTCTCTTTTTAATTTGAAAAGATCCCATTCTCCTTTGATATAATTAACTCCTCTTCTACGAGCAATCATATTATTTCCTATACGAGCATAGACAAGAATATCATTAATATTTTCGACTTTATATCCTTTGGCGATTATGCGTAGCCATAAGTTATAATCTTCTAATAGATACGCCTTATATCCACCAGCTTCTATAGCCACCTTTTTTTTATAAGCTACAGTCATGTGGTTAAATGGTGATCTGTATAGAGAATATCTTTTGATTGCTTCAGTTCCTATAGGTACTTTTCTATAACTAACAAGATCTTTAATATTATCATTAAATTCTGCTATATGCGAACCTAATAGTACTATATCTGGGTTTTGCTTAATAAAATTTATTTGTTTTTCAAAACGTTCAGGTATACAAATATCATCAGTATCCATTCTAAAAACCCACTCATAAGAACAATTTTTTAGTCCTTCATTGAAAGCATTTCCCATACCTACATTTTTAGGTAATTGGACTATTTTTATAGGTAGCTTTTCAGCATATTTATTTACAATACTCCCTAATTCAGGTGTAATGGGGCCATCATAAACTATTATGATCTCAGTAGCTTGAACAGTTTGATTTTCTAAACTTTCAAGACATTCATATAAAAAATTAGGTTTTTCTTTGATGTAAAGAGATAATAATACAGAGAAATTCATTTTTTGATAATTTTTCTAATTAAATTTACTATTTTCTTGTGATTATTTCTACCTACTACTCTAATAATAAATTGATGTAAAATAATTTTTATTTTATTTGCAAAATTACTTTTAATCCAACTACCATCAAAATGGTGTATACATACTGTATTACTTGTTATATATATATCTTTTGTATGAAAACTTTTAGGTGAAAAATATTCTGAAGGATAGATACTAATTTTATCATCTTTGAAAATTTTAGTTCTATTAAAATTTTTTATATTTAGTGTTTTCTTTAATTCCTTCTCAACTATTAAGGGTAAAGGTTTAGTATCAAAAGAATTGTCAGGCTTTATAAAATGTCTATCTTTATAGTGGTTTAAGCATTCTTCGATCCATAGAGTTCCAGGCTCAGTTCCAATTATAGCAGGTTCTATATCGCCACTAGTTTCAAATCCTATAAAGGATTTATAATTAAGAAACGGATCAAATGACCTTATAACTTCTACATCAGAATCCAGATAAATACCTCCTTCTGTATAAAGGGCATATAATCGAATATAATCTGCTGCAAAAGCATATTTTTTAGTCTCAAAGCATTCTTTTGTCCATAAACAAGAATTAATATCAAATTTGTTTAAATCCCATAATATAATTTCATAATTAGGTAATTTTCTTTTCCAAGAAGCTAAACACCTTTGTGTTAATTCAGGTAAAGGGTCATTACTTAGCCAACAGTAGTGTATTTTTTTAGGAATCATTTCTATCTAAGGTGTTAAATAAATCTATCCATTTATTACATATAATATCTTTATCAAAGCATTTTGCTAATTGTTTTGCTTTTTTTCCCATTTTCTTTCTCAGCTCAAAATCATTACATAGTATATTTAGTTTCTCTACCATCATTTTTTTATCATAACAAGGTATCAGAAAGCCATTCTCTCCATCTTTAATAATCTCTGAGGGACCTGTTTTGCAATCATAAGCAATCATAGGTAAACCACATTCTGAGGCTTCTAATAGCACCATTGGTAATCCTTCAAAACGAGAAGTCATTAAATATATTGAAGCATCCATATAAGTAGAAAGAACATCGTTTGTTGCAGGTAATAAGGTAACTCTATCTGTAATATTGAATTTTTTAAGATAATTTTCTAATCTTTTATAATCACCATTACCTCTTATTTCTAAAGTCCATTCTTTGTTTATTTTACAAAATTCTTTAAACATCTCCAACATTAAATCAAAACCTTTTTGAAAAGAAATTCTTCCTAGAGCAATAATTTTTTTTTCTACTAATAAGGCTTTTTTTTCAGTTTTAAAAGGCAAGGGATTATGAATAACTATAAAATTCTTATTGATTTTTTGTAACTGTGTAGCATCTTCTTCAGTTAAAGAAACAACTACAGATAATCTTTTATAAAACAGTCGTCTAAGTAAATTCCAAAAAATAGAAACACTGAAAAAATAATTATGTTCACATCCTATTGTTTTAGTTAGATTTTTGTCTATTTGAGATAAAGCTAATAATATGTTAAGGTAAGTACCTATTCCTAATATATAATCAAAGTAATTTTTTCTAAAGTATTTTTTTAGGAGAAATAAGGATCTTATTTTATTAAAAAGTTCTATTTTAAAGATATTTGTATTTAAGTAATCTATCTGAACTTTTTCATTTATCGGGAAAGAAAAAGTGTTATTTTCTCTTTTGCAGAGTGAGATAATAGTAATAGAGTATCCTTTTTTTGTAAAAAGATCTGATAGATTAGATACAACTCTTTCTCCTCCCCCTCCAAAGTGTATATCATGAACCAAAAATGCTATTTTTTTCATTTCTTATAGAATTAAATTTTAATAGATAGAGAATAAAAATCATTTCAAAACTTGGAACTATCAAAAAACGTACCCATAATATAAAAGTATAAAGTAATAAAGGAGCTATTATAATAATATTTTTTTTATCAAAAAAGTTATTATAAATAGATATAATAAATAAAAAGCATAAACAAGTAAAAATATAACCATACTCAGCTATAGCCATTAAAAACTCATTATGGGGCATTAAACCATATTTGTTAGAATATTTAATAGATTTTCCCTTAGAGATTTGTCCATACCCAAATTTTAAATTTTCATCCTTTTCAATAAATAGTCCGACTATTACTTTTGAATTAATCATAAAACGTAACATATTAGAACCATCATTTAGTTCAGTAATCCTACTAGAATCTGTCTTATAAGAACTTTCAATTTTAATATTTGACAAGAACCAAAAGTTAAAAATAAAAAAAAATATAATTATTAATCCATATATATATTTAAAATTAATTTTAAATATAAAGTTAGGTAGAAACTTTCTTGTGAAATTAAGAATGTAATATAGTGTAATTGCAAAAATGAGTAACCTACTTAATAATAAAAAGGAAGCTAAAAAAACAAAAATTACACCAATTTTTTTCTTAGTTAAAATACTTAATAAAAAGAAAAGAAATAAATAAGCTCCAGAAAGGTTTATTTCATACGATAAATTAGGTCTTCCATCCTCAGTTCTTAATATAAGTAACTGAGTAGTCATTGAAACTATAGATAAATAATACAAAATATTAAATAATCTCTTATCTTTATAATTCTCAATATTAGTATCTTCTTTGATAATAAAAACTCCAAAGGTACATAACATTACATTTATCACAGAGGATTGATAACTTCCATTTAGTATTACTAATAGAAGACCTATAATCAACAAATGTATCTTTATAATAGAAGAAAATGAAATCTTATGATTATACATCAATACATAAGCATAATAAACAAAGAACACTCCTAAACCTATCCTAAATATTTTTTGTAAAACTTCAGGCAATATGAAAAATATTACAAAAAGTAAATAGAAAATATATTTATTTATTGTTTCAATCTTTAAAAGCATTTCTAAGATAGTTTATTTCTATATTGCGAAACATTACTTCACAAAAAAGAGGCAATGAATATTTTTTTAATATTTCTTCATCTATAATTTGTGCTTTTATAGATAAGAAATTTTTTAAGTGTTTCATATTCTTTTCTTTTAATAAAAAAATATTAGAAGAATTAAAAAAATCATACTTTTCAATAGAGGTGTTAGTCGTAATTAATTTTTTTTCCATGCCAATCACCTCAAAAGTCCGCATTGTAAGTCCATTTTGTCCTTTTATTGGAATATCAACAATTGCTTTAGAATGATCCAAAATATAGAACATTCTTTCTTTAGGTAGTGATTTAAAATGAATTTTAAAGAAATATTTATATAATTTAAAAAATTTACCTACAAAATTCTTCCAATATAAAAAGATATAAAAATAGTAATTAATGTTATCTTCTCTACATTGTTTTTTTAGTTTTTTTATCACTTCTAACCTCTCTGGATAATAAGAGGCTACAGATGAAATATCATATTTAATAGAAGTATTACTTTCTTTCGTATTTACAAAAAACAAAGGTCTTAAAATAAGATTATATTTTTCGCAATCTTCTATATCAAAAGAGTATATTCTATCAAATAAATTGAATATTTCAATAATGTGGGGATATCTTTTTAGAGTATCATATTGATATAATATGCGTTCAGCTTTAGGATTGGCTTCTTTAAAGAGTTCTAATATAGTTTTCTCAACAAATTCTCCTTTAATAACAAAAAGGTAGTCATATTCTTTTTTTACTATATTTCTGATAGTGGGTAAATCTTTATTCCATAGTTTTTTATTATCTCCTATAAAAGTAACTTCAGCCCCTTGACTCTCTAGCTCTGCTTGTATATCCTTTTCATACCCAAAAAAAATAGGCGCTATAAAAAGTACTTTTTTTGAATCTAAATATTTATCCATATCTATTTATATAATCCTTTAGCTTTCATTTCTTCTATAGATTGCTGGTACTTATCTTCTTCTACTTCTTGAGTATTTACCCAGTCTGTAAATTGTTTTAATCCTTCTTGGAAGGAAATCTTTGGTTCAAAACCTAATAATTGCTTAGCCTTAGAGATATCAGCATAATTATGACGAATATCTCCTAAACGATAATTACCAGATATGGTGATAGGTATTTGAATTCCATAATTCTTGGAAAGCTCTGTAGCTACAGTAATGACATCCGTAGCTACTCCTGTCCCTACGTTAAATACTTGGTTGTTAGCAGTTTCTTTTTCTATACCTAAAACAGTAGCATCTACTACATCACTGATAAACACAAAGTCACGAGTTTCTTTTCCATCTTCAAAGATATTGATACCATTCGCATTTTTTATTTGAGTAGAGAAGATAGAAAGGATCCCAGTATAAGGATTTTTTAGAGATTGTCCAGGCCCATATACATTTTGGTAACGAAAAGCCACTCCTGCAATTCCTATTGTGGGGCAAACTGTCATTACTAATTGTTCTTGTACTTGTTTAGTAATACCATATACTGAAGTAGGATGAATAATAGAGTCTTCAGTTGTAGCTACTAATTCAAGCTTATCCGAATGATTTTGAGGGTCTTTTACCTCAAAATCACCTTTTTGCATATCCTCATCAGTACGTTGTAGAGGATAAACAAAAGTATTTTTAGTTTTGTTATAGTACTTACCTTCGCCATAAATGGCACGAGAGGAAGCTACTACTACTTTTTTTACAGAATGCTTTTCATTGGTAAGGATATCTAATAATAGGGCAGTCGCTCCTATATTGATATCAGTATAGCGTTGGATTTCATACATAGATTGCCCTGTACCCGTTTCGGCGGCTAAATGTACAATTACAGTATTGTCAGCAATAGCTTTTCGCAAAGTTTCACGACAAGCCACAGTCCCTTTGATAAACTGTACTTTATCCTTAATACTCAAGTATAAAGGAGAAGTTTCTTCAGGTTTTTTTCCGTGAATTTGTTCTGATAAGTTATCCAGTACAGTTACTTGGTGTCCTTTTTCAAGGAGAGCTAAAGCGAGGTTAGAGCCTATAAATCCTGCTCCTCCTGTAATAAGTATTTTTTCCATTACTCTATAAAATTACCTTTATGATCTGTTTTTTTCCATTTTTGTTCTTCAAAACAATAACGTTTTACTATTTTAGCAGGCGCCCCTACTATTACACAATAATCGGGGAAAACACCTGATACTACACTATTAGCACCCACTGTAGTGTGTTTTCCTAATTTTGTATTAGGTAGTATTACTGTATTATTGTATATTTTACTATCTTCACCTATAATAACTTCTCCGACTACAATATCTTGTTGTTCAATAGGAATAGTAATATCTTTATAAGGATGATGGATGTCCGTAATAGTCACAGAAGCCGCAATAGCTGTATTTTTTCCTATTTTTATTTGGTTTGCACATGTTAGATGTAAAAACTGTTGAATAGTTACTCCATCTTCAAAAATAATTTTTGGGCTATATTTTTGATAATTATATTGGTTAATACCTTCTATTCTACCAAATTTCCAAATATAAACTTTTCTTCCACATTCTATATATTTCTTTGTTATTTTTAGAGGAGAATCAATAAATGTTCCCCTTCCTAAATATCTAAAGAAAGGTTTATTCAATAAAAACCAGAATTTTTGTTTTAAGAAATATCTTCCTCCCAAATATAATTTATTGAATATTCTCACGAAAAGTCTCATTATTTTCTTCTTATAATAGTTAGTAAATCTCTCATAGGTATCTTGAATACTTTTAATAGTAAAATAAAGTACAAAAGTAGCAATAAAAATTTAATAAGCAAAGCAAATAAAGAAAAAGAGATATTAACAATGTAGAATAGTCCAAAACTTATTACAATAAATAGGAAAAGAGCTAATAGAGGAGCTTTTAGACTTTTCTCTGTGTAGCTCATTTTGTTATAAAGAATAGTATTCATTACCGCAAAGGATACAGCAGAAGAGATAGCTGCAATATAAACACCTCCATACTTCATTAAGGAAAGATTAAAAACAAGACTTATAATTGCTCCTGTTATAGTGGCTATGCCTTCTACTTTTGTTTTCTTTTCAGCTATAATAATTCCTCCAAATATTACATTTTGTCCTGTCATAATTACTCCTATCATCAGGATAGGTACTAATAAATATCCTTCATAAAATTCCTTAGAAGCCATTATTTTAAATACTTCTTGGCTAAATAAGGTAATGAACATTGCTCCCATATATACTATTAGAAAGAAAGTACTTTGAGTTTTTTTTATAAAGGTATTAAAACCCACCTTTCCATATTGTTGAAAGATTTCTGGTTCTACAGCTTTATAAAAACCTTGTATCACAATATTAAGTGTAAGGGCTAAAGTATAGGCCAAACTATAAATTCCTATTTGTGATAGAGGAACGAAGCGCTCTAAGATAATTCTATCTGAAAGACTTAAAGCTAAATAAGCTAAAGCTCCAGGTAGTAAAGGAGTGGCAAAGACAAGTCCTTTTTTTAGTTCTGCAAAATTAAAATTAAGAGTAGCATTACGTAAAATAATAGCCCAATAGACGAAGAAAAAGGGAATAAGACTGAATAATCTACCATAAAAATGACCTAATATACCCCATTTAAAAACTACTATTAAAAGAAATATTAGCAACATCTGTAGAAGAGTTCTGCTCAAGCTCAAGAAAGTGAACCACTTGGCTTGTTGTTTTACACGATAGAGCACCAATGGAATCACTGAAAAAACTTCTAAGAAATTAGATACTACAGCTAATTTAAAATAGGGATTCCAAGGTACTTGTATGTTGTATTTTTCAATAATAATAGGCATCAATAGGTAGGCTAACAGAGAGAGTAAGAGATTAATTCCTGTGATGATGATATAGAAATTACCTAATAATCGTTTGCGATAAGTCTCATCTTCTTTTTCAAAATAAAATCGTAACACATAAGTATTGAGAGAGAGTACACAAAGTACAAAAAGAAACATCACAAAGGAGTTGGTATAGCTGATAATCCCATAATCCGTTTTGGAAAGATAATGAGTATACACAGGCAATAGGAAGAAACTTACCAACTTAGGTATAATTTCCCCTATAGCATATAAAAGCGATTGTTTAAATAGTTTACTCATAAAACATTTAGAAAGGCTTCTTTATCAAAAGGAGCAAAAAAAACTGCACTAGGGTCTATTACTATTTCAGTAGTAAGTGCAGAGATGAAATCATCGACAGTGTCCACTAAATGTAGATTTTTTTTATCAAAAACATGTTTATGACGTAAATATGAATTCTTTTTTAATAAGATTACTTTTCTGTTAGCTTGTAGAGCTTCATAAATAGCTGTAGATTGTATGGCAAGCATAGTACTACATATTTTCAATAGTTCCCCTACTGATTGTTCGTTAGTGATTATTTTTATATTTTTTATACTACTTAACTTTTTTGTGTAATACTCTTTTTCAAAAAATTGATTAGGGTGTAATTTAAAGTATATAGGTATATTTTCTAAATATTTCTTATCTATTTTCAATATAAAATCAGACAATTCTTTTCCAAATACATTAGATGAAATAATCAATATACCTTTAGCTACATAATTATCTATATCATCTATGATTTGGGCTAAAGGATTATAAAAATAATCATTACCAATAGGAACTATTTTTACATTGGGTAGATATAATTCCTTAAACCAAAAAGGAGAAAAGGAAAAAATAGTATCAGATAATGTAACTTGTCCTTCCTTATAATCCATTTTAGAATAATTATATGCTAAATGTCCAAAATCTACTATACCATGTTGGAATTCAAAGACAGGAATATTTAAGTTTTTAGCAGCCCTCATAAGCCCTTTTTGAATTCCATTTTGAGTAAGGAAAACACGCTTAATCTTTTTCTTGCGAAATAAGTTTGAAAAAAAATAGATGTCAGCATAATAGTTAGATAGTTTTTCTTGTAAAAAGGCCTCGTTAAAAGGGAGTCTACCAAATTCTGACTCTAAAATTTTCATTAAAAAAGAAAAATCTGTATTTTTTCCTTTTTTAAAGAGTCTTCTGAAAAGGCTTTGAGGTAGAAAGTAACTATTTTTTAAATAATTATGATTATCAAAAGTTTCTATTACTAAATTGTTCTGTTCTGGGAAAAGATCATATACTGATTTTGCATTTTGGTCTATAAGTTTTCCATTAACTTTATTACGAGAACTTAAATAAAATAAATTTTCTTTTTTAGGAGAGAAGAAGAATAATCTAAAAGGCTCATAAAGTGTTGAAAAGATTCTTGTTGTAATATATTTAAAACTTCTGTTTTTAAGAGAAGAAGAAGCTATTTTCCATAAAAGTTTTGGACATACTTCATATCTTAAAATATCCCAATAATAAGTACCATATTTATCTTGTAAATCAAAAAAATGATTTTCTTTTTCGAGGGTTAAAAATCTATCCCAAAAATCTTTTTCCATAATTTTTAATAAGTTATTGTTTTTTATTGGTTCAAATTTTTCTCAATAGTTTATGCTCTTCTAATTTATAAGCTACATTCAATATCTCTTGTTCTTTAATATCTATCATCTCAGCTATTTCTCTTGTTGAAAAAGTGCCATCAGAATAGTTTAATAAATACATCACAATTTTGGTAAAATTTTCACTGTAAGCTAAATTATTTGAAGATGATGCTCTACTTCTTCGTGTTTGCTTGGTGTTTATATTAGGATAAAGTCCTCTCTTCCCTAATTGAGGCTCTCCAAAAGGAAATAAATTTTCAAAATAAGAAGTAGTTTCTAAAAGATTAAATAATCTAAAAATTTCTTCTGCACTCTTATATACTTGCTCTAAACTCATAAAGTTCTTATCATCTAAAGAAGTATGATATTCTGGATATTCATTATAAACAGTTCTAGCTATCTGTCCTACAGGTATATCTATACCAATGGTATTATATTGTCTTTCATCAGATCCTCCTAAAGGTGTAAAGTCTCTTAAATCACCATCCTTATTCATAGCTTCTATAAAAAGTCTATCAATAATGGAATTCCCGTTCTTAGATTTTTTATAACTCAATTTATCTACCTCTCCTCCTAAACAAGTTAATACAAGTCCTGCTAAAACATTTTTTCGAAGTTCTTCTTTTCTCAAACTTAGATATGAAATAGAACCTATAGTCTCAGGGTTTACTACAAATCTATAGCTAAAAGTTCTATCTTTAATTTGCTTTAATTGTTGGTATAAATACATCATTACCAGAGGGCCACTTAATTCATTATTTCCCATTGAAGGGTGACACAAATAAGTAGTTATCAGTATTTCTTTATCTGTTCTTCCTTTTAAAAGATATTCACCTACTTGTAAAATACCTTTTTTAAAGTAAGTATCTATAACTACCTTATAATTGGTGTTTGGTAGTTTGTTAAACTGTTCATAAGAAAGACAGAACCCCCATCTCTTTTTGTAATAGCTTGTAACATATGGGATAGCTTTGGGAAGATCTTTGTCAAAATAAAGATGCTCTTTTAATTCTTCCCATGATACATCTCCTATATATCTATCAGAATAGTTTACTAAATGTAGATTATTATCTTTAAAATCAATGATTTTTTCACCGTTAATATTTTCTAAATAAGCTTTATTCACTTCCCACTCATCAGGTATCACCCAGTCAAAAACTTTTTGTCTAGAATGAAATTCTAATATTTCAAAGGGAATTATCTCTCTCATAATCTCTAAACTTTCGCGATATCCTTTACCTAATATAGATCTACAAATGGGATAGAGTCTATCAAAATAGGAGTCTAATAATTTTATATCCATTTTATACGAAGTTATAATGATAATATTTCTGCTATCTTGTCATTTCCTACAATAATTTCTACAAATTCTCTAAAAACTCCTTCTCCTCCTTTTTTAGAACAAATAATTGTTGATAATTCTTTTATATAATCAGGAGCAGAGGAGGGGCAAGCACTGAGTCCAACATTTTTTAAGACCTCTATGTCATTGATATCATCCCCTATATAAGCCACCTCTGATAAAGATATACAGAGTTCCTTACAAAGTTTTGAAAGTATAGTTAGCTTATTTTCAACACCCATGAATAAGTAATCAACATTCAATTTTGAAGCTCTTCTTCTTACTATTTCAGTGTTTTCTCCTGTAATAATGGCAATAGGAATATTTAGTTTTCTTGCAAAAAAGATTCCAGCACTATCATAAGTATTGAACTTTTTCCATTCATTATCTTTTTGGTCATAATACATACCTCCATCAGTCCAAACACCATCAATATCAGTAGTTATTAATTTTGGAAGTGTTAACATAATTGTGTTTTAATTAAAATATTCAGAATAAAGAATTTCGTCTTTTTCTATATCTTTAATAATAGTTTTACCTATTAATTTATCCTTTTCACTCCATTTTAATCCATCACCAGGTGATAATAAGTGAATATCATTTATAGTGATTATTTCTCCTACTTTCATTTTTTTATTGGTAGCAATAGATCTTTCAAGTTTCTTTTTAGAAGAGGCAACACTTTCCTCAATAAAAATTTTTTTCTCACCTAGAGATTTTTCGAAAAGACGAATATCTCTTACCATTCTATTTACTCCGTCAGGACCTAAAGAACCAGCTTGATCTGTTCCTTTCATTCGTCTATCAATAGTGATATGTTTTTCAATGATTTTTGCTCCCATAGCTACAGCAGCTAAAGAGGTAGCAATACCTATAGTATGATCTGAATATCCTATAGTGTAATCTTTATAATTTTCTTTAAGAAAATCTATAGTTCTTAAATTTACATTATCAGGGTGGGTAGGGTATTGAGAAACACAATGTAAAATACTTATATTGTCATGAAATTTAGTAATTACATCCAAAGCATCATCTAATTCTTTTTTACCAGCCATTCCTGTAGACAAAATAATAGGAATTTTAGTTTCTGCCAGGGCTTCTAAAAGGGGAAGATTAGTTAAATCTCTACTAGCTACTTTTAGATAATCGGGAGTAAAAAGTTTCAAGAGACTCAAACAACCAATGGCGCATAATGTCTCTATAAAATCAACACCTTTAGACTTTGTATATTTATATATCTCAAAATGAGCATCATCACTTAATTCTAAATAGGCTCTATGAGCACCATAAGTTTCAGCAAAAGCATGTGGAGAGTTATAAGGAGCATCCATCTGCGATTTTGAGAGTTCTTGGCTAAGATCTCTCTTTGTTAGTTTAATGGCATCCATAGGGGATAGTTTTAGGTCAAAAGTATCTTCTTCTATAGACCTACATGCTAAATCAATAATTAATTTAGCTATATCTACAGATCCATTATGGTTTTGCCCTATTTCACCAATAATGTAAACAGATTCTTGATTTTTAGTTTTCATTATTTTGTATTTTTATTAATTTCTAAAGTCATTTTTTCTAATAAGAATGGATTTTTTTGTAAAATATTGTAAATATTTGATAAGCTATAATCTTTATCTTTTATATGTTTTAATACAAATTTTATATGTTTAAAATCTTCTTCAGTATCTAATGTAAGCCTTATATTCATTGGATATTTACAAACATCAAATATTGGTTGTATCAACTCTATCTTAAATATATTTCTATTTGAATAAATGAAATTAGTTACATGCTCTAAGTAGATTTTCTCTTCTGTCAGTTCAGCTATTTTTTTTAAGGCTTTTAAAGATACTAACTCTGCCCAAAAACCAAAATGTGTTTTTATTGATACATTCCCATTTATGTCAAAAGAGATATAATCATTATCATTCATGGGAATCATAAAGAGAGTTTTCATATCTTCTATTGATAAGAAAGGATTATCAGCACATAAACGTATTATTTCTGTGATATTATATTTTTCTGCACAATTAATAAATCTTTTAAGCACATTATCCTCATCTCCTCTAAAAATTTTTACACCTAAAGAAGTTGTTATTTGTTCTAAAACATTATCTCTCTCATTGGTAGTGGTAGCTATAATAATATCTTGTTTGTTAAAACTATCTATAAGTCGATTGAGAATAAATGCTAATACAGGTGTTCCTTTCCCATCTATATCCGCAGTCATTTTTTTAGGAAATCTTGTGGAACCATTCCTTGCCTGAATAATAATAGCTCGTTTCATTATTTATTTCTATCTCTTTATTTCTTTAATAAAGTCTTTTATATGCTTTTTAGCCTTCCAGCCTAATGCCTCAGTTTTTTGTGTAACCACTTCAGCAGTCATACGATTGCCTTTACGTTCAGGGAGCATTTGTATCTCTCCTCCAAATAACTTGGCTATCTCTAAAACAGTATAAGTTTCTGGACTTCCTATACCAAAACCATCCCCATTACCTTTTTCTCCTACGATAAGTAATCCAGATACTATATCCTCAATATGAGTAAAGTTGCGTTGTTGTGTACCAGGGTTTACTACAGTGAGAGGTTCTCCTTTTTTCATCTTCTCAGTAAAGAGTGCTATAAGAGTGGCATACTTACCAGTACGGATCTCACGCTTACCATAAACATTGTAAAAATAAACAATAGCATACTCTAAACCATACCAATTACCATAGTTTTTCACTAACTCTGTGTTCGACGATTTGCTCCAAGCATAAGGACTTTGATCTTTACCTATACCTCCATCACCAAACTTAGTACTACTACCCGCATATACTAATTTACACTTATGCTTTCGGCAGAACTCCAATACTTTAAGAGTGCCTATTTTGTTGAATAACAAAACTTTGTCTATATCATCAAAACTTTGTTCTACTCGTGAGTATTCCCCTAAGTGATAGACAAGATCAGGGGTAAAGTCAATCAACTCAAAAATATGTTCTGTGCTCCCTTCTATATAAGTAACGCCTTCTACATGATTATCACGACTCCCTGTAAAGTAGTTGTCTAATGAGTACACTTGATTTTTGGAGCTTTTAGCTAAAGCCTCACAAAGATTAGAACCGACAAAGCCAGCCCCTCCTGTTACTAATATTTTCATATCTGTTTCCTGATTTTAAACTCCAATTTGTATATATTCAAACCCTTTGTTAGGCAAATCAAAGGCATTGTATTGATTACGTCCATCAAAAATTACTTTTTCTTTTAGTAATTTACTTATTTCATCGAAGTCTGGTACACGGAATTCTTTCCATTCAGTAAGGAGGAGAAGAGCATTAGCTCCCTTGAGAGCATCATACTTATTTTCTACATAAGTTACATCAACTCCTTTTAGATAGCATACTTTAGCTTCATGTACAGCCTTAGGATCATAGGCTTGTATTTTAGCTCCTCGTTTTACTAATTCTTTGATAATATAAATAGCGGGAGCTTCTCGCATATCATCAGTTTCTGGTTTGAAAGAGAGCCCCCATACAGCAAAGGTTTTTCCTGTAAGATCTTCTCCATATTTCTTTACAACTTTCTGAGCAATAACATACTTCTGACGATTGTTCACATTATCCACCGATTCTATAAGTTCAGCTTTATAATCCACTTCTTCAGCTAGTTTCTTTAGCGCTAATACATCTTTAGGGAAGCAAGAGCCTCCATAGCCACATCCAGGATAGATAAAACTATAGCCTATACGGCTATCAGAACCTATACCAATACGCACTTTATTCACATCAGCACCAACTCGTTCACAAATGTTAGCTATCTCATTCATAAACGAGATTTTGGTAGCTAACATTGTATTAGCAGCATACTTGGTCATCTCAGCCGAACGAATATCCATTGTAATCATCCGCTCATTCTGCATATAAAAGGGACTGTAAAGCTCTTTCATCTTCTTGAAAGCATATTCGTTATCTGCTCCTATTACCACACGATCTGGCTTCATAAAGTCTTCAATAGCCTTTCCTTCTTTTAAAAACTCAGGGTTTGACACCACGTAAAATTTGTAATTCACTCCACGTTTGTCTAAAGCAGCTTGCACAGTAGCACGTACCTTATCTGCAGTTCCTACTGGTACTGTTGATTTATCGACTATTATAAGTTCTCCTTGCATAGTCTCCCCTATAGACTGAGCTACAGAAAGTACGTATTGTAGGTCAGCGGATCCATCATCACCCATAGGAGTGCCTACAGCTATAAAGGCTACCTCAGCCTCTTTGATAGCTTCAGCTATATTAGTAGTAAAAAATAGATTCTTATGAGCTACATTGCTCAGTACCATTTCTTCTAATCCAGGCTCGTAGATGGGGATAATACCTTGTTTAAGTTTCTCTATTTTCTGAGTGTTTACATCTACACAAGTTACTTTATTACCCATTTCGGCAAAACAAGTACCTGATACCAAACCGACATAACCGGTTCCAATAACTGCTATTTTCATTTAAAAAATAATTCTATATTGATGGGACGAAGTTACGAAAAATAATTTGATTTAAAAACTTTTTATCGAAAAGTTTTTAAAGGTTATACACTCATAATCTTTGCGATACGAATAAGGTCTGGATCGAGCTTGCTTTCACCTCCTTTGATAGCCTTTTCTAGTGGAGTGAGGTCTATTTTGTCATTATTGATTCCTACCATATAGTTGGATTTTCCTTCGAGAAGGGATTCCACGGCTTTCACACCCATGCGGCTGGCTAAGACACGATCAAAGCAGGTCGGAGCACCGCCTCGCTGTATGTGTCCCAATACGGTTACACGGATATCATAGTCAGGATTTTGTGCCTCTACGTATTTTTTGAGTTCGTATACATTTTGTCCTGTTGTATATCCTTCGGCTACCACTATGATGTTGGACATTTTCCCTTTGTTGTGATTGATGGCAATCTCATTTACCAAGTCTTCCAAGGTGCTATGTTGTTCAGGGATAAGAATCTTTTCAGCACCTCCTCCTATACCTGAGTTGAGAGCAAGGAAGCCAGCGTCGCGCCCCATCACTTCTATAAAAAACATACGGTTGTGGGAGCTGGCAGTATCACGTATTTTGTCAATAGCCTCTACTACGGTATTAAGGGCTGTATCGTATCCAAGGGTATAGGTGGTACCATATATATCATTATCTATCGTACCAGGAATCCCCATGACAGGAAAGCCAAATTCTTGATTGAAGAGTAGGGCGCCAGTAAAGGAACCATCACCTCCAATAACTACCAATGCATCTGCTCCAGCAGCAATAAGGTTTTCATAGGCTTTCTTACGCCCTTCGGGGGTGCGGAAATCCTTAGAACGAGCCGACTTGAGAAAGGTGCCTCCGCGATTGACAAGGTTACGGACACTACGGGCATCCAAGGGAGCAAAGTCATTTTCGATCATACCTTGATATCCTCGATATACTCCTAATACGGCTAAGTTATGGTATGCGCAAGTACGAACTACAGCGCGTATGGCGGCGTTCATCCCAGGAGCATCTCCTCCTGAGGTGAGAACGGCTATTTTTTTAATGTTTGTCATAATTGTTATTAATTGGTGATTGTTTGTTGGGGGCAAATTTACGTAAAAAAATGATAGTACCCTAAAAAATAAATATTTTTCTATAAATTATTTTTATCCCTTTATTCTAAGGTCTTTCCTCTAAGAGGCAAACTGCATGTCGTACAGGTTCTTATAGTAGCCATTATCAATCTTTAGGAGCTCATCATGGGTGCCTTCTTCTACAATATTTCCCTTGTTCATTACGATAATCTTATCTGCCTTGCGAATAGTAGAGAGCCTATGGGCGATGATGATGGAGGTACGTCCTTGGGTGATTTTCTCAGTGGCTTGCTGTAAGAGTTTTTCAGAATGGGAGTCTACTGAAGCGGTGGCTTCGTCAAGAATCAGGATCTTAGGCTTATGTACATAGGCACGAAGGAAGGAAATCAGCTGGCGTTGACCTGCCGAAAGCACGGCACCTCGTTCCTTAACATCGAAGAAATAACCATTAGGCAATTGCTCTATAAAGTCATGGATTCCAATCTCCTTAGCTGCTTCTTTGACTTGTTCTAAGGAAATGCGCTCGTCTCCTAAGGAGATATTGTAATAGATGCTGTTGGCAAAGAGGAAAACATCCTGAAGGACGACACCTATTTGCTTGCGATAACTTTCCAAGTTATAATCATCACAATTGATTCCATCAATGAGGATCTCTCCTGAAGTAATGTGGTAGAATCGCGTAAGTAGTTGTATTACAGTGGATTTTCCAGCTCCCGTAGCTCCAACAAAGGCAATTGTTTGCCCCTTTTTAGCTTCAAAGCTGATACCATGTAGGATCTCTTCTTCCTTTTTATAACCAAAGGTAACATCTTGGAAACGAATGTCTCCTTGTATTTTTCTGTGTTGTCCTTTACTGAACTCTTCTTGGTTTTCTTGGTCTTCCTCCATGATATCAAAAACACGACCAGAGGCTACCATTCCCATTTGTAACACGGTGAACTTGTCAGCAATATGTCGGAGTGGGCGATAGAGTTCTTGAACTAACTGGACAAACATAAAGATGACTCCTAAACTAGCCATTTCATGTTGGGCAACTTGCAAGCCTCCATACCAAATAACCAAAGCAATAGCTAAGGAACTAAGTATCTCTGCTATAGGAAAATAAATGGAGTTTTGTAGGATATTTCTAAGCCATGCTTTCTTGTGTTTTTCATTAATCTCTCGGAAGGTTTTGTATTCTTCATTCTCTCGGTTGAAGAGTTGCACAACCTTAATCCCACTGATACGTTCTTGTACAAAGGAGTTTAGGTTGGCGACCTCTCTACGAATGTCAGTAAAAGCAGCTTTACTAGCTTTTTGGAAGAGGTGAGTGGCATAGATAATAATAGGTAAGGTAAGGAAGGTCAGTAGCGAGAGTTTCCAGTCGGTCAGTAGCATCAGAGACATAATAAGAGTCATCTTCAGTACATCCGAGATGATCTCAAATAGGCCTGCGCTGAAGATTTCTCCGATACGTTCCAAGTCATTTACTGCACGAGTGATAAGTACACCCACAGAGGATTGGTTGTGATACTTCATATTGAAGCGGAGCATCAGAGAAAATAGCTTTTTGCGAATGTCACAAATGACGGCTTGCCCTATCCAACCGGAATAGTAGGCGAATGAGATTTGGGAGATGATTTCTGAGAGGAGTACCCCTACCAGTAGCAAACTTGCATACAGAAGACCCTCATAATCTTTGGGTACTATATAATTATTGATAATTTCCTTGGATATATAAGCTCTTAGGGAGCTGGCTCCTGAAATAAATATTGACAAGAGAGCCACTATGGTAAAAGTCCATTTATAAGGTCTGGCATAAGAGAAGAGCTTGCGTAAGATAGAAATATCGGTATTTTTAGTTTTCTGTGGGGTCATTTTATAAGTAAATAGTATTGAAATATAGGCTTTTAAAGCCTTGTAGCTATAAAGGCACGCTGCAAAGGTACGAAAAATATTAGAACTGAAAAGAATTACTTACTTGTTTTTATACAAACAAAAATAGAAAAATATTTTCTTAGTTTGAAAAAAAGATGTAACTTTGCACCTGCAATAACGCCAAGCTATTGCTTAAGATTTTTTACCATGAGTTTAGAAGCAAAAATAATGGAAGCCCTCAAGGAAGCTATGAAAGCGAAAGATACCATAGCCTTGGAGTCCTTGCGAGCTGTAAAATCAGCTATATTATTGGCTAAGACAGAAGCCAAAGCAGGGGAGATCCTTGCAGAGGAAGAAGAAATAAAGCTCTTACAACGCCTTGTAAAACAGCGTAAAGAGAGTGCTGATCTTTACCAAAAACAAGGAAGAGAGGACTTGGCTACTCCAGAGCTGGCACAGGCCGAAATCATAGCTAAGTTTCTTCCTGAGCAGCTTTCTGAAGAAAAAGTAGAGGCTATCATCAAAGAAATTGTGGCTCGAGTAGGGGCTACTGGTATGAAGGAGATGGGTAAGGTCATGGGTGAGGCTAATAAAGAGCTTGCAGGAAAAGCTGATGGGAAGCTTATTGCAGCGATAGTTAAGAAAGTATTGTCATAGATATTTATTATTTATAAAAGGCCGCGTAGTTCAACTGGATAGAATATCAGATTTCGGCTCTGAGGGTTAGGGGTTCGAAGCCTCTCGCGGTCACTAAGTGTAACACTCTTCCACTCAATGTGTTACAACTATTTTAAGGCTAAAATCTCGTTTGTAATTTCACTAAAACGTCATGGTAAACGTCATGGTAAAAATTACAAACAAAATGGTAACAAAAACATCTCAGGGGTGTAGCTATACCGAATTTTGGGTATCCCCATCCAACTGGCAGAAAGCTACCAAAAAAGATTTAAGCAAAGATTGGTTTGTCGAATGTGTCTTTTTTGATCCTCGCTATGAAAAGAAATATCCTAAAGGTTTTTCTTTTCGTAAAAAGGCTAATAAGCCACAAACAATAGAGGAACGTAAGGCGCTTATTTCTTTCTTTCTCAAAAGTATTCCCCAACAATTTAATGATGGGTATAATCCTATTACCAGAAAGTACATGAATATCCGAAATGAAGGGCTATATCCTAATTTGCTCTTTATTGAAGCGTTCAGACGAGCATTGGAAATGAAGAGGAATGCAAACAATAAGCGACATCTGTATGATATACAGTGTGCTATTAATAGACTAGAAAAAGCCAGTGAAGCCCTTAGCATGCAGTATATCAAAATCAAGGATTTGCGGCGTGTGGATCTTAAGCGTATGTTGGATTATCTACAGCTTACTGACAAGTATTACAATAAATTCGTGATTTATATCTCAAGCCTCTATCGAGAGCTTATAGAATATGAGTGCTGTGAGACTAACATCACCAGGGATATTTATCCTAAAAAGACTTTCAAGGAACCTCGCCTTGTGCTTGATAAAGATGAATTGGATAGGGTAAGGGAGCACTTAGAGGAGACACACCCCGATTTCTACCGCTATATGATGATCTTCCTTTACTCAGGGGCACGTAATACGGAGCTTTTCAGACTACAACGCAAAGATGTAGATTTGGATAAGCAGGAGTTCGTAATACTTCTTGAAAAAGGCGGGCAGTACAAACGATGTACTAAGGTGATACTTTCCCCTGCATTGGAATATTGGCAGGACGTATGCAGTGAGTGTAAAAGCCCTGATGATTATCTTTTTGCCTTGAACTTCGTACCCAGTAAGAAAATGGGAAATAAAGAAATTGTTACTCGATTTTGGAAGCGACACGTAAAGGATAAACTCGGTATTGAAGCTGATTTTTATTCACTCAAACACTATATGCTTGATAACTTGGATAGTGACACCGCTATGCTTTTGGCTTCCCATACCAACAAGAATACCACCGCTATCTATCAAGTCAATAAAGCCAAAAAGGACAGGGAAATGCTTAAACAGCTGAAAATAGAGATATAGAATGTTAAATTCCTTTCGTATTCCTTTAGGTTTTATTAAATTTGTACCCAATTAAATAATACATCAATCATAACATGGAAATAGAAGCAGAACTAAAGGGCAAATTAGAGCAGCTTTATAATCGTGTGGAAAGTCTTAAAGACCAAATTAACACGGAGGAAGCTACTAAAAACGCCTTCATTATGCCTTTCTTGCAGATACTCGGCTACGATGTATTCAACCCTACCGAGGTTATTCCTGAATACGTGGCTGACATAGGTACTAAGAAAGGAGAAAAGGTAGATTATGTGATCAAAAAAGACGATCAGGTCGTGATTATCATTGAGTGTAAACATTGGAAAGAGAATATCAATGCGCATAACTCCCAATTGCACCGATATTATCACGTTACCGATGCACGCTTTGGTATTATTACCAATGGGATTGTGTATGACTTCTTCACAGACCTTGAAAAGCCTAATATCATGGACAACAACCCTTTCCTTACCGTGAATTTGGCTAACCTCAAGGATAGCACCATTAAGGAGCTGGTGAAGTTCACCAAGGCGACCTTTAGCATTGACAATATATTAGAGAGTGCCGAAGCCCTCAAGTATGTACGCGCCCTCAAGAATGAATTTGAAAAGGAGATACAGGAGCCGTCCGATGACTTTATCAAGCTATTGGCGCGCCGTTTCTTTGATAAGCAAATCACCGCGGGCCGCTTGGAGATATTCCGTGGGTACCTCAAGCGCGCCATGACTTCCTATTTCAACGATTCGATTAATACCCGCCTGAAAACAGCCCTTGATATTAACGAAGGCAAGGCACTGCAACCCAAGGAAGATCCAGTATCGCCTGAACCTATGGTAGAAGATGATGACGAAAGTAGGATCATTACTACTGAGGAAGAGTTGGAAGGCTTTCAGATAGTCAAAGCAATTGTTAGGGAGAAAGTACCCGCTTCACGAATTGCCTACCGAGATACCATTTCCTACTTTGGGATATTGTTGGACGATAACAACCGCAAGCCTATTTGTAGGTTGCATTTCAACGGAGCAAAGAAATATATCGAGTTCTTTGACAAAGGAAAAGATAGCTCCGAAAAGGTACTCCTTGACAGCTTGGACGATATTTACACCCACAAGGAACGCCTATTGCATACAGTTGAAATTTACTAACTTAAACACATAACACATGAAGAAAGTACTACTGCTCCTTATGGGGCTAATTGCTTTGGGGTGCTCTAAAAAAGAAGAAGATAAGATTGTACCTAAGGACATAGAAGTTTCATGGACATATATTGAAAATGAGGGAGAACACAATGAGAAATATGTAAATTTAGCTTTTTCGTACGATGAATATATTCTTACAATCATAGATAAATTATGGTCAAAGACACGTGTAGAAAAAGGAAACTATTCCTATGATTATCCAAATCTACTAATGACAAGTAAAGATGGTTCTTTGTCTATAAAAGGATCTATTAATGAAAAGAAAGACAGACTAACATTATATAAATTTAAAACTATATATTTTATTCCTAAAACGGAAAATATTGTATTAAGACATAGATGGAATGAATAAAAAAGCCCCTTAATTGGGGCTTTTCTTATGACCTTATCTTAATTCCTTTGGTTGTAAGGTCGTCTATTCCTCTTTTCACTCCTGCCATATCCTTTTTCATTCCTGATATATCATCTTTTACTTGGTGGAGTTGGTATGTATTGGTGTCTATGTTTGCAAGGTGTCTTAATTGCCTTTCTGAAAGGCTCACTAAAGATTGATGCATTTCCTTTATGCTATCAACCGTTTGCTTCTCTAAAGCTGTCATAAGTGTAAAACGCCCATTGAGTTCTACTCCCGTGTCTTGGCTCATATGTATAAATCCTTTTTCTGCTGCCCTACGTTGCTCATCAAGAAAGCCAAAACCATTAGCCTTGGCCATCTCATTCCATTGTCGAGTGAAAGTCTCCATTTCACTTACCTTGCTTTTCATTGTATTTCCAAAGTTAGAGACCAATTCAGATGATCGCCTTGCGAAATCTTCACTATTATCAGACTCCTTCCCTGCTTTAAGTATCTTATCTTGCAGCTCCTTAAAAGGCTTTGATACAAATTGTTCAAACATAAGTTGTTTACCCAACTTTCCTATAACGCTACCTATAGTTTTTGAAAAACTTTCAAAAGCATCTTCCCCATTCTGTAAGGCATTATACACACTATCAGTTATAGCATTTCCCAACTCTCCAAATGTATTCTTTACATATTCCTCGAACTTCTTTTGTGATTCTTGTGCTCTATCGTATTGATCAATAATATCTTGTAAAGCTTGCTTCCCACTACCCCCAAACTCTCTATTATTTACAATACTCTTAGCTAATTCTGCATTAAATTCACCATTAGCTTTTATCAGTTCAGGATAAACATCTGTAATTCCTTTCCAAACAGTATGAGATTTTTTCCACCACAAAGCCCCAGTTGTATAGCTTCCATCTGCAATCTTTATTTTTTCAAGATTACTCTGTTTCGCCTCTAATTCTAATATATTCTTATGCCAATTACTATTAAAAAAAGGCGTAGAATTATTCTTTAGATATTCTCTTCGCTCTTTAGTAAGGCCGCTTTTTGTATTTTTTTTGAACTCTTTCCATTGTTCTTGGTATATTTTTAAATAGTCCAAAGCATTGGCTATTTCCTTGGTACCAAAAGCCGAAGTGTTTTCTTTATGCAACATTCTTTCTTCCCAAAGAAGTCGATTATACTCACTTTGTTGATTTAGTTTGGATGTTGCAATTTCCTGCAATTTCTTTTCATGTTCCATACGTGCCTTGGCGGCAATCTCAAACCCAGATGATAATAGCCCTGCAACAGCCCCTATAATCATCCCTGTTTTAGCGCTTTTCCCAAGGCTTTTAAATACCTCACCCATTTGCATGGCATTTTCTACAGCATTTCCTATAAGGCTCTGTATCTCGGCTATCTTAGCAGAGAAATCCCCTAAATCCACTACATTCAATTCAGAGACAAAGTTATACAAGGTCTTCACGGTTCCTGCTGCTTTTAGCACACTTCCTTTGAGCTTTTCAAAAGCAGCTGCTTTATCAGTATCCTTTCCTTCTTTTATTGCCTTCATGAACTCCTTGAAATCTTCGGCTAAGGCTGAAAATACCGGTCTTATTTCCCTGGCTTTCCCTTTGGCATTCTCCAGTCCTTGAGAAATAGCATGAAGGGTCTCCGGACCAACATTGCCCAAATCTTTCATCTTCTGATAGAGTACTTCGGCATCGGCAATAAGGCTATCCAAGTCACTCAAATTCATATTGGATAGGTCGCCAAATAGGTTAGAGATAGTGGTTCCTGCCTCTCGGCTCTCGGTTTCTAACTTGAATAATTCATCATTCTTTAGTTTTTCCAATTCTTTGAGCGCCTTTTTAAGCTGTTTTACCCTCTCATTGTATATTCCATCTACATTCTCGGCTTCTATCTTTGCGATTTCACTCAAAAGTGTTTTCTTATCCTCCTGAAACTTGAGCTCTATATCCCTTCTTTTCTCATCATAGCCTTTGTATTTCTCCAACATTGATTTTATAAGGCTCTCCTCTTGTTGCTGTTTGAGGTGGCTATTTTGCTTATTAGCTATGATCTCATTTTCATTGATAGCCTTCAATCGAGTATTATAGGTGTCGCTACTCATTGACCCCTTACTATCGACACGTTCCTTTTCCAAGGCACGACGAGCGTCCTCACCTCCACGACGAATAGCCTCCGCTTTTTCATCATAATAATAACGTACCAGGGCTAATTCCTTTTCATAGCCTTCCTGCATTTGTTCGATATTCGCTTTCTGCTGGGCTAATTCGTTATCTATGGCAAGTCGTGTAGTCTGTAATAGGTGCGCTTCTTGGTCAAAAATAGGGTGTTCGGATTTGGCGGCTTTAGTGGTTTTTGATTTTAAGTCGTCTCCAGTTAGTCCCTTATACTCCTTTTTCTTTGCCTCTAAAGTGGATCTTTTTTCTTCTAATTCTTTTTGAATTTTATCTGATACATTTGTGCTGTTTTTATTCCTATTTTCTATGGTTTTTATTTGCTTTTCTAAGGCTAATATCTCCTTTCTAAGGACAACTACATTTGTTGTTTTTTCCTTTTCCTTCTCTATCATTTTTATATGATCATTATAGGCTTGATTAAAGCGACCTAAGTCTTCATACGAATAGTTTAGAAATGGATTATCCTCATTTATAAGTCTAAATTGTCCTTTTGTACTTACGTCTTTCTTTCTGTTGAATGCTTCGTTTATCTTACGCTTTGTTTCTTCCAATTGAGAAGCATTCATTCCATTAAGAGAATTGGCAAAATCATTCACTTCAAGGCCAACAACTACCTTTTCTTGTTTGCGTTTTAGTAGCCCATCTTCTTTGATTTGACTTCTTAGTCCATCAATAGTCCTTTGAATACCCAATGCTGCGGTACTATCTACCTTTTTTTGGAGTTCCTCTAATCGTTTTATCTCGGCTTCTTTTGCTTTAATGCCTTTTTCTGTTTTAACGACAGCATCACGAGACATATTTTCATCCATTGCGGCAAATTCACCATTGACATCTTTTAGAGCCTTGGCCATGTTTCTCAACAAGTCATTCAATGAGGTATATTGGTCAAAAACTCCTTTCATGGTGCTTTTGAGAGTCAAAAAAGCTGTATTTCTCTGCTCCCAAGTCTTGGTCTCATCTTGTACAACAGAGATTAAATCGTTTATTTTGCTCTTCTGTTTGTCAATAATACCCGCTTGCTCCTCACGCAATTTGTTATGCCGTTCGGTGGCCCTTGTGTTTGCATCGGTACTATCTCTCAAAATGAAATAAGCACTTACCAATCCCATAGCTGCTGTTGCTACCAGTACATAAGGATTGGAAAGCATGGTTGCATTAAGGAGTTTTTGAGCTTTCTCTAATAACAAAAGCCCTTTATATTGGGCAAGTTGAGCGATAGTCCATCCCTTTGTAACTTCAGCATTAACAGCAACAACGGCACTATTTACAAGAATTGCGGTCCTGTACGTTCCATAGGTAGCTATAAGCCCCGCTATTACCTTACCCAAGGTTTGGTAATTCTCAACCAAGAAAGCTACGCTTGAGATAGCCCCCGAAGCGATTCCCTCGGTAGCCTTGCCTATCTCGTTGAGCATATTATCAAAGTTATCTTCCAAGTTGGACAGCTGACCGCTTAGGGTCTTACTCTGCTCTGCCATTAGGTTGTAGAATAGTCCGCCCTCGTCTGTCATACCCTTGATAACGGCTTGTACTTCAGCAAAGCCTATTTTCCCTGCTGAAACCATGTCTTTGATTTCGGTTTCACTCTTACCTACGACCTTACTAAGCTCGGCAATGATAGGAATACCTGCATTCATGAACTGATAGAGATCATTCGTCATTAACTTGCCTTGCGCTTTGACTTGCCCATATACGTGAATGAGTTGTCCCATAGGAACACCCAATCCAGCAGCTACATCACCCATACGGCGGAGGGTCTCGGTTACTTCCTCGGCAGGAACTTGAAAAGCAAGCAAACGCTTAGCCCCCTCGGATACTTCTTGTAGTCCGAAAGGGGTTTTAGCTGCCAAATCAGTCATTTGTGCCATTAGCTCGTTAGCTTTCTCCTTGCTCTTGAGCATAGTGCCAAAGGCAATTTCAAGCTGTTGAAACTGGGAGCGGACAGCTATAATCTTTTGGGAAAACTCATAGGCTTTTGAGATGGTAAAGAATGCCATTGCCCCTTTGGCGAGGTTATTAATAGACTGTTGGAGCTTATCAGTCTCTTTTTGGGAGCTTTGCATGGAGTCTTTCATGAGCTTTTCCATGTCTTTTAGCCCTTCTTCTAACTTCTCAAGGCGCAAACGGGCTTCAAAATCTAAACTTCCGTTATCGTTGTTCATAATAATCTATGTTTTAAAATGTAAAAAAACGCCCCATTGCTGAGGCGTTGCACGCTAATCAGCGTTTGAACCTAATAAATATTAACAATCCTAATAGTAATGTGCTTGCTATAAGCCACCAAGGTAGGGCGCTAACTTGTTTTTGTGATTTTGTGGTTTGTCGATGCTCATGTACGATGGTGGCTTGTTGTTGGCTTGTGGTAGTGCTTTCTTGTATAATTGTATCCTCTTGGGTAAGGGCTTGGTTATTGTTCTGATTTATATGTATAGTCGCCTTACCCCCTCTTATAACGAGGGCTTCATTTGGGCCGTCTCTCATACGAGTAAAATAGAGATCTTTGGAATTACCCATTTCGTCTTTGTCACTCTCAAGGGTGATTTCATAGGATTGGGATTGCTGAAGCTCAAAAGTGCTTACCTTTTGGGACTTTTCTACGTGTGAGGAGCTGTCTTTTACCTCCTTTCTTTCGCTCCGCTGCTCTTCTCTGTGCTCGGTTCGGCTTGATTTCTTGCTTTTGCAACCAATCAGCAACAAAAGGGCTAATAGTAAATACAAAATCTTTCTCATACATAACTATTTTACTTTTTCAATTTCTTTAATGAGTTCTTTGAGGCTCTCAGCATAGTTAGGAGCAGTGGCATAACCTGCCTTTGCTACTTCCTCGGCAAACTTGTAAGGGTTGGCTTTGACCTCCAACGCCTTGGCGTATCGCTTGTTCCTAAAAAAGAAATTAGCATGGTCTGTGAAACACTCCTCAGGGCTGTCATACTTCATAAACCAATCTCGTACGATATACAGGTATTTGCCGTCTGTACGTTTGGTGATACTAATCACTTCAGGGAATTTGCTATTTTCGTTAGGAGTAGTGAGTACCTCTGTAGTTCTTAGGAGTTGCTTTTTCTCTTTAGGTGTGCTCTTTAGGGCTTTTACCCCAAAAAACATATTCCCAGGGACACTCTTACCCCAACCGCTCTCTAACCCTGCTTGTGCCAAAATAAAGAGGGCGGATATACCTGTCTTTATCTCTGTGTCAAGTGCGAAATGCTTATACTTCTTGATAAATTCAATCTGTGTTTGGTTCATGGTCTTCTGTTTTAGGATTGTCGTTTTCTTTCATATAGTCGGATATAGCCTTAACTACGACTTCTAAATTGTCTCTATTGACTACAATTTTACTAATGGTTTGCCCTGCTTGGTCTAATCTCACCTTGTCTTCAGCTTTCTCATATATACTTTTGACCTCGATAAGGCAAAGGGCTATAGCGCCTATAAGGGTGATAAAAGGAAATAGCCATAGGGAATATTGGTAGTAGGCTTCCAAATACCAAATCGTACTCATCTGCATACAATCCACTATTGAGAGGGCAATCAGTACATTGTAATACTGGGCGAGCTTGCTCACGGTGCGCTTATAGCCGTAGGAAGTACGCATAACTCCCATTCGATGCGCCTTGCGAACACCGCTCCACAAGTCCGCCAAGATCATAACAAGTACTAAAGTGTAGATACCAAAGAGTATCCATAGGGTTACAAATATTTTTTCCATTGAATAGTTTTAAGATTGATTGATTAATTTGTCTAATTCCTCGTTGTAGTCAGGGCTTTTATCAGTTACCACCTTGCCTTTGTCCTTGTCATCACTGTAGGAATATTCAGGGATTACGCTATTGTAAAGAAGCAAATTAGCAAAGGATATTTCATACAAAGCCTCATGGATACTTACATTAGGATATTGTTTCAAAAACCCACCGACTATCGCCCAGAGGCTGTCGTTTCGCTCACTTTCCTTGTCGGTTTGAGCAGATTGGCTTCGTTTAGGAAAGTGATAAGCATAAAAAAATCGGTAGTCTGCATTTTTCCGAGTAGCTGAATGAATAATATCCCTGCTTCTTGAATACTCATTTGGTGGAGGATCTTATCAGTAAGCCTCTTTATTTGGCGTTCTTTGGGGTGTAGCCACTCCTTAAATCGTTTCCAAAGGGTAGGCTTTGGGTGTGATGCTCCAAGTATCATCAGGGCTAAGGCACGGGCAACATGTTTGCCGTGGGTAGCTTTCTGAAAGGCCTCGCCTACGGTCTTTTCTCGGTTGAGTTCCTCCATGGGTATATGGGCTATCTCTTGAGATACGAGTATCAGTGTGCCGAGGGTGGGTTGTGGTACTTGGTACTTTATCCCTGCTATGGTTACCTCTTCGGCTTGTTGCAATAGGGTTTGTGCTGTTTTTTGTTGAATATTGTCCATCTTTTTAGTGATTAACGATTAATGATTAGTGATTAATGCTCAAACTAAGCACTAACCACTAATCAATGAATTAATTGTACTGCTTGAGCATTTTCCCTGTCTTTGGTTTCAGAGCGGTAAAGGTGTATTTTATCTTACCTCCGTTCTCGCTATCCCAAGTCCTTACTACGGACACGCTGGCACGGTCTATGATAAAGCCTTTGGCACTGGTGTTTTCAGGGGTAAGGCGTACCGCGTACTGGTCAAGGACAATCCCGTCATTGTCGGGAATAGGAGCGGTTAGGTCGTCCGTCTCATAGATTTCAAATTCCAGCTTGTATTTGCTGACATTCTTACGAGTGGCGATCACCTCGCCGCCCTCTACTTTGGCTTCCTTGCTCTCTCCTTCTTCAGTTTCCAATTTGGTAGTGTTTTCCACTGGGGTAGGGAAAGCCTTCCAAACGGGTGTACTGGGCAAGTCGCCGTTTTCCAATTTTACATATTCTATTCCTGGTTTTCCCCAGCTTAAAATGTTTGCCATGTTTTAAGTGTTTTAATAGTTACTAAATCTTTTGTATCTGAGGGTGACATTAACCAAGGTTTGATTATCGTCTTCCTCAAAGCTATGAATGGTTTGTTCCTGATAAAAGCGATATTCATCAGTGATACGAGTTACTAAGCCACAGATAAAGGCTTCTATCTCCAAAATACGAGCAATGTTTTTTATTTTTTTCTGTGATCCTGCATTGATTTTAGGCACATAGAAGTTAATATTAACCTTTCCTTCTTGTATATCCTTATCAAGGCCTGTGAGAAAGCCTATAACACAATCCTCCTCAAAAGAGTTGTGTGGGCGGGTACCTTGCAAATACACTCCTCCACGGACAAAAGCGCCTATCTCGGTTTGGAAGGTGTCAAAGACATCCTTTTCTATCTGTGTGCCTCCTTTTTTCATGATCCATAGAGTTGTTTTAAGATGTTTTCAGCCATAAGCTCGGCACTGGAAAGCACATTATAGCCTTTAGCTTCTACATAGGCAGCGTAATTCATTCCTGCTACCACAATCAGCACCAAGCCTTTGGGATATTTGGCTTTGATTTTCTCAATCTGTTCTTTGTTATGTTTATTTATATTCCCTTGAGATTGTACCACGCCGTCCAATAGCACCACATAAGCTACGGAGCTTCTAAGGTTACCCGTCCTATCGGTATAGGAGCCATTATCTCTGGATTCAGTGATACAGCGTTCGCCTACCTCTATAAATTTTTGAGTGGCTGCCTTGATATACTGCTCCTTGATTCTGTCAAAGGCAATGTTTAGCTTTCCTTCTATCATTATACCATGATTTTAGTTCGTCCTACCCTATCGGCATGCTCTATGCTCTGCACTTCAAATTCGCCTAATTGCTCTCCTTTGCCGCTTATAAGCCGTACCCTTTTGGCATTGAAAATATGTAGCCCATAGTCAAACCATACTGTATAGCTGCTTTGGGTAAAAGTACTATCCTTGAAAGTACCCCGCTGATTATAGGTATTGGCCACAATATGACAAGGAATAGGATCCTCCCATTGAAGGGTAGCCTCTTGAGGAATACCTCCTACCAAGCCGCCGCCTGTGGTGGTCTGTATCTGCAATGTGCCATTGTCTAATATCATCGGAATATGACTTTAGGTTTCTTACTCAGTTCGTCCTTGAGACCTAACCGCTTACACTCATTGCTGTAGAAAGCAATTATATCGTCTTTGCTGGCCCTTGCGAGGCTGGTTCCTCCTTCTGATATAGAACTGGGACGTAAGAGGATTTGTGGAATAAAGCGGATAAAGGCTATATACAAGTTTCTTTGCTCCTCTGCGGTGGCTTCACCTGACAAATCAGGAATACCTAAGTCTAAAAGGTCTGCCTCAGTGAGAGAAAGCCCCAATGAGGCAAACCTTTGACGGAAATAATCCTTTTTAGTCATATTAACCCATGTTAGAGGTGTTAATCACAACCATGCTCTGTGGAGCAGCAAAGCTCGGCATCCACTCACAACCATACTCGATAAAGCGACCTTCTTCAGTACGCTGTGTGGTGATGTAGTGCCCGCCTTCCAATACGGTATAGGTTTTGTTAGGCACACGGTCAGTAAGCTCGTAAGGCTCGTGCCACATCATCTTTCCAAGTTTGGCAGTAGGAAGCAAGGCAATACGCTCATCTGCAAAGATGTTAGTCGTTGTGCCATCCTCTTTCACTACATAATCCTCCACGATACGAATTGGAGGCAATCCTATACCTGTTAAGAGTTGATTTGCCATAGCCTCGGTGATAATACCTCCTGATACGCCAATTTGTGCGCTACCTAATACCATTTTGTAGGTGTCCTTGAACTCATTGGAGGCAATTACACGCTTGTTGAAAGTGGTACGTGTCATTTCCATAGCCGCAAAAACACCTACCTTGGTACGAGTTTCATTGACTATTTTTTGCAAATAGCTAATGAATTTGGTTTTCTCAGCGGAGGTTGGGTCAAACTTCATCACGGGCAATTCCATGTCAATAAGAGAGACCCCTTCCTTGTTGTCGTCCAACTTAACCTCTCCCTTACCCGTGGAAATAAGTTGCCCTACCAAATAATCCATACGCTTGTGAGGAGCCAGCGTACATTGACGAATATCGTCGGCTAAGAAGTTGATGATCTCATTCATCACCGCAGCTTGTCCTGCTCCTGCTTGGTTGTATTTGTCTGTGAGCTGCTTGATGATACTAAGGCGCTCGTTGTCCAACTGAAAGGAGTTCCCCAAGTCAGCCACCTCACCTGTGCCACTACCGAGGGTTCTTCGCTCACGGATAGGCTTGCCTGAGTTCTTGTCAATCACAGACCCCATTACCACTCCTGTAACGGTGCCGATGTAGGTTTTGAATAGGCGTGCTTTGGTCTCCTCAAAGTCCAAATATCGCTTCCATACCACCGTATCGGCAGCGGTCTGTATTACCCTATTAATCACCGCTCTGATGATTTGAGGGCTGTTAAAGAGCTTTTCTAAAGTTAAAATCATTGTTCTACTGGTTTTTAGATAAACATAAATCTTGCTCCAAGGGTCTCCTTATCCTTATCGGATACAGGTACATAGAGCTTGTTGGTTTGGATTTCATACGCCTGACCCAAAGCGGTAACAGTTGCCCCTGCTTCCTTCTTCACTCTCGCATAGTTAAGGAAATTAGCAGGGTTTTTGACTTCCTTCCCATTAGCAGTTTTAGCCTCAAAGAGGACATCACCATCTTTTACGTCAGCAATGGTAGCTGACAAGGTAAGAGTGTCATAATCGGCATTGGTAGTGTCGATGGCTGAAATGGTTGCGCCATTAGTGCCATTACCAAGGTGCATATTTACTTTGGCAAAGCTCCCTTTCTGTACCTTGAGTGTAGTGGCATTAATCGCTTCCACGGCTTTTACGGACTTGGATACTTTGGCCGTGCGTGTCTTAAAATCTACCGCTAAGGGGGCTAAGACAGGGATATATTGTCCGTCATCTATATCGCTATCGTCAATATTGAACCCTCCTGCTAAGCGGTAGCCTGATTTTACGTTGTAGAGTTCTTTCTCTACCTCTTGACCCTTAAGGTCATACTTAATTCCTGCTGGCATCTTTTTTAATGATTAGTGGTTTGTCACTTGTTACTTGTCGTTAGTTTCTCGGTTTCTTGCTCAATGAGATTAGCAATAGCCTCTTCTTCTTTCTGTGGATCATCAGGGGTATCAGGCGCCTTGGAGTAAGAAAATCCACGTGCTGAAAGCTCTTGCTCTTGCTTGCCAAAACCCTCTGTCACGGCATTAGCTAAGGTCTCCACCGCAGAAATATCAGCAAAATCACGCCCCACGAGTGAATGTGAATAGTAGCTTTCTGGGATATTCTTCTCTTTCATCAGCCTTACAAATTGCTCCTTAAGGCTCTCGGCTGTTTTGCCTTTTTGGAACTCTGCAAAGCTATTCTGCAAGGTATTGAGTTTCTCAATAATTGCATTCATTTCAGCATTGCCCTGATTGCCCGCAGATGGAGCAGGAGTAGGTTCGTTGCTTTTCTCTGCTTTCGCTTTCCAATCGTCCGCCTCCTTCTTGTACTTTTCGCTTTCAGCCTTGAAAGTATTGACCCGATTATCAGCATAAGATTGGAATAACTTAAGCATAGCCTCAGCCCCCGCAGTGGCAGGTTCTACTTGGCTTTCTTCTGTTACGTAAGCACTCAAGTTAGCCGCCACTCCCTCAAGCACTTGCCCGCTCAACCCTAAGTGGTTATACTTAGTTTTGAGTAATTGTAGAATTTTTTCTTTGAACATAAAAAACGATATTATTATATGCAAAGGTACGCAAGGACTTGTAAATAAGCTCTATAGTGGTTTGTGTAATGTTTGTATTTTCTTTGTGTTTTTTTTGTTTTTTTCTTTGTCTTTTCTATTAAGAAAAGTTTAACCACATCAAAGAGTGAAAAAGTAATATATTTTATTGCGCAATAAAAATAAATTCGTATCTTTGCAGTGTCAAAAAGAAATAAGTGTAACAAATAAAATTTTAAAAAAATGAACGCAACAATTAAACTTACCTACAATGTAGTTTTCAATGATGACAATAACTCTAATGATAAAGGCTTTGAAAGCACATTAGACTATTGCAAGAATTACATAGCTACCTATAATGGTACTAATGAAAGCTACTTCGCTGACTACAAAGGTGGCATTGTTCAGATAGTATGCAATGAGACTGAAGAGGTGGTATATGAAGAAGAAGTAAGATAGTATACAACAAGCCCTCTTAATTGAGGGCTTTAAAAATAAAAACAATATGAATATAGACGACATTTTTAATCAAAAAATTGAGGTAGCAGATTTGGTACTCCCTAAGTTTTTATTAGCAGAAAACCCTATTGTGCCAAATATAGACCTTACCTATATCTACTCTCCTCACTATATGAGCCTGATAATGGTTATTGAAGAAAATAGCGAGATTGTAAGTCTCAATGACACATATAGAGCCATGCCACAGCAACTATTCGTATATGATGAACTTGAGCAATTTAGGTTTGTGGTCATTCAGAATAATGTAATAAGCACGGGGGGTATATATGCCCCTATTATCTCTGTTGAACAATTCATTGAAGAAGCGTGGCAATGGTACAAGGCCTATCTTGACTGGGAATTAACACAAATGCAAGGATTATGACCACACAAGAGAAAGTATTATATATCATTGAGCTATTAGAGTTATCAGATAGGCAAGTATCAGCCGCTATAGGCAAGGCAATATCTACAGCAACTCATAAGAGATTACAATTAGGTCGCAATAAATTCACAGACGAAGATTTTCAACGGCTCAAGGCGTATTATATTGAAAAACTCAAAGAAATTGAAAGTTTAGCCTAATTTCTTTGCTATTTAGAAATATTGTTGTACCTTTGCCATACAAATAATGGCTTTAAAGTTTTTGGGCAACGCCCGCCAGAGAACGGGAATGCAAAGCTATACGCAAGAGATAGATGTTAAGCCGAGTTTTCACCTTTAAATACTTTATTTATGGGCAACGCCCGCCAGAGTGTAATTGCGGTTATATCCCGAAGCTCACTAACTACCTTGAACTCACAATATTCAAGGTAGTTTTTTATTTAGAAGAAGCCTTTTACTAACTTTCTGTATTTACCTAATTTAAATTCTTTTTCAGATATTTCTAATATATCATTGTGTTTGTTCATCAGTATCATATTACCGAGTCCTTTTCCTTTTCTTTTTAATTCTTCAATAGACTGCACAAACAAATCTGTATTTCCATTTTCTAATTGTAATACAACATTATCAGATTGTAAAAATCCTTTTTCAATATCTGCTTTTAGGGTTCCTATCTTTTTAGTAGTACTATGTTTAAAATCAGCAATTACTAATTTGTTTTTGAAATGAACGATAGCATCGGCGCTACTTATATTTTCATATTCAGGTAATAGAGCGACAGATTTTCCTTTCTCGTTAAGTGCTTTTGCCATTGCTAAGGTGTTATTTAGACTTTCTCCTTTACCCTTATGTAGGTCAAAAAGTACTGTTTTTGCACCGTTTGTTTCGTGTTGGAAGATGAGTTTTGCCCTATTATCGTCTATGATTTCCTGTAAAAGGGCTTGCTTTTTGGCATTGCTACCTGCCCTCTTTAAATGCTCAACAATCATAGGTGAGAAAGGTTCAAAAGAAACATAAGTACTCCTACTAAAAGGCTGTATTGCTTGTATAACCTTTTGGGATATACCCTCACTTTGACCATCTACTCCCCACAGAAACATCGGCACACTACTTGCGGTTGTGATTTTCTCCTTGTGGGAGGCTATCCAGTTTGTCAATTTAGGGTTTAATGTAAGCTCTTTTCCCTTTAGGTCAGCCTTGAAAATAGGGGTCATATAGCAACGGCAATTAGGATGATTGCCTACCCATACGAAGCTATTGGGATAGACCCCTTTCATCATGTCGCAAATCTCACAACCGTAGGGGTGTCGGCTCCGCTTGATTTCGTACCCTGCTATCATGTCCATAGACTGCCAGCGCTCTATATCAGCCTTGCGATAGGCGATATTGATTTCAGTACGTGCCAGGCGCTCGGCATTCTTATAAGCAGAGCGATACACCCCTTGCCCGCTGTGGTATTCCTTGGCTTTCTTAGATAGCTGTAACACCCCATTTTTATCACGATAACGACGAAACAGACTGTCAGGATTGCGCAAATACTTCTTGAGGGTGGAGGCTAATTCGTTGGCTGGTGTGCCCTCTGAAATAGCTATATCCAATGCCATTTCTATCTCTGTACGATACTGCTTAGATAGGTTCCATACACGGGCCGAGCGAATGCCCTCCATGGGTAAATGCTTCTTTACACTGGCAGAGGTATATGTAGCCACTTTGCCTGATTTTAGCGCCTCTCCAAAAACATCCTTGAACTTATTATGAGAGATGTTGTAGTGCTTATCTACATAGAAATTCATCTTGCGAGAAAAGGCACTTTGGAAGCGCTCAAAAAGACTGTTTATCTTTTTATTAAGTGCGGGATAGAGGGCAAAGGTGAATAAATCACTCCCTTTGTTCAGAGCCTGCATGCCATAATACAGCACGGCCATTTTCAGCACCTCGTCCAATAGCTGTAGGAGCTTGGATACATCTTTCTCGGTTTGGTTTTGGTGGTATTCATTCCACTGTTCTAAGTCCATAATGCTAATTTACCAATATGCTAATTTGCCAATGTGTCAATTAATTATCTCATTGACAAATTGGCTTATTAGCTAATTAAATAATTCTTTTCCTTTTTCTTTCTCTATTTGGGCGAGTTCTTCATCTACCTTGTCGGTGATACCTGCCAATATTATTCCCTCCTTGAGCGAGGCTACTCCTCCTTGTACAGCACTAACAGCATCGGCTATACGCTCGGTAAGGCTGTCTATCATATAAGGGACAATCTCTATATTGACTTGTAGCCGCTTGGCCACTGGAGCATACTTAGGGATAAGACTGCCAATGGCTGATAGGAGGAAATTAATACGGCGCTGTAAAAACTCTTCTATGGTTTCGGCATGGTTGCTTACTGCCATGTGTGTCCCCATAAACATAAACTTAAAGGCCTTCCCACTCAAGGTATTGCCGAGGCCCTGCAAGGCTTCAAAGGTGATTTGAGGGGTGTTAGTAAGGGCATAACAACGAGAGGTGAGGTTATCAAACTCTAACTTAGCCATGTCAGGGGACTGCTGCCAAGTGAGGTAGGATACTTGGGCATCGTTTTCGAGTTGGATTATCTCACTTGTCATTCCCTTATTGCGTACGCCTACAACTTCACCCGAAGCAACCATTTTCGGATAGAAATTATAATCAAGGCAATCGGCAAAGTTGGATAGCAGTACTTCCAAGCGACTGCGGAGGGTGCGTATCTTATCACACAGCGGACGTTCTCGCTTCATATAGATAACAGGGATCTTGGAAAATCCGTGTGGGTACTGCTCTATTTGAGCACCATTGCTATAGATGGTTACATTTTGATTATCCACCACCATAAGACGAGTGGATTGTATGCCTTTGGTATCAGTTTTGTTGTACTCACGAGAGAAAGCAATCAGATCGCCATACTCATCATAGTAAGGATAGAGTGTATCCCCACGGAAAGGAGACCAAATCATAGACTTAAGCCTATAGGTAGGGTTAGGATCGTCCTCCTTGGCAGGTTTTACATACCAATATTCGGCTACCTCACACTCTGCAAACCACGAACGCACCAAGCGCTTGTTGTCATAAGGGAGTTTGTTTTTTTGATGAATGCCGTCGAGCAACTCCATAAGCTCTTGTTCGGAAGCTTCGGTAGCATTGGCTGTGATCTTAGGAGGTGTGCCTACTGTGAATGCGGTATGTATATTGACAATGTCCTGCTCTAAGGGTAAAGCCATACGATTGACATCCTCCCACCTGAATTGAGCGGGAGACTTGATAGTACCATCTTTGTTTTCTTCTTGTTCTTTCACGAGCACCCTTCGCTTGGGGCGTAATTCCTCATCAAAAACATCGTGCTGGGTATAATCCCAATCCTTGATAAGCGATTGTGTATCGGGGCGCTTGGCTGGGTATTTCTTGAGCTGGGTGATACGCTCACTTTCAGGAAGGGCGTTTAGTTCTTGTAGTGTCATTGCTAATTAACGGTTAGTTGTTAGTCATTAGTCGTTGGTTATTGTCCCCAAAACCACCATATACCCCTTACCTTGAGGTAGTCAAGGTTGCTTTGGTTGTTGTAGGCTTCCCTTTCAAAGATGATATTGCGGTAAGCCTTATCCCAATTGCGATAACGTAAATACTTGAAAAGAAAATCAAGAAAATACCAGATATAGAAAAAGAGTGCCAGTAGTTCCTTTTGTTGTCGCAAGTGTATACGTTCGTGATTGATAAGCTCTTTATCGTACTTATCACTTTCATTGCGAACGAAGATGAAAGGATATAGGGTGATTGCCCTATACCCTTTTGGCACGAGAAACCTATTTTTCCTTACCATTGGCTTTTGGTTTTTCGTTGCTTTCTCCTTTGATAAGGCCTAAACAAACATCATAAATATGTCTGTACAGCTCAATATCCGAGTGTTGAGAGTTGGAGTTGTTTATGTTAAAACTACTCTCGGTTACAGTCCCTTGAATGGGAGCACCATAAGGATTATCCACGCCCTTACGAGAGGCTGTGAATGTTATCACGTAAGGGTTTTGTCCTTTCTCAAATTCGTAGGAGTACATCACGATTGTGCCTTGTACTTCTTCTTGCGCATTGATACGCGTTGTTTGTTGAATGATTTGCATGATATATAAAGTTTTAGAGTTATGTTAAATCATATGTTTTTTGTCTTATAATATTACCATCTCTGATTAATTTAATCGTTATTCCACTTGCTGATATTTCTAATTCTTTTATAGTTTGAGTATACACTCTATTTCCTATTTTTTCCGAATATACTGAAAAAAACTTTAAACCATCATGTGTTAAATTGAACGAACTACCATTATGTATATCTGTCAAAAAAGAACCTATACTGTCTGAATTTACACTAATATTTCCTATCTTCCCACTTGTGGCATTAACCTCTCCTGATATATTCGCCTTAGTAGCATATACGGTTCCGTCTTGTAGCACTCTAAAAGGGGCGGCATACCTACCAGCAAACTCACTACCCGACCATAATCGAACTTCGTTAGTAGCATTTCCTACCCCAGTGATACCCGCTTGTGTGCCTGTGGTGTTACCTACAATCATCGTACCAGTGGCTACCACATTGCCTGCTATCTGTGTATCGTCAAGGAAGGCAGTTTTTTGGTCAAGTTTGCCAATACGCTCATCAGTTTTAGCCTTGTTCTGATTTTCTAAGTCTTCTATTCGTTTAGCGTTTCTTCTGATAACCTCTAAATCGGAATTGATATTAGCGATTTGGTTTTCCACATCTTCAGGAGCGGGCGACCAATCGGTGGCTTTGTTGCCACGTTCGAGTTTTACAAGTTCAATAGATGATGTAGGAACGGGTATAATGCCTGCAACTTCGTGATAAATAGTAATACCTCTCCATTCTTTATTAGGTACTATTAAATTAGTAGTCTTTCCATTTTGTAAATCTACTTTTATATATTGTCTTGGTATACCTCCTAATTCGTCTGAAAAATAAATATGTGTAACTCCTTTTATATTAGCAAGGCAGGAAAATATATATTGTACATTAGCCTTAGTTGGCTCAGCAAGTAAATAAAACGTACCTATATAACCATTCATAGTCCGTTTGTCCTTTGAATTTAATACAAGGTTACGACCACCAATATTTAACTCATTCACTTTTTGTTGTGCAAAATTTTTAGCTTCTTGTAGTTTCTGTTGGAGTTGTTGTATTTGCCTTTGCTCTGCCACTGTGATTTTGCCGTCGGCATTCGCAATAGCTTGTGCTTTGGTAAGTTCTGCTTGTGCTCGTGCGTATGCTTCGGTAGCGGTTTTAGCAGTTTGTAACATACCATTAAAAACACTATTCATTCCTTGTGGCGTGCCATTGATGATTTTAGTAGCTATTTCAGCGTAAGGAGCTGTACTGTCAGCAGCAGTATAGACTTCTATACCATTACCCTTGCCAATATTTGGAATACCTAAAAAGGCGTATGGCATTCTTGAAACGTATTTTGAGTTGTCATCATTAGCCCCACAACGAATGAGAGCGTTTTCTAAGTTTAGATTTTTTAAATTTGGTTCAGCAAAAGCACTATCTCTTGAGACTAATGTAACTAATACATCATTATTGAGTTCGTTCAATTTGTTAGCCAAACTATTGTTATAATCTCCATCTCCATAAATAGCCCCATAAGTATCATAACTTTGCTGGAATATTACTTGCAAATCTGAACGTCGAATAACAGCGAGATATAGTCCTCTATAATTGTCAGGAACTATATTTTGTCCATTAATCTGAATAATAGGTGCAGCGTGTCTGTTTAATCCTGTACCTCTTAGGTATATCTCTCCTTTTGCATTATTTTCATTAGAGTACTGTTTTAACCTACTCTCCAATGACTGCAAATCAGGATTAACGAGCTGTTTAAACTCTAACTTGTTTTCATCAGTGATACGTAGGTTGGCTTTGATGATGATTTCTTTGTCTAATAGCTGGATAAACTGTTCTCCATTTCCTGAGCTGATTTTATTGGTTACCATTTGCCCGCCTGTAATCTCAGTAAAGCCATTGAATTGGGCTATTCCTCGCTCTCCATCGTACTCTGAATTGACTGTGGCATATAGAAAGTGATAAAAGCCCGCTTCTTGCTCCATGTCTATCTTGGTTTCGGATAGGACAAACTCGGCTGTCTCTATGGCCTTATTGGCCTTGATGTAGAGGTAATAGGTTTTAGACTTATCGTCCAACCTGCCAGATACAAAGGAGGAAACATACCAATACTTATAATCAGCTGCGGAATGGCTTGGCTTGATGTCAGTAGTGCCAAGGGTGTAATGCTTAATCCACCCGCTACCTACATTGATTTGCTTGTTGTTCCTATCAAAGTACAAGGTATGAGGTACGGTGATAGGGTTGGTCTTATTGGCCACAAAGGCAAATTGTCCTGCCTTATTACCCACCAAGGCCATCATTGTTTGTACAGTGGCAGGAATGATACTCTTGGTGTATTCAGGAAAGGCTTCTTCTACCTGCTTGATGGTCTCTAAGGCATTGCGCCAACTTCTTTTAGTCTCGGATATAGCTTTCTTGTTCATCTCTCCAAAATATACCTCTTGGTTTTGGAGTTTGCGTATTTCAGAGGAAAAGGATTGCCCTTGTACCTTGTTGGATAGCTCTATCTGAGGACTGTAAGGATTATTAACGTACTCTTTAAGTCCTACAATACGAATAGCCACGGGGGTACGTTGAAACTCGTTATCTGAAAAGTGGATATAAGCCCCCATTTTTAGACGACCTCCTACATTTGCCCAATTCTTTTTTGCCCATATTCCGTCCAAATCACCAGTGAAAGTGAATAGGTCTGCTCGGTTTTCATACAGATACTTGCACGCTTCCTTCATCATTTCCCAGCTGGCTCCTGACTTTGTCGCATTATCACAGATGTAAGCTGAAGGTAAGTGCATGTTATACACAGAATATTGGTCTCCTACGGCAGGTTTAAATATATCATTAGGCATGGTGGCGCCATCCTCTTCCTTAGGGACTATCTCAAAGCGGCGTGCGCTGTGATTGTATCCGCTGCTATGCTCGTAACGACTAATCTCAAACTCACGCCCTGATAACATACCACTTTCAAAGTATATCACCATCTTTTCCCCTTTGATTTGGAGTTCTGCAAAATTGAGGGCTTCAGGAATGGAGGTGTCGGCAAAGTCGTAGAAATGTTTGGCTTTATCGACTTCAAAGACAGCTGACACCGTACCTTTGCGACTTGGGTATATATGGGAAAGGTCAAGGCTTTGCTCATTGATAAAGCCGTTGTTCTGTGTGTTCTTGATAGCTATTGATAGTCCTTTGTCGTCTGAAACAAAGGTTACCCCTTCATATACGTATTCTTGTGATTTGGGTAGTAATAATTCTTTGTTGCCGTACTTAGAGCGATCAATATTGCGTTCCCCTCCTTGTACATAGAGGCGTGTAATACGGCTTTGCTCGGTAGTACGACTTACCCCTGTCTTAAAGCCTTTGCCCTTGCCATATTGGAGCGGCAGGGGATTGTCTTTGAAATATTCTACCTTACGGAGGTGTATCGTTTTACCTATAACCTCGTATTCTGTCTCAAAAGCCTTAGCGATCATGTCCAAGGCTTCTAAGCAGTTGTTATGGTTATAGCTGATGAGTTTTTCATTAGCTTCAATCGTGGTGCCTACCTGCCAGCCGCTGTCTGTCATATTGAGACAATCTACCAATATCTGAATATGGTAGCGAGGGGAAGCTGTAAAAGGAAACTTGAGGGTCTTATCGTTGGGGTTACGAAACTTGTAATTCTTCAGGTTTGCCCCTTCGCTGTCCATGGTAAGGGTGTACTCAAAATGTCTGCTGTTATGCTTCACTACTTTAGCAGGTTGATTGAGGGTGTAACGCTCTCCTTGGAACTCACACCATGCCCCAGTAGGTATTTCAGTGTAAGTAGGTAAGGCAAAGTATAGGTTAAGGGTATGCTCCCCCATAATGGAGCGGTATCTGTAGCTCTCATCGGTAGGGAGGATATCTATATAGGTGCTGTTAAAGTGTAGTTGCATGGTATTTAGATAATTGTTAGTTGTAAATCAAACTTGACCCATATAAGAGGGTCATCAATATAGAGTTCGGTAATTTTACCGTCTTTATAGATACACTTGTAGGATTTCCCTTGATAGATTAGGGTGCGTTCATTGGGCTGTGTAAGGTCGTGCAACAAGGTATAATAACCCTTTAGAAAGTCCGCAATAGGCAAATACATAAAGCATTTGAGAGTTGTGGTGCGTTCCTGAAAGTATATAGGCACATCAGCAGCTATAATACCACTCATAGTGCTATTTTGAGCCGTATAAGGTGTTTTGGCGTTGCCTGCTGTGATAATCTCTTGGTCTGTCCCCTCTAAGACAGCCACACCATACTTGGAAAGGGACACGTTATCAATGTATATGTTTTGGATTACTCGTACATATCCTTCTAAGTTCGGGGCTTGGTAGGTATATCCTTGTAAGGGAAAATCATCAGAAAGACGAATATCAGCTGTTACATAACCTCCACTGACTTGAGCTTTGCTAAGACCAACCAAGCGCAAGCGGTAGGTTAGATTGATAAAGTCAAAGGTATAATCAGCATAGGCACGAACTGAAAGGAGCGTTACCAAATTGGGATATAGACTTTCAGGCAATAACAGCTGTATGGTGATTTCCTTAGCAGATAGCTGCGGGGCTGAAAGGTCATATTCCGAGCCACTTTCCTCTGCCCAGTCATTTTTGTTCAAAGACTTCAAGGCAGGATAGGACAGCAAGCTCGCTAACGAACCCTCTACCAACTTAGCATGTAAGGTCTGTATGTCTGTATTATTGATTTTCATTTAGTAAAATATACCTGTTAAATCCTTTGGTTTGCGATTACGTCCCAGTACTTCCTCTAAAAATACGTACCTTGCAGCATCGATAGCGTGGTTAAATGCGTCAATAGGTACATTGAGGAAAGCACCACTTTTATCCTGTGCATAGGTGTAATTCTTGAACTCTTTGATGATGTTCTCACTCCTTTGAGTGATACATATTTCATACTCTAACATCTTGGTAAGCCCTTCCATAACCGAGCCTTGCCCTTTGGTTACTGCGGTGATGTTATAGCCTGCATTCTTTATTTCCTTTACCAAGCGCGGGTCGGCACTCTCGGATATAATCTTATAGGAGCGGTGCTGCCGAAGGGCTTGGATAATATCGCTGGTGAGCATTTGCGTTTGATAGCATATTTCGTTTAGATATACCTTGTTATCCAAAAAAGCTACCTCCACGATAGCGGTAGGGTCGTGAGTAAAACCAAAGTCAAGACCTAAGTATCGTTTCTTTGCCCAAATAGGTATATCCTCCACAATGGTAACCTTTTCAAAGATAAGCCCCTCTATCATTGCCTGTTGTCCTAATCCATATACCTGCCACAAGGAGCGATTTTTGTGCTGTAAGCTCTCTATCTCGTCAATAATCGTTTGTTCTAAGAACGGGTTATCCTTATAGGTGGATATAAAGTGATACGTACGAGGGTCTTTATTAAGCTCGCAAAGCCAGTGATCGTCTGAAAAGGACGGGTTATAATCCACAATAGCAAATTTGGTAGTACGCATTTTCAGCTGCTGAAACTCTATAAATTTGAGTTCGTTGGCTTCATTTACATATAATATATCCCGCTTCCTACCTCGGAGCTTCTGCTCGCTGTCTGTGGAGAAAAACTCTACCCAGGAGCCATTAGGAAAGGTATATATCATTTCAGACTTGTTAAGGCTGTTTTCGTCAAAGACCTTCATCTTATACAATATCTCCTTGAAGTCAATGAATACAGACCCCTTGAGAGCAGGCAATGTAGCACGAACGATAGAAAGGCGTGTCTTAGGGTGCGATAAGCAATAGATGATAAGCCAAATCAGGATATTGTACGTCTTGGAACTACGGCTACTCCCTTGAGCCGATACTGTGGTATATCCTTGCGAAATGGCTTTATCAACCTTGGTATATATGTTAGTTGTCTGTATTATCATCGGTTCGTACTTGTTCTCGCTTGTCTATTACTTCAATGGTGATCCCTTGAGATAGCGGGCTGCCAGCGGTGGTGATGTCCAGTTTGTCAATTACTCCATCTTCAACACGGAAAGTGGATAGAATTGTTTGCATGGCAGTCATACGAGTGCGATAATCAACAGGCACTTCTCGGAATTTTCCTTGTATTACAGTGCCTTCTTCGTCTGTTATAGGCTCTTTGATAATTCCTGCCATAGCGATAAGGGTCATTGTATTGGATACCTCATTAAATACCCTCGCTCTATGTGCCTTTTGTACCTCTAATAGTTCAGGATTTTTGCGAATACGACTATATACAGACACGTATGTAACGCCAAGTATCTCAGCCGCTTTGGTAGGTTGTCCATTGGCTTTGATAAGGGCTTTCTTTAATTGTTCATCTGTATATGTTTTTTCCTTTGCCATTATATTAATTTATATAAATCATTAGGTTCAGTCTATTCGCTCTATACTATTAGAAAATTCCTCTCCTATAATCATTTTTTCGTAAGGATCATAACCCATACGTATCATAAAAGCCTCTTTGTGTTTAGGGTTTTGAAACTTGACCACTACATAAGATAGCATGCCTCCATCTTTGTCTGAATTATTGGTGTTACTGATACGGTCTTTTACTTTCTGTATTTCGTTGTGTCGTGCGATTTGGTTCTCAGGAGTATCCTCATAGAAATTTACAGAGCGGTCAATATTGCGATTTTCCTCACTCTCTTTGGTAGCCTCGTCAATAGCTTGTAGTGCTTCATCGTCTTCTGTGTTTTTTGACCATTGTTGAGTTGTGGAAGTGTCATCAAAGGAATAAGACGAATAATCATCTACACTTACACTATACATAGAAACATCAAAATCAGTTAATCCTGCTTCTTGGTAGTTATCAAGATCAGGAACTAAAGCACGCATCAGGTCATCATCTAAGGGTGTTTGGCTTTTGGTGTGCCATATATTACGAGCTTTTTCTGTTTTAAGGTCAAACTCGGCAACTTCCACTTTGATAGGATAATCTGTTTCAGGAGTGCCATTATACTTGTGATATAGGTCATGTGCCATTACCCGCTTGTGTCCATCAATAAGATTACCTGTTACTTTATTCCAAACAATGCCACCATAGAAACCATTCTTTTTAAGGTCTTTTAAGATTGCTTTTACCTGCTCGTCTGTGTGCTTCTTTGGGTTATATGGAGCAAAGTGTATTTGTGATCTGTTTATGGTTTGTGTTTCTGATTGCTTAAACTCTTTCATTGGTTTGTGTTTTTTGAGGTTCTTGATGTAGGGCTACTTCAGCATAAGGAAACTCTTGGAGTATCTTTTTTAGGTCATTAGGGTAGTACTTTTGAAGGAATGATAAAGTCTCATAATCTAACCCTACCCCTTGACTTACAGACTTAGCTACATATATCATCGGTTTGATAAGATTACGATTAGCTATGTACTGTAATACTTCTTTGTTTGTCCATAATGCTAATGGATATACCATACCTTTAGGAGATGTAAAAGTAGGCGCCCACATTTTAAGGCGCATGCGTTTCATAAAACCATCTACACCTTTCATTCCTGAAAAGGCATATTGTGAGTTGCATTCTTGCATTACAGATTGTTCAATCTCACCTATTTTACGTACTTTTGTATCAGGTTCTTCATCACAGAAAAAGCCGTTTTTCTTGATAACATCTAACATCAGATGTGGAATTTGACGAACTTCTACGTTGGGGTATTTCTTTATTGCCCAGTCTATGTATATCTGTATATGCTCTAAGTCTTTGACAAGGTACATAAAATAGCATATTACCTTTTTAAAGCGAGGGGCGAGCATATCAAGCAGTGCGATGCTGTCTTTGCCCCCTGCTGAATAGAATAATACAGCCGTATCCGTTTGGGTGCGGATAGACTGTATTATTGCTTGTGTTTGTGCGAATTTAGACATAATGTTATCCTCGCCCTCCTTTAGCGGTTGCTACGTCTTTGTCTTTTTTCTTTTTGCCAAACACTCTACGAACAGCACCCTTGACTTTTGATGCTATGTTACGAGCAGCGTTTCTAATTCTTTTAAACATAATCGTTGATTTTTAAATTAATATATTAATAAAAAGAGGTTGCAAGCGTTTTTTAAACTACTTGCAACCTCTGTAGGTTTTTAACTGGTTTTTAAATAAGATCCTCTTCTTTTACGAAATTATCTGTTAGAGGTGGTCTGTTTGGGTCAAAGAATTTGTCAGTGTTTTTACTTTCTATTATATCACCTAAAGTATATGCTATAAAACACGATACACACTCTTCACCCGTTTTATCGTCTATATAGGTGATTTCATTACCTTTGTCGTCTACCTCGTCAATAATACCTACTTCTTTGACCTTTATAAGGATTTCAGGTATAGGTGCAGTTCTACCATTAATAAGGCGCAAAGCATCGTATTTTATAAAATCCATATCTTCTGTGTTTGGATTTGTAAAATATTTGCCTATAGTTGTTGGTAATATACGCCTCGTTTCAATTTTTTGAACCCCTTTTAAGATAGCTTCAAAATTATCACCTGTGATCTGTAATGTTAGTATTTTCATTTATTACCTTGTATTAAGTTGCAATATTATTTCAAAGACCCTTATATACCTTTGGTATATAGGGCAAAGGTACGACATGGCTTGCAAAGGGCTGCTATACTCGTTTGTTTTTTCTTTGTATTTTCTTTGTGTTTTTTTTGTTCTGATACCTTGCAAAGGTACAAAAAAAATCAAAAACCCCTCAAAAGCGAGGGGCTTTTTTTTAAAGCCATGGGTAACCTTCGATACATACGAGGTTGAATTTCTTAAAAGAGCGATATTCTTTCTTTTCGAGGTCATAATATACCTGCACGGTGTCATTAGCTTTGCGGTTGGTGGTGTGCTCTGTAGGGGGTACTATATCAGGGCAAATCGTACCCCAAGCCTCTCTGATAGTACCATCTACTTTTTGAAAGTAAAAGCGCACGATTTGGCTTTTCATTTTAGCCTTGAGCTTGATATTTGCCCACGCTTTTTTAAGGCACTCTGAAAAGGTGTAACCTGTTTGCTTGAAGAATTGCCATGCAAGGCAAAAGACTGTTTTTTTATCTGTATTTTTCATTTTGAATTATTTTTTAAGAGTTCTTGCCATTGACCATAAGAGTAGAGACCATATTTTTTTCTTGCCTCATTAATTGAAATATCGAATTTTAAAACAGCTTCATTCAGAAACTTCTTGTAATCGTAACAAGTAGGTAATATATTTTTCATTTTGGTAGGTGTTTTTAATTGTTTAACAGTTTAAATAAACATTTGCGACATTTTCATAATCGCATTTTCTTAAATATTGTAATTCTCTATGATAGTTTATATCTTCAAATAATGTTTCAATAAATAATGCTTTTCGAAAGTCATTATTTAAAATAGCTTTTTCGTGCTCTAAGATATATTTTATAAGTTCAGTGAATGTAAGACCATAATTGATAGCTTTAGCTATTTTTCTTACTCTTTTAAAGTTATTTTCAGAAAGTTCTATTTTTTGTATTTCTGATTGATAATTTTGAATTTGTTCTAATGTTAGCATTATATGATGTATTTATATTGTTATTAAATTTTTGAGTCTTGCTCAAGGCTTTAAGTGTTACTTGGTTATATTGAGTGATCTATATTAGGGGTGCATTTATATTTTGTTTTTAGCTTTTCAAGGGCTTTTTCAGTGGCATAATACAGCCCCTCTGTTTGCTCTGATTTGGTAATGCCACGCCCTTTCAGTGGCAAAGTAGTACGTACAGCATAACAGCCATAAGAGTACTGATAGACGATTTGCGCCCCTATTTGGCTTGCTTTATTAACGTAGGTTTCTACTGCTCTCTGATGGTTACCTTGTGCCATTCTATAGCTGGTGGTGGTTTGCTCGAATAGAGTATCAGAGCTTGTTATATCTGTTACAGCGGTCTTATAGCATTTGCCATCACAATCATACATAGTACTGATATAGTACTTATTAGCTATATGGTCTGTTAGGTTTAATTGAGGTATTATAGTAGGTATCATAGGTTGATTGATTTAGGTGTTACTGATTGAAAAATTGAGCCTTTTTGCGCCTTGCTCAGGGCGTGGGGGTTAGTAAATGTAGCGTGATTGTCTTTTTAGTTCTTCTTCGTTTCGAGGATATTCTACAAATACAAAAGTATTACCGCCGCTTAGTATTTCACCAGTTGCTTCATCATAGTGTATTTTTTCAAACTTTTCAGCAACTTTTTTCACCTCTTTTACTTGTTCTGTATTAGGTATGAATTTAAGTATTACATTAATACTACCTCTATCGCACCTTACAGATACTTTTTTATTGTTGTAGCCTAATTGTTTTAATTCTTGTCTGATGTTTTTAGCTCTTTCAGTTGTCGGTATATAAGTATACATAATAATTTGATTAAAAGGTTATTAAATTGAGTTTAAAAGCAGTTTAAAGACTTGCTCAGGTCTTTGAAGGTGTTTATTATGATAGTTTATTTTTTAGGTCTGATATTCTTTTGTAAAAACCTGCTGTGTGTGCGCTTTCAATTTTTAAATATTCAGTGTCGTAGTGGTGTATGAACTCGTGTAGTAAGGTATCAATAAACACTTTAATTGATACTACTTTCTTTTTAACGGCTGTCAGGTTGTATATGGTAATGCTTTGCCCTTTTTTGGCATTTAGTAAATGTCTGTAAAAACCTAATATTTTAGATTTACCATTACCTTTTTGCGGGGTATCTGTTACGATTAGTGGTATTTGCGAAATACCGTATTTATCACAAAGATAGTTTAATAGTTTTTGCCCTGCCCGCTGTCTATCTAAGTACATATCAGAGGCGTTTAATAGAGCTTTATACTCTGTTTTTGAGAGACGGCTGTATTTAACTGTCTCTATTTTGTTTGATTTTTCGTAAGATTGACTTGTAACTTTCATATTCGTACTGTTTAAAATGTTAGACTGTCTTTTATCATTTTTATTGCTGCTTTGAACTCTTTTTCAGTACAAGGTATAAATGTACTTTTATACCCTTGCGCAACTGTTAAGTAGCAGTTTTTTCTTATCTCAGATATACATATATTAGACCTATCAAAATCTAAAAGTATATACACATAATTACAAATTGCTAAACTACCTTCTGAAAGAACTTGTACATATATTAATGTATCATCATCTTCTACTCTTTTGTAAATCTTACCTGCTTTAAGGTCTTTTAATTCTAATGCTTTCATATTCGTATTATTTAATGATTAATATTCTTGTTTCATTTTGACAGCGCAAAGGTAAAACAAATAATTTAATTAAATTAATAATTTAATCATTATTTTTTGAGATTGAGAAATGTTTTTTGTAAGTGATTAATTTTAAGCGCAAAACAAAATGTTAAACTTTTTATTTAATAAATAATGTATTTAATATAAAAGTATTTTTGTATCTTTGCACCACTAAATAAATGACAAATGAAACTACGTATAAAAGAAGTTCAGCAAAAAAAAGAGGTCAAAAATGTAGATATTGCTAATAACTTAGGTATGTCCCCTCAAATGATAGCATACTACCATACAGGAGATAGAACCCCTACCTTTGCGACATTGGAAAAGATAGCGGAGTATTTGCAGTGTAATGCTTTGGAACTACTTACTCCTCCTGAAGGCTTCACCCACTTCTACGATGAGCAGGGGCGCTGGTTAGGGATTGTCAGGAAGTACCCTTATCAGGATAAGGAAGCAGATGCTTTGCAACAAAAGGAGCAGTACGAGCAAGACAAGAAAGAGGAATAAAAAACACCACCCCTGATTTAGGAGTGGTGCCAATGAATAACACATCAAAAATATGAATGAAAAACGTTATAATATCTTCTTTTCCACGGCTTGGTATAGCTTTTGGTACTCGGTAACCATGAGCATGCTACCATGTTCTTTGCGGTAATAGCCCACGCTTGCGGGGGAAATACCCAAAAAAGCGGCTATATCCTTTTGCGAGGATAGGGAGTGCTTACACGCCAAGCCACAAAATAGTTTGAGGTATATCGTACGACTTGCTATAGCTTCCGTGGTGGTGTCTTCTATGGCTGTTTTTATCTTTTCAAGCATGGTATATCTGTTGTTAGTTGTCAGTGGTGGTTAGTTCCTCTTCTATGATCGCCTTGAACTGGTCAAAGCTGTAGCATACATAGTATTTATATCCGAGTGCTTCGGCTTTTTGTTGAAAGGCTTTTTGATGCTCTGTCTGTTTGTTCCCCTTGATTTTCATCTCTATATAGAGGCTTTTACCTTGGGGGAGCATTACTACTAAGTCAGCCACTCCCGCCAGGACACCTTCTTCTTTGAGGCGTTTGGCTTCTAAAGAATTTCGCAATCCACCATTAGGGACGGCATAGATAAGGTACTGAGGGTATTTGTATCGGAAATAGCGCACGCACATTTGTTGTAGTTGGCTTTCTTGGTACATGGTTAGGTGATTTTATATATTGTCGGATTTTATCTATCCATTACGGGTTTTATATTCTTCTTTTTTAGCAGTTCATGAATGAACAAACGCCCTTTTTGTGTCCATTTGGTATTGAGTTTTGTTCCCTCTGTGCCGTCTTTATGAGTGAAGTTTATGGTTTCACTTTTGGTGTATCCCTCTTGAGCATATTCCTTATAAGGCAACCACTGTCCTGATTGCTTATATTGTACTTTTTCTTCTTTAAGGATAATATTTAGCTGTTGAGCGCTTAATCCGTAATCTTTGGCTATTTGTGTTACGGTTAAGCTGTCTTTTGAGGAAAGTATTTTGTCGTAATACTCTACTTTTGGCTTTGCTTCTGCTAATAGGAGTTCTTGTTGGTCTAACTTCAATTGCTGCTCATAGGCCAGTTTGAGAGCTTCTGCAAAGTTGTTAGGGATCTTCTTTTGGATTGAATATTGCCCCGTCTTGCGAATAGTAGGAAGCACTTCACTCGTTACCCATTTTTTGAAAGTTCTTACATTTTCTTTACGGCTGCCAAGCACTATGTCATAAAATCCCTCCTCATTCACAAAATTAGTAAATTGAGTTCTGCCAATACTATCAGGGATGGGGTGGATTGAAACCACCTCATCATCTAATCGTTTTCTTACATCTCCTGCATTGAGTGATAATATAACACAAAGATCCGTAAGACAAAATATAGGATCGTTTGCATCATTAACAATAATTCGGACTTGTCCAAATTCAGAGTTTCTGAATATCTGTAAATTATTATTCATTTAGTAGTGTATTTAGTTTGTTAATATTAATTAAAGTGCAAAGGTACAAAATATATTTGAATTATCCATGCAAGTTTTCAACATAATTCATTGAATGCGTGTGACATTTGTCACACGATTTATAGTTACATTTATACTTACATTTATACTTTCAAATGTAGGTATAAATATATTTCATTTTGTTAATTTAAGGATTAGCGACCAGTGATTACAAGGAATGCGCTGGTCGCTAATGATTTATTCATACATCACTTTTAGCCCTATTTCTTTAGCTACGGCATGCTCAATTCTTGCCCCTTGGCTATCCTCCCAACCTTGTAGCATATAGATCCCCTCGCAATCTATAAGGTTGATGATGTCTTTGGCTATATGCTCCTCCCATGGGTCTGTTTCAGATAATCCATTACAAAGAGGATTGATAACCTCATGTCCTAATGATTGGAGCTTGTCAGCTACATCACTGAACCTCTTACGAGTATGAGAGAGGTCTGTCCCGCTGATTTTTCCTGATAGATAGATTTTCATATTCTCAACTTTTTGACTATTGCTTGTATTTGCTCCTTGAGTTGGGTACGTGTGCATGTATTATCTATGATAAAGTGAAAATCACTATCAGGCACATCGTCGAGGTCTATTTCGGAAGGATGGGTATCCATATTGCCCATTCTGCATTTCACACGGATAAAGATAGGATCAAGCAGTTTCATCTGCTCATATTCTACCTTAAATCGCATGTCAGTGACAATCACCCTTGGAAACTCGTAATTCTCATACGCCAATCGTCGAAACATTAGCTTAGCGAATATATCCTCCCCAAGTAGTTCCTTGTAAAAGTCCGCTGTCTTTCGGTATAGCTCCCTTATGGTTAGGTTGCTCTCTATGCCATTGACATCTACTAATCGGCTTTCCTTGAAAAGCTCTAATCTGTATGAGTTTGTTCCTACTACTTGGGACACTATCTCTTTGACTGGCTCGGCAAAGGCTCTGAGTTCGTATTTGCGTTGGGTGTAATCGTTGAATAGGTTTGCCACGGTGTCCTTACCTACTCTTTTCTTTCCTGATAGTACAATGAGTTTCTTATTCATAGTTGTTCACTTTTATAGGTTTGTATAAGGGCTTTTACGAGGGCTTCACGGGCTTCTTCATAGGTGAGGTGGCTGTCTTGCTCAAAGTCACTACTCAACTCATTGAGGTAGTCAATGCAATAGGAGTATTCATTTAATTCTCCGCTTTCATCACCTACGGCTATAACGCCGTGATAACCTTTGCTTCTGAACCACTCAAAGACTTGTTCCCAAGTGGGGAGTGATGTAGTGCTTTCATCAGTATTGTAATCGTAATATTCAGGACAAAGCCTATCCTCATCGTCCGTAGAGCATTCTATTCGATGAAAGTACTCATGCCAATAGCAAAGACACTTTTCTTTAAACCCTATTTCTTTGAGTTCTTTGGCTATCTCCAAAGAGACGAGCCAATTGGGGTATTCGTAATTTTTCATCTTTTTACTGGTGTTATTCTTAAATAAATCGTCAATATTTAAATTATCAATATCGCCTAAGTTAATTTGCTCTTTGATTATGGCTCCTGTATTATTTATAATTTGCATCGCTTTTGTCAATATTTTTAGTGTTAATAATTTCTCCTAAACTAAGTACGAAGTATCTTTTTCCTTCTTCTGCACCCCATTCGCTCTTTCCTGTGCCTTGAGTGATACTTTTTAGTTTTATTGTAAATTGTGGGGCGTTGGCAGCATACCCATTACGAAAGATGACCTTATCGTATGTCTTTCCCATAAGCCGCTTTTCCCAATAGGGCTTTATCTCTCGGTATTCTTCCTTCTTCTCTCCTGAGAGAATAAGGTCAAACCAGTTTTTCTTGAGTGTAAGGTGTAAATTCATCTACTATAAATTTTAATCGTTTTGCTTTTTACTTAGTTGCTCCTTTCTCAAGCCCATGCAATAGGCATAATAACTAATCTCTATTTCATTATCAAGAAGGTAATCGTACCACTCTATGATTTTACCCTTGGGTTGGTTACTCTTGAGGTCAAAGTATATATCCGAGAGGCTGAAGAAGTAGTCAGATATTAGGAACATATCTACACTATCATTACCTACAGAAAATTCATAGCTTAAATCGTGTTTCTCACAAAATTCCATAAGCAGCCTATCTACGGCTACATCAAAGGCTCTTAATGGGGTGTTAGTTTGTTTTTTCATTTGCTTTTTGTTCTTTTTTCTTTTTATTAATGTCGTCCATGTGTAAATACATTATCTCGGTTAAATCGTTCGCGTATGCACGAAGGCATTGAGTAGCTGCGGGTCTATCTTATTGGCCTTTTCAAACTCTTCTACTACTTCGTTATTTTTCTTCTTGCATTCCATAAATACCTGTTTAAGTCTAAACCTTGGATAGCTTTCATCAATCATGTGAAGTAATTCACTGGTAGCTTTGCAATAGGATAATGCCATAATCATATAATGAGCCATATTCTCCCGCTTAAGAATTGGTTTTACTTGGCTTTCACGATAATCAGCAACGGCAATCTCCATGAGGTGTTTAGCTTCCTTCTCTGTGATTTGTAGCCCGCGTGCTCTTAGTTCTGTTATAAATTTCATGTTTTAAGGTTGTTATTTGTCATTAGTAACTTGTCGTTTTCAAAGATATATTCCAGTGCTATTTCTTTTTTCAGAGATATATCATCATCCACGCTTTCAAAGGACTGTTTCAGACGGCTAACAAGGCTTTTGTTATCTCGCTCCTGGATCTTGCGTTCCCTATAGCGCTTGGTTAGTAATTCCTTTTCCGCTGCGGTGAAGTCAGTTATCATACCTCGCTGCTTAAGGCCGTCATATATCCAGCAGTTGAATAATGGGAGTTGTCCTGTCTGCTTGAAATCGTTGTAAAAATGTTGTACACTCTCCCTAAATCGTTGTTCTTTTTCCTCCTCTGATAACTCCTCCTCTTTGGGGGCTGGTAGGCTCATAGGAAGGTTATTGGCTTGTCGGGTATTTCTTAGCCATTCCTTGTATTTTTTCAATATCTCGCAAACATAAGGGGCATTGATTAGCTGATAATGCTCTGTACGCATGCCAAAATCTCCGTATCTTTCCATTTGAAGAGCTTTATATAGCTCCTCTAAAGAAAGTGAAGAAAAGCGGCTTAAAATCATTCCTGAAATATCAGACTTGTTGATAGGGTCTATTTCTCCCTTGAATCCGATAAGGGCAGCATGATGGGCGATGATAGTGCCAATGCCTCCGCGGGCTTCTATTGGGTCAAGCGCTCGGATAGGGGTGAATGCCAGTACCTGCCGTGCAAAAGCTGCTCCTTGCAATTCACCAGCCTTGCATATTTGCGGCAATGTTGGCAGCGGTTTGACGTCCGACAACATTGGGGGTTGCTGTGTTTGTAGTATGAGTTCCTGAGATGATGTTTCCATTTTGGTCAATTATTACGGGTTCTTGTGGGTTGTGTGGTTGTTGGGCACTCTGTACCCAGCTGGCTTCAAAGCCTTTCCATTGCTTCTGCACTACCAAGGTGAGGATGGTATTTTTGTCCTGTCCTGTACGCTGTACCTGCTCAATGAATAGCTTGAATGCACGTTCGCTATTGACAGCTTTCTTTGCCTTGCGTATCCTGAGCCAGTCCTCCGTGAGGTCAGCAGCAAATCCTGCCGATAGCATAGCCTGCCTGAAATTGAAAGGAGGGGGGGCGGCCGCAACTCGGGGGGAGGTTTCTTTTTGGTCGCTTAAAGGCTGATTGTTTTTTTCCTCCTCACTAAAATCCACACTCGCGCTTTTTTGTTTCTTTTTTTCTAAAAAAGAAATATTATCATTTACATTTACATTATCATTTACATTAGGGGTTAGGTTGGGGTTTTCTTGGGGTTTTTTAGGGGTTAAGGTGGGGTTTTCTTGGGGTTTTTCTTTTCTTGGTCTTCCTCCTTTTTTACCGTGCTCTGCTCCTAATTTACCATTCTCAAACCTTTGATTATTAGCGTCTAATTGAGGTTTTATAAGGGCAAACATCGCTTTTGTTATCGGCTTCTGATTTTCAGTTGTTACTCCGTTTAAGCCATACTCCATTATGGCTGTGAGCACTTCTCCCTGAATATCTCTCGGCAGTTCCTTTATCCCTTCATAAAAGCTCCTGTAAAAGACAAAACTTTCTCTTTCCATGGTTTGTTATTTAAATGATCGTTATCTCACTAACTTTGCCCTAAGCCCTCTCCTTGAGCATACACGCCAAGTACAAGCGAGGGCGTAAGACAAAGAATGAATGAGTATTTAAAATAATTTAGGTTGCATTTTATCGGCAATCATACGCTTGAGATTGCGCTGCATTTGATTGTAATAGGACTCCTTAAGCTCTATCCCTATGTAGTTGCGATTAAGCCTTAGACTTTCGTACCCTTCACTTCCTATCCCACCAAAGGGGCTGAGTACTGTGTCTCCCTCGTTGCTCCATAGGTGCAAGCAACGCCTGATCGTCTCAAGTTGTAAGGGGCAAATATGCTTCTCGTCTTTCTCCTCACGAGCGGAGGTATATTGCAAGGTATCGGAGTAGTTGATGTCATACCACACTGGCTCAGCATACTTTTGCCACAAATTCACGGGGAGGTAATTCTCTTCGTTCTCGTCTTTATCTTGGTGGGTAATTGGCACAAGGTTATCACCTGCATTGCGAAAGACTAAGATGTAATCAGGGATCCCTGTACGTGATAGGCTGCTGTCCTTCTTAATGGTCTTATGTAGTAGCCCTATTGATTTGGTTCGTGTCATTTCCACTACTGGGCTTTTCCAAATCGTTATTCTATCATGGTAAATAAACCCCTCTTTTTGGAAGGACTGAATAAGCATTCCTGAAAAGTCCTTAAGACCAATATACCCATCTTTGCCTTTCATTGCGGGTAAGTCCATACAATGCACTGCTACCAATCGACCGCTTTTAATTACCCTTGCTAACTCTTTTACAAGGAATTGAAAATGTACAAAGAACTCCTCATAATCTTGGCAGTTACCCATGTCTCGTATATCGTCTGAATAGACATACAATTCAGCAAAGGGAGGGCTAAATATTGAAAAGTCAATGCTGTTATCAGGGAGTTTAGCTACCTCCTCTACGCAGTCGCCGTGTATAGCTGTGAATTTTGGTTGTTCCATAGTGTTTGGTTATTAATCATTAATTGTTGCATTTGTTTAAATTGTTTCTCTTTTTCTCTGATGATACTAATAACATTCTGCATGGTATCAGTGGTTACAATATTGACTGTTACATCTCCTTTCTTTCCGAAGCGGTGGGATCGTCTTACTGCTTGGTAAAATCCTTCAAAAGAAAAATCAGGGCTCATAAAGGTTTGATTTAGGCAGTGCTGAAAGTTTAATCCGTATTGGGCTATCTTAGGTTTGGTAACCAATACCCTGAACTTTCCATCTACAAAGTCTAACAGCTTTTGCGCTTTCTCTTCAGGCTTATCGCTCCCTGACACTTCCACTGCTCCATGAATACCCGCAGTAACTTCTTTCCCCTCGTCATTATGTTTGACCCATACAATATGTGGATCCTCATTGGCGTTAGCTATCTCTATTGCCTTGGCTATACGCTGCTCTTTAGTTCGTCTTAATTCCTTGTTGAAGTCTGTAGCTGATACAGCCAAATTGGGGAATAACATACCGTTGCTAAAGTCATTTTCAGTAATGATTTGGTGCTCCTTGTAAATCACCTCTGATAAGTCATACCCTTGCATTGGATAACCTATATCTGCGGGATTGGTAAGCATTATCGCCCATTCTGATACAAACTGATAGAACTTTTCAACGGCATGCCCTTTTAATCTCCATTTACTCGTGTGGTCTTGGTCATTGATAAAGTAGGTAGCAAGCATTCCTAACCTGCTTTGATAGCCCAAAAACTCAGAGTGATTAGCCAACTCCATAGGATCATTAGGGGAGGGAGTAGCTGTAAAAGCAAACTTATAGGGAGTATTGTGGAAATACTCAAAAAGTTGCTGTTTGATTTTGCCTTCAAAATTCTTCATTATTGAACTTTCATCTACTATCAGCCCTGCATACTCCTGCGGATTGATGTTGTGCAAATTCTCAAAGTTGGTAATGGTTACCTTGTCAAGGTCAAAACCAAACTTTTCTGCTTCTCTTTGGGTCTGTGCTACCACTACCAAGGGTGCAAGGATAAGCACGGGCTTATTGGTGTGCCTTACGATTTGGCTTGCTGTTTCAAGCTCCATTACAGTCTTACCTAATCCACAATCTGCAAATACAGCGTGTTTGCCCTTGCTGAGGTTACGTTCTACAATGAACTGCTGAAAAGGAAACAGTTTATCATTCATCGGCAAAGCGGCAAAGCCTTTATGCTCCTTTGCTTTTTGCTTCTGTTTTAAAAATTCTTGATACTCGTTCATTTTTGATTTGAAATTAGAGATTTGATAAAGATTGCCGCGCGCTCAATCTCCTTTCAAATCGGTTGTTAATTATTGTTTGAATAATTCGGGGTTGTCGTGAATGTTTCCGATTACTTCTCCTCTTGTAAATTTACTCATATTCTCTGCTATGTAAGGGTCTCCAATAGTTCTTAAATAGAATAAATGGGCATCTTCATAATCACATACAACTTCCCATATTTTATTACAGAATTTGATAATATCACCCTCATAAATTTCTTTGTTCCCTATAGTGTATACTCCAGAAAATTGTCCTAATGTTTCAGGTAATATTTCATTTTCATTCAATCCGTTGAAGTCAGCATAATCTACAATGTAATGAATTGTATAAGGTACTGATGTCTCAATAACTGGACTTTCTTCTTCTCGTATGAGATAATACCCATATACCCATTTCCCTTGTGGAGTTTTACCTCTGAACTTTATAGTTCTTTTCTTTTTATCATAAATATTCATTTACTTTATATTTTTAATCTTTGCCCCCGCTCACAGCTCGAACGTGAGTGCTTGCCTATCGGGGGTCACCATGTCTTAGACATGAGATAGATAATATTCCAATGTTAGGTTTGTTAGTCGTTATCGGCTGTTTGCTCTCTTTTTCCCTTGCTTCTGTCTATATAGACATGGCAAAATAGATGGTCAATCACAGCTTCTACTTTCATTATCTTTGCCGATAACAGTGTCATTGTATAAGGTTCAGGATTTTCCTTATCCTGCATATACTTGTCAAAGAACGCAATACATAGAGGTTTGGTTTCCTCAGCATTGATAGCCTTTACTAAGAATTTATTACGAGTTGTGTAGCGCTCATATTTCATCTCCATCTCAGCAATATAACAATTGACCTTTTCATCTTCTCCATTATCCTTGGTTAAGGTTACTATGTACAAATATTCTTGTTCCTTGAGGGATAACACTTCAAAATATCCTTGGTAATGTTGTTCTATGTAGTCCGTGAGGATCTGCATAGCTACTTCTACACTATTAGCATATAGGAAGAAGGTTTGTTTCTTTCCCATTACCTTTGCTACAGCTACCCATGTGGCAGCACATCCATTGACTAAGGTTGCTTGTCTTTGTATAGTACTGACTTTTACCTCGGTAATATCCCCACTTTGTAGGAAAAAATTAATCTCCTCTAAGTTGTGATGGTCTAAGAATGTACCACGGTCAAATATTATCTCTTTTCGTTCTATATTGACTAACTCCCCTGTGCTTTCATCTACAAAGATCTCAGGCCATTTTCTATAGAGCGTCTCGGCCAAATACTTATCCTTCATCTCAGATAGATTGGAGGTGGTGAGGATCTCCTCCTCAAAACGATTAACGGTTTCTTTCATTGCTTATTTTACTTTAAATCTTGCTTATTTACTTTTTTGCGTTGGTTTTTAGACAGTTGGGAATGATTTTTTGCCTTGCTTAACGAGGGGGAAAAATTGCTTATTCCTCATCGCTTATTGGTTCAGGCAAATCTAATCCGAAAAAGTCCATACATAGCTGCCTGATTTGCTGTTTAAACTCCTTCTCCCATTCGTAAGTGGTCAGTTTGGTGCTGCTCTTTGGCACTTTTAACACTTCTCCAGTGGCAGGATTGACACGTTCCTCATAGTTACAAGTTGTCTTTAATAGCGTATGCACTTCGTTAGGATTGTATAACTCCCCCCACTCGTTATAGATAGCGGCTTGTATGAGTGGTATCCAGCAAGCCCAATAGAAGGCATTTTGCTCGTTGCTCCTTTTCTTGCTACGCCTTTCAATAGTAAGATTGATAGGCAAGCCCTCAAAGGAGCCAATCGCACGAGTTACCATTTCTCGGTTACCTACCAGCTTTCCGTCTTTAACGGTAGTTGGGATAGTTATCTTTTTCATTGTTATTCTTCACTATTTTTATTATAATTTACAAATTCCCAACCTTGTGATATAAGTAATTCTATATTCTCTTTCGGTATAAAATCATCATATCTATATATGTCCATGCCAATTGAAACTTTTGTATCAGATATGAATTTTTTTACAGTTTTAATTTTTTCTGATGTATTTCTCCATTCATTACTTCTTTCCTCATCTTTTTTATCTTCTATAATGCGATGAAATTCTATGACATCTTCATTGTATGGATAGGAATAAGTATCAAGGAATAAAGTATTTTTATATTTTTCTTTGTTATATTCTACAAATTCATCACTTCCAGGTTTGTCTTTTAAATCTAAATATATTTCAGAAATATAAGTGCCTTTATCGTTTTGATATAGAACAAAATGCTTATCGTTATTCACAATGAATTTCATAAGTGTTGTAGTTTTTACACCTAATTCATTTGCAAGGTTATTTACGTAAGGTTTTTTATTGAAAGCTACTTTATATAACTCAAACCTATCTCTTACTTCTTTTAAATCTAAAGTCTTCATTTTGTCTTTAATTTTGAAAGCAAGGCAGGACTCGAACCTGCTACTATCCCGATTGATACTTGCTTTTTGTTATACTAATTACCTAATATTACGGGCGTTCTGCCATCTGTGATGATTACTTTATTAGAAGTCTTGCCTAACATCTCAATATATTGCTGCATTAGGATTTCCTTTGTAAGCCCTACCGATTGGACTTTGTTTGTTTCGGCATCTATCTTTGCCTTTTCTAACAACATTCTTGAGGTCTCTAACTCATTCTTTACCCTGTTAGCCTCTTGTATAGCCTTATTCCTGTCTTCTACGGCTTTCAGCATTGAAGCAGGAGGTTTAAGCCCTGATGTAAGAGTAGTAAGGTCAAAGAATTTCGTTTTAAACTCCTCTTTCAATCTTTTTTGTACTGATAGTTCAAACTTTCCTAAGTTATTCATAAGGCTGTCAGTAGTGTAGTTCCTCGCTTCCTCACGATAGGCATCTGTAACGCGCTTGTTAAGTACATTCGCTTCTACATTGTCAAAGAAGGTTTCAGGGTCTTGTATTCGGTAGTTCTTGTAGTTGAACACAATCTCAGCACCTTTGCCACGAATAGGCGTATAAGTGTAGGAAGGATCTACCGTGAATACCCCTGCATCTTTTGCTGTGATTTCCACCACATCAGGGTCGCCTGCTTGCTCCCACATGGGTACCTGATACAGCTCACTACCTGGGCCTAACATCCCTTGTGCCCCTGTTACGATTTTGAACGAATTGATACCATTTCGTCCGTACTCTGTCATTAGAACCCCTTCATAGTTGGGTTCAGGTCTGTTACAACCTACCAAGGAGGCTATAACACTGAAAAGAAAAATCATCTTTTTCATTTGATATAAAAATTAAATTAGTTACTGAAAAACTTGTTGTAAGGAAAAGCAATCAGTATAAGAATTGCTACAAGTAACCCTACAATCCATAAGTAAGGGAGTTCACTCCTGAATAATACCATTATTCCGTATGTCAATAACACTAACAGAATAATGAATGCTAATGCTCGTATCGCTATTTTTCTCATCATAATAAAGGTTTTGCCATCTCTAAGAGTTCTTTTTGTTCTTCAAAGAATCTGTTTCTTATTTCTTTTGATTTAAATGCTAAAGTCCTTTTAGAACTATAGTTTTCATCGCATCGAATCTCTTCATTTACTATGAGTATTACAGATTTTGTTGTACTATCATCTTTCCAATCAGGTTTCCAACCATCATTGTAATAGTCTCTAAGGATAACAAGTTTTCTAAGGGCTTCAAGAGCTATATACATCTCAGTAGAAGTGTAGGTTTTATCATCCCTAATTAAAGTATTATAATATTTATTGCTTTTTAACCAATCTAAAGCCTCCTCAAAAGTTGGTACAGGTGCTTTTTGCTCAAAGCCTTCAATTCTGTAGGGAGATGTTGATAATGTCCTTATCTGATTTCTTCCTCTACAACCTTCAGCTGTATAATAACGAACACAACTACCAAATTTCACTGTGATTGGATGAGGAGATATATCTAAGTTCACATCTAATACTTCTCCTTTTACATCTGGTTCGTATATTTGGTCATAGACCTTCATTCCTTTTCTAAATACTGTTTTCATTATTTTTAATCTTCTAATTCACTTATCAAATCCGTGTAATAATCTATCTCATCTTCGATTTCTTCGATTTGTTCTCTTAACTCACTGGTATCTTCCCCGTCTCTTTCCCTATATCTTATTTCATCATAGATATATCTTTGGGTTTGCTCAAGCTCCTCTTTTAGGCTCTTGTAGCTATTTAATTCTGTTTTTCTCATTGTTATTTAATTTTACTATAAAAACTTCTACTCTTATGCAGTTCTAACACTTCACTGCTTTTCTTTCTGTTCGCCTCAATAAACGCCCTTGCCTGTTGTATGCTAAGGTGGGTATTGATATTGCCGTAAGCGTGGGTATATTCTCCGTTGGCTCGTGCTTCCTCTATTGCTTCTTGTATGTACTCCTCGCAATAGTTATGCTCAATAGCATAGAGGTCGTAACCTTTAGCGCTGATACCTTCCAAATGTACTGTATCAGTAGCGTGGAATATCTTTTGTCCGTTGGGGAGGAATATCCGCCAACCAAAATTAGGTACATCGTGGTACAGCTTTACAGGTGACACCCTGAACGCTCCATAATCGTATATCTTACCCACTTGCAATACATCTATATTCTTGATACATGGTAATTCTTCTAAGAGGAAATCACCGCAAGCCACCCGCAAGGTTGGTCTTTCAGCTTGTAACCGCTGCAAAGTGCGTATTTTCAAGTGATCGCTGTGCTTATGGGTAAGGAGTACAATTTTCAAAGAACGTTTGACTGCTTCTAAGGCTTTGAAGGAAACGCCGCAATCTACCATTATTGCATTGTTGTATATCACGGCGTTACCCTCGCTACCTGAACTAATGACTTTTGCTATTCCCATTTATTTTCTGTTAGGTTATATACCCCTCGTGGGAAGTATCTCATTTCAGGGCGTTCATCATATTCAAAAGCCCACTCTAAGCCAAAATACTCAACCATTACATCTCTTGGATTTTCGGCTGTTATCTTAATCACACAATCACGGTCTAAGGTTTGTCCATTAAGACGATATACGTGTGATTGTCCTAATGTGAAATAACTTGTTATCATACTTATAGGTTTTTAAAATCAACTTGCTTAGGACTTTCCGAAGGTGCTGGGGCGGGAGCTGTTGGCTCTTCTTGAGCAACAATCTCGGTAGGTTCACTTTGTTCAATAATAACAGCATCTTGTACATACCTACCTGCTTGTGGGTTATCTATATAACGCCCCTCGCTATCTGCTTGGTCTCTCTCTATAGCGTTCTGCATTTCCACGGATAACACCCCGTAGCGATTAAGTAGGAGCTTGAGGACTGTTTTCTTTGCCATGGCATCAAACTCATTTCTCCATACCCCTTTGAACTCTCCAGTCTTTTTATCTATCCCACTTTGTGAGTACTTACTTACGTGTGCCTGCACCTGCTCAAGGCTCATATATAAGGACTGTTGAAACCCATTTTGTAACTCGATATAGGCCAAATAGCCTATAACTTTGCCTTCAGGGTTTTCACCCAAAAATTCAGTGTGTCCAGTGAACTTGTTGCGCTTAATCTCGCCTTCTCGCACCTCGCAGGTGTTAATGGTTCTGTATTGACCGCTTCGGATAGCTAACTGAATAAAACCCTTATATCCCATTTGAAATTGGGGGTGTACTTCTTGGGTCTTCCAATCCTTGTAAGCGATAACATACGCATACCCTAAGTTTTTGTTAAGTGGGAGGTTAAGGGCTGTGGCATTCATGGCACACTTCATCAGCTCTGTATTATCACATTGTAACAGCTCTTTGTTGCTATCTGAAAGGGCTAAGAGGTTGGATACAAATTCTGATTTTCTTGACCCTAATGTCTTTGTTAGGAAATCGGCTGTGGCTTTTTGATTAAGGAAATTACCTAATGTTAAGCCCTTTTCTGTGGTGGTTACTGCTGTACTCATTATTCTATGATTTTAATGTTATTACTAAGGATATATGCTTTCAAGGCTCTGAGTTGCTCCATGGTACCTTGTACGGTGAAACTGGTTACTATCAAGTCGGGTGTTACTTCTTGAACAGCTGGCACCACTTCATTTTTCACTATTCGTTCTTCACTTTTCACCTCTTCAGGTGCTTGCAAAGGAGCCACTTCTTTTGCCCTTGCCTCGGCTGCTAACCTTGCTTGCTCGGCTCGTGCCTTTTGTACTTCAAGGCGTTGTAGTTCAGCTTCTCGTTGTTGTTTGCGATACTTTGCGTTGTTTATCGCAGTCATTACATCAAGGGTTTGCTTGTAGTCTGTTAGAATCTCCGCCTTATACTCATCAGGATCATTAAGGCTTTCAATCATTGCAAGGCTTTTAACCACATTGTCAATATTGGTATTTACGATGTCTTTCAAGCTCTTGTCACTATCATTTAATCTTATGTTCAAGCAAAGCCTTTCAAAAGGGAGGAAGTCAATGTTATTCGCCTGGCATAACTCTGTAAAATAAGCCCTGATACGTGCTTCTTTGTCGGCCTTCAAACGCCTATCGAACTCATCTATTTTCACCTTAAGAATGCCATCGGCTTTCTCATATTTTACCTTGATAAAGGTATTATACGCTTTTTCAAAAGCCTCGTAAGGTGCTACTACTTGCTCTTTGATGCGTTTGCGCTGCTCTTCAAAGTTATCCAACTCTTTATTGAGCATTGCCCTGGTGTCCTTAACGGCTTTTTTGGTGCCCTCTGTTACGAGTTGCTTATCCAAGTCAAGCGCTGCGATACGCTTGTCAATCTCTTGCCCCACGCTTTCTAATCGTTCATAGACGATCACTGGCAATTGTTGTACTGTGATTAAATTCTCATTCATTTTTAATAAATTTTATTTGTTACTTATTCTTCATACTGGCTTAGTCTCTCACGAAATTCATAAGCTATATTCTGCCTTGCTACATCTATATGCTTGATGTAGTCGTTAATAGGTACTTCACGGGTTACTTGGCTATCAATAGGGAGGGCTAAAAACCCTATCACCCTATCGCTGTCAGCCCCAAAGCCCCATATAAATCGTTCATCTATTCTGTCAATTTGTACGAGCCAATCGCCTATCTCATAGCATTTGCCCTTTTCTACTGCTGTTTTCATAATTACCATGTATAAGATGTTGCATAATCGGGATACAGACCCTCTGTATCGTAAAACTCGTATTCTTCATTAGCACGCTCTGTAAGTGCCTTGGTTAGTGCTGCTTCTTGCTCGGTGGTCAATTGCACTTCTTGAAAATTAACCTCTACCTTGTTGATAGTAACCTCGTGGTTACTCTCATAATCGCGACCCTTATAATCAAGAGTAACATCATAGGTCACACTGCAATACCAATCGTCCTCATACTCTGTATATGTGGTAAATTCACATTCAAAAGAGCGGCCTTTATCTTCATGTATATTCAAGTAGTCATAACCTTGATAGGTAGGATCACCATACACTTCTTTTGTAAGTCGTGCAAACTCAAAGGGGCTGATTGTTCTCATTTTAATACGTATCTAAGTTGTGATTTTTTAAGGAGTTCTTGTAAGATGTGTAGTGCCAAGCAGTCATTATATTGCTCTTTCTGCTCGTAGTTTAGCTCACTGTAACGGCGCTTTTTGTAGCACAAGTAGCCATTAATCACCTGTAGTTCTGTGTCTTGCACTTTTTTTGACTTTTGCTTGCAAGAGAATAATTTTTGTAGTAATTTTGCCATGTTAAAAATTTTGTTTGTTATACACATGCCTCGCCTGCCAGCGGGGCTTTTTTGTTAGCTGTTTTGCCTTGCTTTTTCAAATTCAGCGTAAAATTGTGTCGCATACTCTGATATATCAACGGGTTCTTTCAGTTTGATTGAAGACTTGCCCCCTTCCACAAGGGCAAGTTCTTCGTTAAGGCTAATAATCTCGCTTGCCAAATCTCTAACAGCACCCTCTAAGGATAACTTGAGCAATGTTACTCGCTCTAATTTTCTTTTGAGGTGTCTTTTCAGCTCGGTATTATTCATGATTAATTATTCTACTTTTACATCTTCTGTTGAATATCCATAACTCTCATACAAAGGCATTAGTCTTACATTGAGTAATGTATCACTTCTACGCCTTGCAGAATTTTGTACAGCTATCTGTGTCTTATCCATTTCAAGGGCTATTTGAAGGCTTAACTTATTATTAGATAGTATCTCTTCTGCGATAGCCTCAGAGAGCTTGCCCGTAACTTTGTGCCTTTTTTTTACTTTATTCATTGTTGTTTACATTTTTATTATTATCTTTGTATCGTAAAAATGTAGAACATTTGTTGTTACATTTCGACAGTGCAAAATTAGAACATTTCTCTGTAAAAACAAAATGTTTTACAGAAAATTTCTCTGTGATTAGTGTTAAAGTTTATAAGTGATTGATTTTTAAATAATTGTAAAATGGTGTTGTCTAAATATATTTGGGATTTATACAAAGAAAGTAAGCAAGGGAAAGAAACTATTGATTTTTTTGAATATCATAATGTTTTCTGGAATGATGTAAAGGTTATCAATAAGTACAATCCTATCTATGGAAAATGGATAGAAAAAAGGGATTATGAAAGCATAATGCAACAAATAGGCGACAGTTCACTGGATAGAAATCCTAATAACTTTGATTTTAAAACATTTGCAGAAGTAAAAAAGGAGTTTGAAACTTGTTTGGATGAAGGGATTTATTTTATATTTGATAATGATGAAAAAGGCTATGTTATAGATCCAAAAGACTACCAGATTTTTCTAAATCTACACATAGTAATATCTTTCTATTTTTACGCAATAGCTTATGAGTATACATTCCCATACCTATTTACATACCGATTTTTTGACTTAAACAAAATTGCAGATACCTTTAACATAGAACTTCCAAAGTTACCTAAGAAAAGCGACTATCGTGCCCGTTGTATGTATTACATTGAGCTTTGTGAGGTGTTTTACAAGTTTAGAATAGAAAACAATCTTACCCCTAATGAATTATGCGCTTTTTTGTACGATTTTGCTCCTAACTATGTAAACAAGGAAAAAACGGAAATATTTAAGCCAACTCAAGCATGGTTCATAGGAGGGTTAATCTCAGAGGAAGAACGATTGGAAGAAGTAAAATTTTGGCAAGCAAATCCTGAAACTAAAAAAGGAGATATTTTAGTACATTATGAAACTTCCCCTATTAGTGCAATTACTCATATATGGAGAGCACAAACAGATGGAGTTGTTGATCCTTTTTTCTATTATTACGCCAATTCTTATATAGGTGATGGAATTGAAATACCATACATAACACTGAAAGAATTAGAATCTGATGAATATTTTTCAAAACACCCTCTAATACGTAAGAAATTCCAAGGAGTAAACGGTTGGGCTATATCTAATGACGATTATTCACGTTTATTGAAACTGATAAGAAGTAAAGGATTTGATACAGCTATATTACCAACCTTACAAGCTCCCGAGCCACCTCAAGGAATTGAATTGCATAACGAGAGAGATGTGGAAGTGAATTTGTTAGAATATTATCTGAACCAGATAGGATATTTTGAAAACAAAGATTTCATAAGACAATTGCCAATAAAGGCAGGTAGAGGTAACAGAATATATCCTGATTACGCCTTACATTACGACAATAAAAGAGGATACGAGAAAGCAAAGATACTTATTGAGGCTAAATATCATCTGAAAAATAATAAGGAAATAGAAGACGCATTTAAACAAGCTCGTTCCTATGCTAACTTATTAGAAAGTGAAAAGATTATCCTTTGTGATAAGTTTGGTCTAATTATTTATCTAAAGAAAGGTTCTTTTGATAGATATAATTATGAAAAAGTATATTGGAATGATTTGCAAAATCCTGATGTCTATAACAAGTTTGTTAATATATTAAAGAAGTGATTTTAGCGGTAAAGGTGTATAACAGATCATAGAATATTTCCTAAAAAAAGAATTTCAGTTACAATCCAGATACGAATTCCAAAACGTCTTTGTTTTGATGATTTCAAGATAACAAACAAATTTTTAATTAAAACACAAAAGTATGAAAGATAATTCGGATACAGAACAAAATTCTGTAAAAAATAGATTGCTTGATTTCTTAAAATATAAAGGAATAAGTCAAAGTAAATTTGAGCAACAATGTGGAATATCAAATGGTTATGTTAATAATATTCGTAAAGGGATAAAAAATGAAATGTTTGATAAAAAAATTGCTCCTAATTTTCCCGAACTTAGTAAGGCTTGGTTACTACTTGGAGAAGGCTCCATGCTCATCCCACAGATAGAAGAAACTGTACCAGAGGAGGAAGAGGAAGAAGACGATTTAGTATTATTTCTAAGAGACGAGCGCAAGGGGTATGATATTACCCTGACAGACATATACGAAAAGACAAAAATACCTGTAAAGGTACTCAAAGAAGCGCAACAAGGCATTTCCGAGCTGCCTGAAAAATATAGAGATGCTTTAACAACATACGTCAATGAAGCAAGGGAATACTTTCAGGAGGAAGCAATAGGAAACCCAATAGGGAAACCTACGGGCTACTACTACCCTGAGATATATGCTAAAGCAGGCTTTGATATTGCCAACTTTAACGATGAAATGCAACGTATCCCCGTGTATATACCTAACTTTGGGGACGATGTTACCTTTATAAATGTATATGGGGATAGTATGTATCCAAAGTACAAAGCAGGAGACGTAATAGGGATTAAACATGTTGATTTCTTATACTTGGTTTTTGGACACCCTTACGTGGTAGTGTTTGACAATGGGGACGTTAATATAAAATATGTTCGCAGAGGGTCTGATGATGATCACGTAATTTTAGAAAGTGAGAACCCTAAATACGACCCTCGAGAGTATCCCCTTAGAATTATACGTGCATTTTATGCTGTAAAAGGAAGTGTAAAGAAAGAGCGAATGTAATACAAACAAGTAGTAGCCACGGCGATCGTGGAGCGGATAGCGTATTAAAACTTAAACATTATGAATTATTCAGATTACATAGCATTAGGAGGCTTGGTAATATCTATTTTTGTTGCTGTATGGTCTTATTGTATCAACAGAAAGTTGAACAAACAGCAGGAAATTATTAACAAGTACCAAATAGACAGCTATTCAAAAGCTGATATAAAAATTGAAGTTAGTGATTTAGGTAAGGGCAAAAGAACGTTTGTAATAACAAACATAGGATACTCCCCTGCAAAAAATATTCGTATTGATTGGAACGGATTGGATAAAGAGGATAAAATATCTATAAACGAGCAGCATAAGTTGCCATACCCTATCCTTAACAATAGAGATAGTTTTAGCTTTTATGCGCTTCTTTATGGGTTAGAAAACAGATCTCCTGTTGTTTTTATCCTATGGGAAGATGATTATTCTAAAAACAATAGAAAGGAGGTTACTATTTCTCTTTGAGTTCATCAAGGATTTTCTTTATTTCCTCTCTAAGAGCCCAACACCAACCTTCAGGAATATCGCCCTCAATAAAAGGGTCTTTCCATTCTCTGTTTTTGAGTTGAATGGTAGCATGTACCACAAAGCGGTATATTTTTATACTTTCATCTCTGCAATCTATTAGCTCTTTGATTAAGTCATACATGCCTTTTTCATTATTACTTGTCATAGTAGTGTGTTTAGTATTAGGCACAAAGTTACAAAAAATAACCAAGCAAACAAGCTCGGATAAAACCATATGACTAAATTCTGAAATACACCAAAAAGGCAAGGTAAGCCTATTTAAAAAATCCTTGTAAATCACTATAAACCAAACACCTACGTCGTTTATTGCCGTCAAGGTAAAAAGCAAGGAAGACCACTATTTCCCTATAGTTGTTCATTTAAAAGTATCTGATTTTAAAGAAGTTACAAAACGAAAAATTTTATCCTTTAGGATTTCGGCTCTGAGGGTTAGGGGTTCGAAGCCTCTCGCGGTCACTAAGTGTAACACTCTTCCACTCAATGTGTTACAACTATTTTAAGGCTAAAATCTCGTTTGTAATTTCACTAAAACGTCATGGTAAACGGCAAGTATGCCTATAATTTTTATAGGTACTTAGAAAAATATTTCGTACCTTTGCATTGCAATTCTGCGGATTTGCAATACCTTTGGGGCAGTCATTTTTATGATGATTGCCCCTTAGTGTTCTTAGTTATTAAGTAGGGGTAAGAGACAAAATTAATACTAAAGCGTTGCAGAAACTCTTATATTTATCTAATAAGTTGATTTTCTATAATAGGGAGGGGGTTAAAATCTTTGCTATTTAGAAATAAAGTTGTACTTTTGTTACACAAATAATGGATTTAAAGTTTTGGGGTATCCCACCAGAGAGCGGGAATGCGATACTATACGCATGTGATAGTTGTTAAGCCAAGCTTTCACCTTTAAAAACATTATCTATAGGGCAGCGCCCACCAGAGCGTAATGGCGGTATAGTATCCCGAAGCTCACTAACCACCTTGAAATTATCAAGGTTTTCAGGGTGGTTTTTTTATTTTTCTAATAGGGAATGATAAGCCTTGAGATATTTATTTAATCGTTGTGTATCTTCCTCTGTGATAAAGGTTAGCCGTGTAATATCCATATTATCTCTCAAATCGTTGAGCTTGACTTTGGTGGCTAAAGAGTTTTTCTTGATACGCTCTATAAAGTGAGTGTATGTCTCATTAGGTTGTTTGGTTACACACACTAAGGCACTGATAACTTCTTCTGAAAAGCCTTCTTTTCTAAGGGCTTCAAAAGTCCAAGGTGTGTCTTCTACTAAGTCATGTAAGATGCCACAGATTTTTTCATTTTTGGTTTGACCTGCATTCATCACTCGGATAAGGTGTAGAATGTAGGAGGTACCAGCTCTGTCGGTTTGCCCTTGGTGTGCCTCAATGGCTATTTGTATGGCCTTTTCTAACATAGTTTAAAAGTTTTAAAAACAACTTCCTGATAATCAAAATTATGGCAATAAACAATAGGATATGTTGCAGAGGGAACATAGGTGTAAAATAGAATCCTTCAACAAAGTAATAAAACCGACTACTATAATCCCATGGATTTTCAAGACATACCTCCCAATAGAAATCATCCCAGGCAATACGAGAGAATGTCACACACAAACCCCAGTTAAGCACAGCAAAGCAAATGAATTGGTGTTTCCTGATGAATAGGTGGGTTAGGAAAAGACTTTCAAAAAAGGTAAATACCAAGCCTGAAAAAGTATATATAGAATAATCCTCCATGATGCTGAGTGATAAAAGTATTCATTATTCTCCTTCAAAGATAGGGATCCATCCCATTTGTCCTGCTACATAACAAAAAATATTGAGTAGTCCAAAGGCTATAACCAAGTAAATCAACCATTTCTCACCAAAGACTTTATAATTACTTTTTGCAAATTTCTTCCTACTGGCACATACCAGAAGAGCGGGAATGATAATCATCCAAATACTTACAGCAAGTCCTGCATAGCCGATAGCGGTAACAAACCCATAAGGATAAAGCAAGCTCATCAGTAGTGGAGGGACGAAGGTAATTAAGGCTGTTTTTATTCTTCCCCATAGGTTGTTGCTTAACTTGAACAAATCGGCTATGTAATCAAAAAGTCCTAAGGTTACACCCAAAAAGGAGCTAGCAATAGCCATATAAGCAAAGAAATCGAGTAATATTCCAATAGATTGAGTAGGAATATAGCGGTTTAGTGCAGCCAATAAGGTTGCTACATCTCCTCCTTTTTCTATAATAGGGACAAATTCTGCCCTTGGAAGGTTTCCTTGTACTGCCATTTGCCAAGAAATATAGATTAGTAGTGCCAAAAGTGAACCTATAAGCACGGCATAGGTAATCTTTTTGCTGTTTTTATTATAGTAATTGACTAAGGTAGGCACACAGATATGATATCCAAAAGAAACCAAACAGGTAGGAATAGCAGAAAAAAGGTAGGGGAGATAGGATGTTTCATCTTTTGATACTTGATTGAGTAATATATCGCTTTTGACAGCGCTGAGGAGCCCTGTGGTGGAGAGAAAAAAGGCGACGACCATTCCTCCTATGAGAATGGTACTCATCCGATCTACAGCCTTGGTGGAGATACTGACAAATAGGGCTAAAGCTAAGCAGAAAAGTAGGGCGGCAAAGGTGTGATTAATAGGAAGATGCGGAGCAAACTTCAGGAACAGACTTTCGGTGATACTCCCTCCTGAAGTGATATAAGCATAGGTGAGTATGTATAGGGTGAAAGCCACCGAGATACCATTGAGGATATTCCAACCTCTTCCTAGCAGTTGAGTAGTGATAGTATTAAAATTGGCTCCTTTCTCGAAGTGTAGGTTGGCCTCCAAAAGCATCAAAGCCGATAGGGTAGTTATTCCCCAAATAAATAGGAATAGGAGTACTGACCCTATGAACCATACCCCCGACATTGCAGTGGGGTTGGCCAGCATCCCTGCTCCAATAGCCGTGCCTGCAATAATCATAGCGCCTCCCAAAAGAGAAGGCAGTTTCTGTTGGGTCATATTTTTGTTAAGGTTTATAGAATTATTTTCCACTTGTAAAGCTCGCGATCCATTCCAATTGTATTCCTATTTGAGCAAATATGTTGAGCAGACCAAAGAGGATGATAAAATAAATCATTCCTTTTCCTCCATATACCTTATAAGTGGTCTGGGGAAATTTCTTTCGACTGGCAAGTACCAATAAGGCAGGTACTATGGCAGCCCATAGGGTAGCAGCCAATCCTGCATAGCTGATAGCAGTTACAAAACCATAGGGAAAAGGTAAACTCAGCAGCAGAGGAGGTGCAAAGGTAATCAAAGCAGTTTTTGCACGTCCCCAAGGGGTGTCAGAAAACTTGAAAAGGTCGGCAATATAATCAAAGAGTCCCAAGGTTACGCCTAAAAAAGAGCTGGCAATGGCCATATAAGCGAAGAAATTAAGGGCTATACCTATATAATGAGTGACTACATGACTACTTAAGGCCTCTAAAAGGGCGGCTACATCCCCACCTTTAGTGATGACAGGAGCAAATTCTTCGCGAGGGAGGTTGCCTTGTACAGCCAATTGCCATAGAATGTAGATGAGCAACGCCAAACTTGTACCTATAAAGATGGCTTGCATTACCTTTTGTCCATTACGATCATAGTATTTCACCAAACTGGGAACATTGCCATGGAAGCCAAAAGAGACCAAACATACCGGAAGCGCCGTAAGCAAGTAGGGAAGGTATGGCTCATGACTTTTGTTTTGGGTATCCAACAAAGTATGGAGACTTACCGACCCCAATAACCCCATAGTGGAAAATAGAAAAGCAATAATCATCCCTCCGATAAGAATGGTGCTGAATCTATCTACGGCTTTGGTAGAGAGCCATACAAAAAGGGCAAGAGTTAAGCAGAAAAGCAGAGACCCAATGCTCTTAGAGATATGTATAATTCCCAAGCTATTGATAGCATTCTCAGTGATACTTCCTCCGGAGGTGATATAAGCATAGGTGAGGATATAGAGTACGAAGGCCACTGAAATTCCATTGATAAAGTTCCATCTTTTGCCAAGTAAATCAGTAACAATAGTATCAAAACTGGCGCCAGTGGGGTAGTGTAGGTTGGCCTCTAAGAGCATTAGCCCAGAGGTAGTCATACAGAACCAAGTGTAGAGCAATACCCCTACAGACCCTACAAACCATATGCCAGCAGTGGAAGTAGGGTTGGCTAGCATCCCTGCCCCTATAGCTGTTCCAGCAATAATCATAGCCCCTCCTAGTAGGGAGGGATGTTTTTTGTTTGTCATGTTCCCTTGTTTTAGCTTAACCAATAGAGTAAAAGACCTTGTAGAAGACCATTGATAAGCAATGCCCAAATCAGCCAATAACCGCTCCGTTCTTCTTTCACACTGTTCTTCAAGTAGAGTTGTACTTTTTCATAAAGGGCATCACTCTGTTTCTCATAGCTGTTGAGATTATCAGTGGCATATATATCAGCTACAAAACCAACCATAGGAGTAAAGGATAGAATGAAAAGCAGTGGCTTTTGAAAAGCCTTAGGAACTTTTGGGATAAAGCCTTGGAATATATGATTGAGCTGCTTCCTGCTTACAATTTTTTCGGTAGTATGTGCAGTTTTTTCAAAAATGGCTCCAAAAATCTTATGGATATAACCCTCAAACTGCTTGAAAAGGTAGGAAGCGTATTCTAATTTTAGTAGATCGAATACTTTTTTGATAGCAATAAAAACGAAAAGAATACCTATTCCTACAACAAGTAACAAGAAAAAAAGCTTTTTATAGGCAAAGCTTCTGCTAAAAAACAGATAAATACCTACTAGAAGAAAGACAAAATTCACCACTATCAGAAGAATAATATTCTTGATAGATTTTACGCCAGAGCTAATCCCTAAAAGACTCATTTCTTTGAATATTTGCAAGGGATTTTGAGCTTTTTCCAATCGCTTAAGTTCAGGGCTAAGTTCTACAGAAGAAATGGTTTCTGTATTTATTTGTGAGGTAGATTCCATAAAAGTGTAATTTCTCGGCAAAGATATGAAAAAAAATTTTTTTTATTTAAAATATAGTCGTACTTTTGCCAAAAATTTTTTGTTGAAGAGAATTATTCTATTTTTGTGTTTTTGCTATAGCCTTTCCTCTTGTGGAATTTATAACTTTACAGGAGGGAGTACGGGCAGTGCAAAGACTTTTCAGGTCAATTTTTTTCAAAATAGAGCACCCTTGATAGAGCCAGGGATGGATAGAGATTTTACATTCTACTTGCAAGATCTGATTAATAACCAAACGAATCTTTCCCTAACCACTACAGGTGGTGACTTGGTATATGAAGGGGAAATCACCAATTTTACGATTGCTCCTATGGCGGCCAATGCGCAGCAGCAGGCTGCCCAGAATAGGCTTACAGTAACTATTAATGTGCGCTTTACTAATGCCAAGGATCCTGAAAAAGATTTTGAAAAACAATTCTCTCACTATTATGATTTTCCAGCTAATACACAGCTTAGTGCTGTAAAAAATAGTGCTTTTGAGGCTATATTCGAACGAATAGGACAAGATATTTTTAACGCTTCCTTGGCTAATTGGTAATGACAGCAAAAGACTTATCTCTTATTTTGAAGCAGCCTAATCATATTACACTCTCACAAGTGTATGAATTAGAGAATATTATACATCAGTATCCTTATTTTCAGGTAGTAAAGGCCATCTATCTGAGAGTGCTCTATGCGGAGGAGAGTTATCGCTATAACAAGGAATTGAAGATAACAGCAGCTCATATAGGTAATAGGACTTTATTGTTTGATTTTATCACCTCTTCTGCATTCAGAAATAAGAAAAATGCTCCTAAGAAAGAAGAGATGCCCAAGGCTTATGTGGATGAGGCAATTCCAACTGAGTTTACCACTTATGTAACGGAAGATGCCTTCCAAAAAAAGGAATTTTATCCACAAACTCCTACTCCTTCTCAAGAAACTCAAGGACAAACGGAGAAAGAGGCGCTTCACATGGGGAAACCTATTGATTTCCAGCCTTCAGATAAGCAATCATTTGCCACTTGGCTTGAGGTGACCCGCTATAAGCCTATTGATAGAAGAACCCCACAAGCACCTACCATTGAGCTTCCTTTTGTTGATAAAAATATCTTTGAAGAAGGAGATGAGAGAGTGAAGAAATTTGACCTTATAGACAAGTTCTTGGAGAGCAATCCCAAGATTGAAGTGAATAAAGACTATGATGATGGTTCAAGTGGTATAGAAATAGTAGAGAAAAAGAATATAGGTCAGCAATTTATGACTGAAACTTTAGCAAAAGTGTATTTAGAACAAGGAAAATATGCAGAAGCTATTCAGGCCTATCAGGTTCTGATGCTTAAGAATCCGGCTAAAAGTGCTTACTTTGCTGAACAAATTGCTGTTATTAGAAAATTACAACAAAATAAATAAATTATATTATGTTAGCATTCAACATTGTTTTAGGAATCATCTTATTAGTATCTTTCCTATTGATCTTAGTAATTATGGTACAACAGCCTAAAAGTGGTGGGCTCTCTTCTTCTTTTGGAGGGAACGCACAAGTAGTAGGAGGAGTTAAGAAAACAGGAGATTTTCTTAATAATAGTACCTGGACTTTAGGTGTGGCTCTTATTGTATTATCCTTGATAAGTAATCTTATCCTTAGTGGAAAGCCTCAAGCACAAGGCTCCAGTATTTTTGATGATGTAAAGGTACCTGCACCTGTAGAGAAGCCTGTAGGATCGCTTCCTACTGGGGAACAACCTCAGGGGAACACTCAAAAATAAAACCAATTTAAAATACACATTAAGATTTCTTGATTAGCTAAAAAGTCAGAATAACTATTTTATTTATAGTTATTTATAGAAATGAAAACATAAAAAAACAACTATGTTAATAACTTTTCTAATATGTTTTTTTTAAAATAGAAAAAAATGTGTATTTTTGCAGTCACATAAAACTACAAACTATAAGCAAAATGAGAATAAAATTTCTTCTATTACTGTTAGTAACAGGAATGCAAGCTGTTGCTCAAATAGGTAGCAATACACGTGAAAGTAAGAATAACTTAAAGGAAATGAACCTTTATGGAAAGGTAAAAACTTTTAAGATAACTCCTTACAAGTTAGTAGATTATTTTGGAAAAATCACTAAAGGGGAAAAACAAGATTTTTGGCGTGGTGATGTAGTTATTGTCTTTGATGAAAAAGGCTATAAGGCGGAGAATAATACTTATAACAAAGTAGGGCAGCTCTCCCAAAAAGTAATCTATAAGTATGATGATAAGGGTAAACGACTTTCTCGTGATCTCTATAACTCTTATGGAAAATTGCAAATGAAATTCCTCTATGTATATGATAATAAAGGAGCTAAAACAGCCTATAATAGCTATAGCCCAACAGGAGAAGTGAATGACTCTTACCTCTATAAAAATGATGATAAAGGGCGTATGCTTGAGGAAATTTGGATTAAGAAAGATAAGTCCTTCGGTTCCAAATATACCTATGAATATGACAAGCTCGGTAAGCTAAGTAGGATGTGTCAATATACTATTTCTGAAAATCAGGTAGATAACTGTACATCATACAAATATGACAAGAATGGAAGAATAGCAGAAATAGAAATCTATAGTGGTAACAATGCCCTCTCAAGACGTAGTGTTATTACTTATGATGATAAGGGAAATGAAAAAGAAATCAAATATTATGATGGTAAAGGTATCTTCTTAGAAGAAAGATCTTATACTTATAAATTTGATAATAACGGAAACTGGGTAGAACGTATAGAATCTATCAACCAATTCCCCAAAAGTTTCTTAGAAAGAGAAATTACTTATTATCCATAATAATTTACTTTAATTTGACATATGTTAGAAGTTATTCTTATCTCATAAGAATAACTTTTTCTATTTAGAATAGTTATGAAAACAAGCAGACAAAAACAACTCGAAGCTTTTGGTCGTCTTTTGGATATTATCGATGACCTACGGGAGAAGTGTCCTTGGGATAGGAAACAGACTATGCAAACCCTTCGTCCGCTCACTATAGAAGAGCTATATGAACTCACGGATGCCATTCTTGAGGAGGACTACCAGGAAGTTAAAAAAGAATTGGGAGATATACTCTTGCATATTGTTTTCTATGCTAAGATAGCAAGTGAGACACAATTGTTTGATATTGAGCAGGTAATTGATGCTATCTGTGAGAAACTCATCGAAAGGCATCCTCATATCTATGGAAATATTTCCGTGGACAATGAAGAGCAAGTCAAGCAGAATTGGGAAAAGATAAAATTGCAAAAAGGAAGTAAAGGGGTGCTCTCTGGTGTGCCTAAGAGTCTACCTTCGCTGGTGAAGGCCTATCGTATACAAGAAAAAGTAGCAGGAGTAGGATTTGATTGGCAATACAAGGAAGAGGTATGGGAAAAATTCAAAGAGGAAGTTGCCGAGCTAGAAAAGGAAGTACAACAGAATAACCATGCTTTGGCAGAAAAGGAAATGGGAGATGTCTTTTTTAGCTTGGTTAATTATGCTCGTTTTCTAAAAATAAATCCAGAAAATGCTTTATCCCTGACCAATGAGAAATTCATACAACGTTTTCAATACTTAGAAAGCAAAGCTAAGGAACAAGGAATTGAAATTACCGAACTTTCTTTACAGGAGATGAATCACCTATGGGAAGCCTCTAAACAATACTTTCCTTAAACAATAGTTAATTTTAGATGGTAATTTTTCCTATGATTCAGATATACATTGGATTGTCCTTTAGGGATAAAAAGACTGTGTTAAATCTTCTTGGGAGATGACTATCTTTTGAAGTTTATTTTATATCTTTGCTCCCTCAAAAAGTATAGTTCATTTTAACCTCGTGATACTCTACCTAATATATATTTATTAGGTAGCTTTTTTTACTACAATAACAAATAAATTAAAAAGAAAGGATATAAATAATGAACCAAGAAAATCAAATTTGGTGGCTTAATGACGAATCAGAACAGATTCTCAATCGGGGGTATTTGCTCAAGGGAGAGAGTGTAGAGGGTGCTATAGATCGCATCACAGGAGCTGCCGCTAAACGATTGTATAAGCCTGAGTTGCAGCCTGCTTTTAAGGAAATGATTACCAAGGGGTGGATTAGTTTTTCCTCACCCATATGGGCTAATATGGGAACCGAAAGAGGGCTTCCTATTTCTTGTTTTAATGTACATATTCCCGATAGTATAGAGGGAATCACCCATAAGCTGGGCGAGGTAATTATGCAGACCAAAATAGGAGGAGGTACCTCTGGTTATTTTGGAGAATTGCGCCATAGGGGCTCCGCAGTTACTGATAATGGTAAATCCAGTGGAGCAGTGAGCTTTATGAAGCTCTTCGATTCGGCTATGGATGTCGTCTCACAAGGGGGGGTACGCCGTGGGGCTTTTGCTGCTTATTTGGATATAGATCATCCTGATGCAGAAGAATTCCTCTTGATTAAGGATACGGGTTATCATATTCAAAACCTCTTTTTTGGAGTCTGTGTGCCGGATTATTGGATGCAAGAGATGATAGAAGGAGATCCTGATAAGCGAAAACTTTGGGCAAGGGTTTTGGAGTCTCGTCAGCAGAAAGGCTTGCCTTATATCTTCTTTACTGATAATGTGAACCGTAAGCGACCTCAGGTGTATAAGGATCATAATATGTTCATCCACTCCAGCAACCTCTGTAGTGAGATTATGTTGCCTTCCAGTGCAGAAGAATCCTTTATTTGTTGTCTTTCTTCTATGAACTTGGAGCTTTTTGACGAATGGAAGGATACCAAGGCGGTCAAACTGGCTATATTCTTCCTCGATGCTGTGCTTTCTGAGTTTATTGAAAAGACCAAGGATAACTATTACCTACAATCAGCTCGTAATTTTGCGATACGTCATAGGGCGGTAGGCTTAGGAGTACTGGGATATCACTCTTACTTGCAGAAGAATATGATTCCTTTTGAAAGCTTTGAGGCAACTCAGTTCAATGCCAGAGCTTTTCAACATATACAAACTGAAGCAGAAAAAGCGACCCAAGAATTAGCACACATCTATGGAGAACCAGAACTACTCAAGGGATATGGACGAAGAAATGCCACCACGATGGCCATCGCTCCCACTACCTCCAGTTCGGCTATCTTAGGGCAGGTATCTCCTGGTATTGAGCCTTTCTCAAGTAATTACTACAAAGTGGGACTTTCCAAAGGGAATTTTATGCGTAAAAACAAATATCTCACCCAACTTTTGGACGAAAAAGGGATCAATAACGAGGATATTTGGCGCAGTATTCGCCTCTCCGATGGTTCCGTTCAGCATTTGCAAGAACTCACTCAAGAGGAGAAGAATGTATTCAAGACATTCAAAGAGATTTCGCCTATGGAAATTATCTCTCAGGCAGCACAACGCCAGCAATATATTGACCAGTCTCAGAGCTTAAACCTTAATATACCACCTACCATGCCCGTTAGAGATGTGAATAAGGTGATCATAGAGGCATGGAAGCTCGGAGTCAAGAGTCTTTACTATCAAAGAAGCCAGTCGGTAGCTAAAGAAATGATTATGAACTTCGTTAATTGTAGCTCTTGCGAATCTTAGTTATCAGTTGTTAGTCTCAATAGTTTAATTACTAACACTCGAAAAAATATTACGAATTATTAGTCTTTTTGATTAATAATTCGTATTTTTGCTTTATGGTATGTGGCAACAAGTTTTAAAAGATTTTGAGTACTATTTGAAGATAGAGCGAGGGATGTCCCCCAACTCTGTAGTTTCTTATCTACTTGATATGGAGAAGCTCCTACGCTTTCTATCTATCCATCAGCTTACTGATACCCCAGTCTCTATTACAGCTGATACACTTCGTACTTTTATTTATGAAGAGAGTAAACAGCTTAAAGCGCGTTCGCAATCAAGGTTGATATCTTCTTTGAAGTGTTTCTTTAAGTATCTTATGCTTGAGAATTATCGGGAGGATTATCCCATGGAGTATATGGATACACCTAAGTTCGGGATGAGGCTTCCAGATACGCTTTCAGTGGAGGAGATAGATAGGCTTATTGCGGGTATAGACCTTTCTACTGATGAAGGACATCGCAACCGGGCTATTATAGAGACCCTCTATGGATGTGGGCTTCGAGTCTCGGAGTTGGTGAGTTTGCGCCTATCAGATCTATTCTTTGAAGAAGGATTTGTGCGGGTATTGGGCAAGGGGAATAAGCAACGATTGGTTCCTATAGGGGCTCATACCCAAAAAGAGATCAACAATTATGTACTCCATCAGCGCAAGAAGGTTCCAGAAGTTAAGGAATTTGCCGATATAGTATTTCTTAATCGCCGAGGGAAGCAGCTTACCCGAGCCATGATATTCACTATTATAAAGCGAGCAGCCGAGGCTATAGGGCTTACCAAACAGATTAGCCCACATACTTTTAGACATTCTTTTGCTACTCATTTGTTAGAAAATGGAGCGAATCTCAGGGCTATACAGCTTATGCTCGGGCACGAGAGTATTACCACTACTGAGATATATACTCATGTAGAACACAGCTATCTCTCTCAGGTGATAAATACTTATCATCCTAGGAGGTAAGAAAGAAATATATTTAATTTATTTTGATATATGATACGTAAATATCTATTACTTGCTATGTTGGCCTTCACCTCTTTGGTGGCCATAGCACAGACCGAAACTTCGGGACGAGAGAAAATTTATCACCCCGAAGCTACCAAGTACAACGCTTTGGATCATACGAAGTTAAGAGTTTCTTTTAACTTAGAAAAAAGAGAACTCTACGGAGAGGAATGGCTCACAGCGGCTCCTTACTTCTATCCGACAGACTCTTTAGTCTTGGATGCACAGGCGATGCTCATTCATAGTGTCAATCTCAGTGATAGCAAAAGCACGATAGGTCGTCCGCTTTCTTACAAATATGCTAAAAATAAGCTCACCATTCAATTGGGGAAAACCTACAATCGTGGTGAAAAATATACCGTCTACATCAAATATACTTCCCAACCTGAAAAGGTAGCCGAACAAGGCGGACAAGCCATTACCGATGCTAAGGGACTCTACTTCATCAATCCTACAAAGGCAGATAAGAATAGACCTATCGAAATATGGACACAGGGAGAGACAAAATCCAACTCTGTTTGGTTTCCTACTATTGATGAAACCAATCAAAAATCTTCTCAAGAAATCTATATCACTGTCCCAGAACAGTTTATCACACTTTCCAATGGAGTGCTTACCTCTTCAAAAAAGGATGGAAAAGGCCAACGTACGGACTACTGGGTACTCAAGCAAAAGCATGCTCCTTACTTATTCTTCCTTGGGGCAGGAGAATATGCCCATATAAAAGATACTCCCTGGAGAGGAAAGGTTCCTTTGAACTACTATGTAGAGCATGAATACGCCAGCGTAGCCAAGAGAATTTTTGGAAAAACAGGAGAAATGATGGAGTTTTTCTCTAAATTGCTAAAATATGACTATCCTTGGCCTAAGTATGATCAGATTACTGCTCAGGAATATGTGAGCGGAGCTATGGAGAATACCACTGCTACCCTTCACAGCTCTATGTCTCAACAAACGGCAGAAGCACTTAACGATGAAAACAAATGGGAGTCTGTAGTAGCTCATGAGCTATTCCACCATTGGTTCGGAGACTTAGTAACAGCCGAAAGCTGGGCTAACCTTACCGTCAATGAATCCTTTGCCAACTATTCAGAATACCTTTGGTTTGAGCACAAATATGGAAAAGACTTTGCTGACTACCATATGAATAAGATCCAAACGGGCTATATGAATAGTGATTCGTATAAGAAGCACTTGGTTCGATTTGGTTATGATGCTGCCGATGATATGTTCGATGCAGTATCTTATAACAAAGGAGCAGGTATCCTCCATATGCTACGTAACTACTTGGGAGACAAGGCTTTTTTTGAAGGAATGGCTAAGTATCTCAAGGACAATCAGTTTGGTACTGCTGAGGCACATCAGTTGCGCTTGGCTTTCGAGGCGGTAAGTGGCCGTGATCTCAATTGGTTCTTTAACCAATGGTATTTTAACTTTGGAAATGTGGTGATGACCCCTAAGGTAACCTACGATACCGCCAAAGGAGAAGCCATTCTTGAGATAACCCAAACAGGTGAGTTGGTGTTCCAATTCCCCTTGGAAGTAGATATCTATGACACAGGTAAGTACGAGCGCAAACAAGTATGGGTCAGTGCTAAACCTAAAAATGAATTCCGCTTTAAAGTATCGCCCAACTATCAGCTGATCAATATAGATCCTAGAGGTCTTATCGTAGGAGAGGAAAAATCTTACAAGACTGCCGAGCAATACCTTTTCCAATACCAAAATGCGAAAGATTTTAAGAGCCGCAATCAGGCAGTAGAAGAAGCGGTAGCCAAAACCTATACTGATATACTCCTCTTAGCGCTTGAGGATCCTTTCTTCCGTTTGCGTATCAAGGCCATTCAAGGCTTTGGAAGAGATGGTATGAACTATTGGATTCCTATAGTAGAGTATTTGGCTGAAAATGACCCTGAAAACTTGGTAAAAGCAGCGGCTATTACCCAGCTCTCTCGTCTAAGAGATAACAAATACAAGCCTTTATTCGAAAAAGCAGTGAAGATCCCTTCTCGATCTATCAAAGTAGCTGCTGCTGCTGCCTTAGTAGCATTGGATCCATCCTTAGCAGCTCAATATATTGATACTATTGACCTTAATGTACTCTCTCCAGAGCAATTTATGGTATTTTACCCTTATATGCTTCAAAGTAAAGATGAAAAATACCTTCCTTCCTTGCTTGATAAGGTGATCTATTACCCACTTTATCCTGAAAGCTATCAGGCACCTATCAAGGAAGGATTTGATTGGTTGATGAGTGTAGATAATACAGAACTGACTAAGAAAGTAACCCAAGTGTATGGAAATAAATTTGGTTGGTTCACTGAAGATCAAAAAGAATTATTGAAAAAAGCAGCTGAAGAAGCCTTGATAATCAAAGAGGATTTGCTGAAGAAAAATCCTAATGCTGCCTCTGTAAAAGAACAGATAGAGCTGCTCAAACAAATCAATTGGCAAGCCGATAAAGAATAATACTGTGTTTCCATGAAATTTAGCCTACCTCTCGGGGTGGGCTATTTTTTGAAAGAAAGTAACATATAACTTTTTTAATGATTTATAGACCTTTTTCAAAAATAAAGAGTTTATATAATTGATTTTCAAATATTTATAATTTTATAAATACAAAATAGTTATTTTTAAAAAAAAGCTGTATCTTTGCCCCATTATTTTTATAGAAAGATGAAAAAGATATTATGTATAGGCTTACTAATGGTGCTTGCCGCTTGTAAGACCAATCCTTTTACAGGAAAAAGTACCTTGAACTTTATGTCTAATAGTTCTCTATTTCCTACTTCTTTCTCTCAGTACAATGAGTTTTTGACTACCAATAAGGTAATCAAAGGAACTCCTGAGGCAGAGATGATTAAGCGGGTAGGGGAACGTATCGCTAAGGCCTCCAAACTATGGTTGGATAGAAATGGATATGCAGGGTACCTCAATGATTATCGCTGGGAATACAACCTTGTGGAGAGTAAGGAACTCAATGCTTGGTGTATGCCTGGGGGCAAGATTGTCTTCTATACTGGTATCCTCCCTATTGCTAAGAATGAACGTGGCGTAGCGGTGATCATGGGACACGAGGTGGCTCATGCCTTGGCCGACCATGGGGCACAACGTATGAGTGCCTCTACGATTCAGCAGATAGGTGCTTTGGCTGGTAATGTATTGTTGAGCAATAGCAAATACCTCAACGAGTTCAATACTGCCTATGGTCTCGGTACTCAGGTAGGGGTAATGCTCCCTTTCAGTAGAAGTCATGAGACCGAAGCCGATTCCATTGGACTTCAGATTATGGCCTTGGCGGGTTATGATCCCGAAGAGGGATATAAGCTGTGGGAACGTATGAGTGCTGCCTCAGGAGGGGGAAGTTCCAATTCGCTCCTTAGTACGCATCCTTCCAATGAATCTCGTATCGCCAATCTCAAACAATTGGCTCCCAAGGTAAAAGCGGAAGCACAGAAGTACGGAATTACTCATTTTGAATAGACTAAGAATACAAAGAGGCTGTCCTAGAAGGATAGCCTTTTTTGTGGATATCTTTCAGGCTTCACCTTTTACTTTCTACTTTATTTTCCCTATCTTTGCGCCTTATTTCTCTGTATATGACAAATATCCAATTTATTAAAAATCAAACACAACTGACCGAAAAAGCGATAGAGAACACCCTCGCACTACTCTCTGAAGGCTGTACTATCCCCTTTGTAGCACGTTATCGAAAGGATAGAACAGGCAACTTAGATGAGGTGGCTATCGAGAAAATTGCCAAAACGCAAAATGAGTATGACAATATCGTAAAGCGCAAAGAGACAATCCTTACCAGTATAGAAGAACAAGGTAAGCTAACGGAGGAATTGCGTAGTCGTATTGAAAATTCATTTGAACTCAATGAGTTGGAGGATTTGTACTTACCATATAAGAAAAAACGCAAGACCAAGGGCGATGTAGCCAAAGAAAATGGACTGGAGCCTTTAGCTAAGCAACTGATGAGCCAGCGAGTAACTGATTTGGAACAGCTGGCAGGGCGTTATTTGTCCGAAAAGGTAGCCTCTGTGGAACAGGCACTACAAGGGGCTTCGGATATTATAGCCGAGTGGATCAATGAAAATATGTATGTACGCCGAACCCTTAGAAGGGTCTTCCACCGCAAAGCACTGCTCTGTGCAGAGGTGGCCAAAGGAAAAGAAAATGAGGAAGAGGCACAGAAATATGCGCAGTATTTTGACTGGAACGAACCTCTTACCAAGGCTCCTTCTCACCGGGTATTGGCAATTCTCCGCGGGGAAAAAGAAGGCTATATCAAAATGAAAGTGGAGGTAGAACCCGAAGAAACGCTTCCTTTTATTGAAGAAACAGTGATAAAAGGCAGTGGAGAGGTCGCTGATTTTCTTAAAAAGACGGTCAAAGATAGCTACAAACGCCTTTTGGAGCCTTCAATCTCCAATGAGACTCTACAAGAAGCCAAGGATAAGGCCGATGCCAAGGCTATTTCAGTCTTTGCAGAGAACCTCTCTCAGTTACTTTTGGCTTCTCCCTTAGGAGAAAGACGTATTTTGGCTATAGATCCAGGGTTCCGTACCGGTTGCAAGGTCGTTTGTTTGGATGAGAAGGGAGATTTGCTTCACAATGAGACGATTTACCCACATGCCCCCCAGTATGAAACGGCCTTATCCTCTAAGATAATTCGAGCCATGGTGGAGCGTTACCAAATAGAAGCTATTAGTATAGGTAATGGTACAGCTTCACGAGAAACGGAGCACTTTATCAAGCAGATTTCTTTTCCTCATCCGGTACAGATTTTTGTAGTGAGTGAGGCGGGGGCATCGGTATATTCGGCCTCCAAGATAGCACGTGATGAATTTCCTGACTATGATGTAACAGTGCGTGGGGCGGTCTCCATTGGACGCCGCTTGGCTGATCCCTTAGCTGAATTGGTTAAGATAGAGCCCAAATCCATCGGGGTGGGGCAGTACCAACACGATGTGAATCAGTCTTTGCTCAAGCAGGAACTCGATGCTACTGTAATTCGCTGTGTGAACAAGGTGGGGGTGAACCTCAATACCGCCAGTAAGTCTTTGCTCAGCTATGTATCAGGGATAGGAGAGAAGATGGCTGAAAATATTGTGGCTTATCGCTCGGCCAATGGGGCTTTTTCTTGCCGAGAAGATCTTAAGAAGGTACCTCGCTTGGGTGATAAGGTTTATCAACAGGCGGTGGCTTTTTTGCGGGTACATCACAGTGATAATCCTTTGGACAACTCCGCGGTACACCCCGAGGCCTATCCTATTATCAAGCAGATGGCTAAGGACTTAGGGGTCTCTGTCGAAAAACTCATAGGAAATAAGCAGGCTATAGCCGCCATTGATATCAAGAAATATCAAACTCCTGAAGTAGGCGAACTTTACCTTAAGGATGTACTGAAGGAATTGGAAAAACCAGGGCTGGATCCGCGCCAAGGGGCAAAGGTATTTGAGTTTGATCCTAATGTAAAGACCTTTGACGATGTACGTGTCGGTATGGTGCTTCCAGGAATTGTCAATAACATCACTGCCTTTGGCTGCTTTGTGGATATAGGAGTCAAGGAAAGCGGCTTGGTACATATCTCCCAACTCAAGGAAGGTTATGTATCCGATGTCAATGAAGTCGTCAAGCTCCACCAACAAGTACAAGTAAAGGTTATAGAAGTGGATACCGCTCGTAAGCGTATCTCGCTGAGTATGATACTCTAATCAGAATTTACAATCTAAAGAAGAGAACTATGATGCCACCCAAAGCACCTAAAAAAGAAAAGGTATTAGAAATACATAACGATAAACGTATAGATCCTTATTTTTGGCTTAATGAACGAGATACTCCAGAGGTATTATCCTATTTGGAAGCAGAGAATGCCTATTTCACCGAGCAGATGAAGCATACAGAAGCTTTCCAAAAAACACTCTTAGAGGAGATGAGAAGCCGAATTAAGGAAGATGACGAATCTGTACCTTACAGATATAACGGCTATTGGTATTATTCTCGTTTTCAGCAAGGGAAGGAATATCCCATCTATCTTAGGCGGGAGGATGTCCCCAATGCTGTAGAGGAGGTACTCTTTGATGTAAATGAGATGGCCGAGGGACATAAGTTCTACCAGTTTGCTGAATTTTCGGTAAGTGGGGACAACCAATGGGCTTCCTTTTCAGTAGATACAAGGGGGCGACGTATGTATTCGCTCTTTATCAAGAACTTACGAACAGGAGAAATCCTTCCTGTGGAGATAAAAAATACAGATGGAGGAAGCTGTTGGGCAAATGATAATCAAACCATTTTCTATACTAAGATAGATCCCCAAACGCTTCGCTCTTATAAAATCTATCGACATCAGTTGGGAACCTCTACCAAGGAAGATGTCTTGGTATTCCATGAAAAGGATGAAACGTTTAACACCGGGATATTCAAGTCTAAGTCAGAGAGATTTCTTATTATTCAGTCGGATAGTACCCTTTCTTCAGAGAGTCGTTTCTTGGAATCGGCTACTCCTACAGGGGAATTTAAGATTTTTCAGCCACGTGAAAGAGGATTGGAATACGATATAGCTCATTATGGTGATTTTTTCTATGTTCTAAACAATGCAGAAAGCGCTACCAACTTTAAATTGGACAAAACACCTATTGAAAAGACTGAAAAAGCGTATTGGCAACCAGTGATTCCTCATCAGGAGGCCATTCGTTTGGAGGAAATAGATATATTCAAGGAGTATTTGGTCGTTACACAGCGATATAATGGTCTCTCTCAGATACATATTATACGTTGGGATGGCCAGGGGGAACATTATTTGCCTTTTGATAATGAGACTTATACCGCCTCCACAGGACTTAATTTGGATTTTGATACCGAGATACTTCGTTATACCTACAATTCTATGACGACCCCTTACTCGGTGATTGATTATAATATGCGCACCTCAGAGAAACAGGTTATGAAGGAGCAACAGGTATTGGGGGGCACATTTGACAAGGAAAACTATACCTCCGAAAGGCTTTGGGCAATAGCGGCCGATGGTACTCAAATTCCTATTTCTATAGTCTATCGCAAGGGAATAAAGCGAGATGGCTCCTCTCCTTTATTACTCTATGGCTATGGTTCTTATGGGATTACCATAGAGCCTTCGTTCTCTACCACACGCCTTAGCTTATTGGATAGGGGCTTTATCTTTGCAATAGCTCATATTCGTGGAGGAGAATACCTGGGACGTCCTTGGTATGAGGCTGGAAAGTTACTCCATAAAAAGAATACCTTCACCGACTTTATAGATTGTGCAAAGTATCTGATAGCGAACCAATATACCTCCGCTGCTCATTTGTATGCCATGGGAGGTTCTGCAGGAGGCTTACTCATGGGAGCGGTAATCAATCAGGCACCGGAACTTTTTCATGGTGTGGTGGCCAATGTTCCTTTTGTGGATGTGGTAACCACTATGTTGGACGAGGAGATTCCCCTTACCACAGGCGAATATGACGAATGGGGCAATCCTCATCAAAAGGAGTATTACCACTATATGCTCAGTTATTCTCCTTATGATAATGTATGTGCGCAGGAATATCCTAACTTGTTGGTACTCACCGGTTATCACGATTCCCAAGTACAGTATTGGGAGCCAGCTAAGTGGGTGGCTAAGCTTAGAGAACTCAAGACAGATAATAACTCCTTGCTATTCTATACAGATATGAGTTCGGGACATAGTGGAGCCTCTGGACGTTATGAGTCTCTCAAGGAAATAGTACGCGAATATGCCTTCTTATTTGATTTGGAACATATACAGCAATAAGTATTTAAAAAATCCTCTTTTTATAGGGGATTTTTTTATTTTGTACCTATTGGTAGAAAAGAAAAAATAATTTAGCAATTTGTATAGATTATATCTATTAAAAGTATTAAAATAAAGACAAAAAAGAATTTTAATGCGAATAATATCGTATTTTTGCAGGAGAAAAACCAATAATTTTACTATCATGAAAGGATACTACCTACTGATATGGCTCTTCCTCCCTATATCCCTATTGGCTCAAGAAGAAAAAGAACTCTCTAAGAAAGAACAAGCAAAGATAGAGAAATTAGAGAGACAATCGCGCCTCTTTGCCTATGAGGGGTATCAGGCGCATAAGGCACATAAGCTTTCTGAATCTGAAATGGATTACCGAAAAGCAATCTCTAAAAATAGTGAGAATACTATCGCTCGGTATAATATGGGCGATGTACTCTATTCCCAAAAGGCTTATGAGGAGGCGGCAAATCATTTCAGGGAAGTCACCATGAGTAAAAAAGCAAGCAAAGAAGAAAAACACAAGGCTTTCCATAACTTAGGAAACTTGGCTATGGAAAATAAAAAATATGAAGAAGCAGTACAATACTACAAAGAGGCCTTACGCAATCAGCCCTCTGATGATGAAACCCGTTATAACTTAGCCGTTGCTAAAGAAAAACTGGATCAACAGAAGAAAAACGATAATAAAGATAACAAAAACAATAAAGACAATAAGGACAATAAAGACAATAAGGACAACAAAGACAATAAGGACAACAAAGACAATAAAGATAACAAAGATAATAAGGATAACAAAGATAATA
>NZ_KE992155.1:111815-168776 GCF_000466425.1 Capnocytophaga sp. oral taxon 863 str. F0517
ATAAGGATAACAAAGATAATAAGGATAACAAAGACAATAAGGATAACAAAGATAATAAGGATAACAAGGATAATAAAGATAAAGACGGAAAGGATAATAAAGATAACAAAGACAATAAGGATAACAAAGACAATAAAGACAATAAAGACAACAAGGATAACAAACAAAATGATTCAGGAAAAAATTCAGAACAACCTGAAGATAAAAATAATCCTCAAAACAATAAGGGAAATGGTAACCAAGAAAAACCATCCGGAGAACTCTCTCCTGAACAAATTAATCGTATCCTAAATGCTATCAATAGCGAAGAGAAAAAAACACAAGAAAAGATAAATGCTAATAAAATGAAAGGGAAAGCAACCCGTACTGATAGAAAAGATTGGTAATCTCTTATCATATAGCTTTTTTTGTAGTGAAATGCTTTTAGAAAAAGTAAGTCTATGCGTAGTTTTTTATTTTATATACTATTTCTTTTTACAACTGTAGCCTCTGCACAAGAGGTTTCTTTCAAGGCGCAGCCTTCTCGTACTTCCTTAGGTGAGAATGAATACCTTCGAGTAGATTTTACGATGAATAAAGAAGGAGACAACTTCTCTCCTCCTGCTTTTGAAGGTTTTGAAGTTACAGGACCAACCCAATCTATCTCTCATTCTTGGATCAATGGGAATCGAAGTTTTTCCAAGACTTATACCTATATGCTTCATCCTAAGCGCAAAGGAAAACTTACCGTAGGAGCAGCTTCTATTTTTATAGAAGGGAAGGAGTACAAAACAAGGCCTTTTACCATAGAGGTAACCGATGCAGTTTCTCATCCTCGTAATGCGCAAGCTACACCTCCTCCTTCCAATCCTTTCAGTGGGTTTCCATTTGGCTTTGATCCTTTTGGTAATGAGGAGGCACAACCTGCACAGATTATAGAACCGACTAAGGAGCAGCTTTTCATGACTGCAGAAGTATCTGATAGGCAACTGTATGTCAATCAGCCCTTGACCATTACCTACCGCATCTATATAGATGCACGCTTTGGAGTTGCAGGTCTGGAGAAGGTGGATGAACCCCGCTATGCTAACTTTTGGAGCCAACAGCTTTTGGAAAAAGTACAAATTTCTGAAGTAAACCGTAACGGACGACCTTTTCGTTGTATCACCCTCAAGCAGATACTCCTCTATCCACAACAGGTAGGAGAACAACAGATAGATCCTTTCTCATGTTCGTTGGTATTGCAATTGCCATCCAACCAAGTGGATTTCTTTGGAAACCGTTCTTATATAACCAGTACTCGTACCTTGCAGACGACCGCTACCAAGATAAAAGTTCTCCCCTTGCCGGAGGAAGGGAAACCAGCTAATTTCTCTGGAGCTGTAGGTCATTTTTCTTTGTCGATGAACTTTCCTACTCGTTCGCTTAACGCTGGTGAGACCGCCGAAGGCGAGGTGGTTATTGCAGGAAAAGGAAACTTCAAACTTTTTGATATGCCTAAGCTGACGTTCCCTCCAGCTCTTGAGGTATATGCACCTAAGGAAAAAGAACATCTGACCAATAGTGCCTCGGGTATCAATGGGGATATTACCCATACTTATACCATTGTCCCCCAGTATAAAGGTAAGTTCCCAGTTCCAGCATTGAATTTTTCTTTTTTCAATCCTGATACGCAACAATATGAGACACTCTCTTCGGAGAATATGACCATAGAGGTGCTTAGCGGAGAGGAATATAAGTCAGCTCATCAAGAGCAGGCACAAGGTGCTACTTCACAGCAAGCCCAATTCCAACCTCTGAAGGAGGCTTCTGAACTCTTGCCTATCTATAAGCCAATCTTCTTTGCTTCTACAGGCTTTTATCTTTGCTGGCTCTTGCCTCTATGTCTCATTCCTTTGGTGCTTATCCTATGGTATAGCTACCAAAAACGAAATGATAATACGATAGAGAATAGAAGTCGTAAAACAAGTCGCTTGGCTAAGAAATATCTATCAGCAGCCAAGAAGAATCTTACCAACAAAGAAGCTTTCTACGAAGCTTTGGAACGTGGGTTGCACACCTATCTTAAGGCAAAGTTGCATATTGAAACCAGCGAACTAAGTAAGGAGAAAGTACAAGAACTCTTGAGCGAAAAACAAGTAGCTCCTGATACCTTACAGGACTTTGTACAACTGCTTACCAATTGTGAAATGGCACGCTACGCACCTTATACCCAGACAGATATAGACAATGATTACCAGCAGGCAGCTGCCATCATTGCTTTGCTTGACAAACAATTATAATACTATGAAAAATGAAATTACAGCCCAAAATCCCAATTCTAAATCGAGACCTAAGCTGGCTCTCATTCAATGAACGCGTATTGCAGGAGGCCAGTGACCCGAGAAATCCCCTGATAGAGCGGATGCGATTTGTCGGTATTTTTTCTAATAATTTGGATGAATTCTTTCGAGTGCGTTACGCCATTGCAAGGCGTGATTTTAGACTTCTCAAGGATGAACAACAAATAGCAAGAGCCCACTTATTATTGGAGCAAATCAATAGTCAAGTGGTACTTCTCCAGCAGAAAAGTCTCTCTATCTTAGAACGTATTAAGGAGGAACTCAAAGAGGAAGATATCTATATTATTAATGAAAAGGAGATACTTGCTGAGCATGTGGACTATGTGAAGGAATATTTCATCAATACCATAAGTCCTGCACTCTTTACCATCATTCTTAGTGAAGTAGAGGCTATTCCTCCTCTGAAGGATGATGTAGCCTATTTGGCCGTTCGTATGCTATTGGATACAGATTCTACAGAGAAAGAGAAGATCCAGTATGCACTCATAGAACTTCCCAAGACCTTAGAACGCTTTATTGTGTTGCCTAAGATAGGGAATAATAACTATATTATCCTATTGGATGATGTAATACGTTTTTGTCTTTGTTCTCATTTCTATATCTTCCCTTGTCGAGAGATTTCAGCCTATATGATTAAGATTACTCGAAATGCGGAATTGGACTTGGATACGGATTTGAATAAAAGTTTTATAGAGAAGATTTCCAATAGCGTAGAAGGGCGTAAGCGTGCGGAGCCTGTGCGATTTATCTATGACAAACTCATAGATGAAAAGATGCTTCGCTTTCTTAAGGAAAAAATGGGGATACAATCCACCGATAGTGTCATTGCGGGAGGACGTTATCATAACAGGCGAGACTATATGAATTTTCCTCATTGCGGATGCAAAGAACTGATGTATAAACCCTTCTCTGCTTATCCAATTAAGGATTTTAAGGTAGAAAAGAGCTTATTTTCACAGATAGCCGAGCGAGATTTTCTGCAATATACTCCTTATCATAGTTTTTCTTATCTTATTCGCTTCCTTCGGGAAGCTGCTCTTGATCCCAAGGTCAAGAGTATCAAAATTACCATCTATCGATTGGCAAAACAATCACAAGTGATTAATTCGCTGATTAATGCGGTAAAAAATGGCAAGAAGGTAACCGTTCAAATAGAACTTCAAGCCCGTTTTGATGAAACGGCCAATATTCATTATGCCGAATTGCTTCAAAGAGAAGGGGTTAATACCATCTTTGGTATTCGAGGGCTTAAAGTACATAGCAAAATAGGGGTTGTAGAACGAGAAGAAGCTGGTAAAATAAGGCGTTATGGCTTTATTAGTACGGGAAACTTCAATGAGTCCTCAGCAAAGATATATACCGATTATACCCTATTTACAGCACATCAGGAGATTTTGGAAGAGATTCATCAGGTATTTAAGTTTTTTGATACACCCTTTCAGGTATTCCAATACAAACATCTGTTAGTCTCTCCTTATAATACAAAATCCACTTTCTTATCGCTTATAGATAGGGAAATAGCCTTGGCCAAAGAAGGGAAAGAGGCTTTTCTGAAACTCAAAATGAATGGACTTACCAATGAAGAGATGATAGAAAAGCTATATGAGGCCAGCCAAGCAGGGGTTAAAATACAAATGATTGTTCGTGGAGTATGCTGTTTGTTACCCCAAGTAGAGGGACTTAGTGATCATATAGAAGTTATTAGTATATTGGATCGATTTTTAGAGCATTCGCGATTGTATATCTTTGGCAATGAGGGGCATCCACTTTATTATATATCGTCAGCTGACTGGATGTCTCGCAACCTGAACAATAGGGTAGAGGTATCTTGTCCCATCTATCAAAAGGATATCCAACAACAGTTGTGGGATACCTTCCACTTAGCTTGGAATGACCCAGTAAAAGCCCGTATCATAGACAAAGACCAACAGAACGCTTATCGCACTCTACAACAAGGACAGTCTTCACAAGAAGCGATTCATAATTACTATAACAATAGTGACTAACAAATGGACTAAAAACAAAAAGCTGTCAAGAATTGACAGCTTTTTGTCTTAGAGCCGGTAGAGGGATTCGAACCCACGACCCCGAGATTACAAATCACGTGCTCTGGCCAACTGAGCTATACCGGCGATTTTGCGGGTGCAAAGATACAATTTTTTTCTGAACCAGCAAAGGAGAAATTCTATTTTTTAGGTTTTAGGTAATGTTTTGTATTAACTATTGATCATTTAATCATTAAATTGTGCAATCCTACAACCTTTTCCATTGGCCAAGTCTTCTATAAAGGAAAGGGTCTCTATGCCTTGTCCGGCGTATATCTTATGTAATTCGGCAAGGATACGCTCGGCTACAGCATAAGATTCAGCGAGGGCAAAAACGGAAGGTCCCGAGCCAGAAATACCAAAGGTAATTCCTCCTGCCTCAAGGGTGGCTTCCTTCATTTCATCAAAATAAGGGATGAGAATTTTGCGAGACGGCTCTACCAAGAAGTCTTTAGTAGCTTTTCTTAATAGTTTGTAATCCTCTTGGTATAAACCACTTACAAAAGCTCCCATGGCAGAAACCTGCTTGGCAACGATGTCCAAGGAAACATGTCGGGAGACGATGCTACGCGCCGAAGCGGTATTGACTTCTATATTAGGAAAGAAGGACACCGCATGTAGGCCCTTAGGCAGCGGCAAACGTATGGGTTTGTTCTGATATAAGAGGACTATACCTCCTAAGATAGCAGGGGATACATTGTCGTAGTGAGCAGAACCACAAGCAGCGCGTTCGCCTTCGGCAGCGAAGGGTAATAGCTCCTCCAGAGTAAAAGGATTGCCCATCAGGGTATTGTAAGCGAAGGCTGCTGCCGCACTGCTGGCACTACTGGAGCCTAAGCCACTGCCTGAAGCAAAGCCCTTGCGGATGCGGACGTCTACATATACAGGATTTTCCAACTGTGCTTGCATAGCTGCGATCACTACCGTACAGGAATTTTTCTCTACGGCATAAGGCAGAGGAGTAGCACTTTCAATAAAGGTAATTTTGTTCTCTTGGCTACCATTGGGCGTTACCTCTACCCTGTCTCCTACCGAAGAGAGGGAGATCCCTAAGACATCAAAGCCTACATTTACATTGGCAATAGTAGCAGGGGCGAAACCACACACGGTCTCTTGTATTGGATGGGCTTTTCTAAGCGATTGGTTCATACTATTCTAAGTTATTTCTGTTTGTTAGCAACATACATCACATCGGAGAGGACACCACTGGCAGTTACCTTAGCTCCTGCACCAGCTCCTTTGATCACAAGGGGTTCTGTAGGGTACATATCGGTATAGAAGGCAACGATATTATCCTTTCCATCCAATTGATAGAAAGGAGACGAAGCAGGGATTTGCTGAAGGGAAACCTTGATATCTCCTTCCAAGAGTTGTGCCACTACATTGAGTTTGGCTCCCTTGCTTTGTGCCTTGTGATAGAGGTCTTGAAAGAAGGCTTCATTCTTTTCTAACACCTCATAAAAGGCCTCTACTGAAGGGGTTTCCAAGGATTTTTCAGGGAGGAAGCTCTCAAAAACTACCTCACTCATTTCCTTGCGGTATCCTGCCTCACGAGAGAGGATTAAGATCTTTCGGATCACATCCAGACCACTAAGGTCTATACGAGGATCAGGCTCGGTGTAGCCTTCTTTTTGTGCCTGTTTTACAATCTCTACAAAAGGAGTGGTTGCATTGTAATGATTAAAGATGAAGTTCAGACTACCGGAAACTACCGCATCAATGCGATGGATGGTATCTCCACTGAGCAATAGGTTTTGTATTGTTTTGATAATGGGTAGCGCAGCACCTACGGAAGTTTCGTATTGGAAATCACAGTTTTGGTTTTTGACCAATTCCATAAGGGCAGTGTATTGTTGCAGAGGGGCACTACCGGCGATCTTATTGCAGGTAACCACAGAGATAGCTTTGCGAATTAGTTGTGGATAGAGGGCTGCCACCTCAGCAGAAGCTGTATTGTCCACCACAATACTATTACGCCTATTAGTAGCAATAATCAGCTCAGCTAGGGCCGTTGGCGAAGTGTAAGGCGTTGCCTTATCTAAGGAGAGAGGGGCTAAGGCCTCTTGAGGTAGTCCTTCGTCAGAAAAAACATACTGACGAGAGTTGGCCACCATCACTACTCTAAGATCTATCTTATGGTGCTTGCGGAAATACTCCTGTTGCTTATAGACAATATCAATAAACTGACCTCCTACATTACCAGCACCGATAATAAAGAGGTGCACACGCTTGATGACCTCTTGGAAGAGTCGTTCGTGTACGACATTGACCGCCTTGTGCTCATCATGGGCATCGATTACCACCGAGATATTACGTTCAGATGCCCCTTGGGCAATGGCCTGAATATTAACACCATTAGCACCCAAGGCACTGAATACCTTACCACTAAGCCCTGTTTGGTGGTTCATGTTATCCCCGATAAGGGCTAAGATCACATGGTTATCAGTACGTTCAATAGGATTGATGAGAGCTCCAATTTCTTGAGCAAATTCATGTTCCAAGGCCTCTTTGGCACTTTGGGCATCACTGGTTTTGATACCAAAGCAGATACTCTGTTCCGAGCAGCTTTGAGTGATGAGAATCACATTCACATCAGCCTGTTCCAAGGCCTGAAATACACGGCGGGCACTTCCCTTGGTGCCAGCCAAACCAATCCCAGAAATGGTAATCATACTAATATCACTCAGGGTAGAGACCCCAAGTACCTTATCCGTATGTTCTTGGGCTGCTATATGGATACGCGTTCCCTTTTCTTCAGGGGCTAAAGTATTGAGCAACAATACAGGAATCTTCTTTTCCATAGCGGGGCGGATAGCAGGAGGGTAGATTACCTTAGCTCCAAAATACGCCATTTCAAAGGCTTCCTCATAACTCATTTGGGAAATGACCTTAGTATTCTTGACCAATTTAGGATTAGCATTCTGCATACCATTGACATCACTCCAAAGCTCTATTTGCTTGGCATTCAAGCAATAACCATAGATAGAGGCGGTATAGTCAGACCCTCCTCTGCCCAAGACTACCAACTCTCCTAAGGGGGAGGCCGCAATATAACCAGGGGCAATATAGGAGGTGGTAGTGTCAAGTTGCTGGATACGCTGTTGTGTCTCAGTGAAATTCACTACAGCATTGAGCGGATCTCCCTCGGCTACGATATAGTTTTCTGAAGGTAAATAGCTCACTGTCACTCCTTCCTGATTGAGGTATTCCCCTATGATAAAGGCCGAGAGCAACTCGCCTTGTGCCATGATGCGAGCCTTGGTGCGATCGGAGAGTTCTCCTAAGGTACAAATACTATTGCACAGATTTTCAAGAGTGAGTACCGTTTTTCCAATATGTACTAATGCGTTGGTTTGTTTGTTGATTTGCAGAAGTGATTTGGCCATTGAGATATGCCTTTCCTTAAGCGCTTCAAGGATAGGTTGGTGCGTGTTGTTAAGCGCATTTTCTCCTAAGGATTGCAAGGTATTGGTCACCCCAGAGAAGGCGGATACCACCATCGTAAAGGGTTCTGTTTGTTTTTTTACAATCTGTACCACACGATGCAAATTCTCTACAGACCCCACCGAGGAGCCTCCAAACTTAATTAGTAACATATATTATTGTGTAAATTTTTATTGATTTGTTGCTTTTTCTTTACTTTATTTGTTAGATTTGCTATGAATATGCCCCCAAGTAGCTATTTCATAGCAAAAGCCATTGTATACATACCTAATTTTATAAAAATACGCAATGGTGTGCAAAGATACAATTTTTAATAACAAATGACAAGTGATAAATGATAATTTTTTATTTTCATAAAAGATTGATTTGAAGTGAATTATAGGTGTTTTTATATTCATAGAAAATCTAGGAAACATGAATGATAGTTAATTTACCATTAACCATTAAGCATTTACCATTATTTTTTTGTATTTTTGCCGCTTAAAGTAGAAAAATGAAAGTAACAGAGCATATAGCAAAAGCTAAAGGGGAGACTTTATTTTCCTTTGAGATAGTCCCTCCTAAGAAAGGAAATAACATAGAGGAACTATACAAAAATATAGAACCTCTATTGGAGTTCAAGCCACCTTTTATTGATGTGACCACCTCACGTGAGGAGTATATTTACAAAGAACACCCTAATGGATTATTGGAAAAGAAACTCATTCGTATGCGTCCTGGTACGGTAGGAATCTGCTCGGCTATACAACACAAGTATAATGTAGATACGGTACCTCATGTTCTCTGTGGAGGTTTTACTAAGGAAGAAACAGAGGACTTATTGGTGGATTGTTTCTATTTAGGGATAGATAACATCATGGCACTAAGGGGAGATGCGATGAAGGAAGAAAAATATTTCCGACCTACCAAGAATGGGAATATATATGCTTTGGATCTTGTCAAGCAAGTAGATAACCTAAGAAAAGGAATTTTCTTACATGACACCTTGGAGACGAATGTCGGGATGGATTTCTGTATAGGGGTGGCAGGTTATCCAGAAAAACACTTAGAAGCTCCTTCTAAGACTTTTGATTTGGAGAAGCTAAAAGAAAAAGTAGACAATGGAGCCGATTATGTGGTAACCCAAATGTTTTTTGATAACCAAAAGTACTTTGATTTTGTAAAAAAAGCACGGGAGATGGGTATAAATGTGCCTATTATCCCAGGAATAAAGCCTATCAGTGTCAAAAAACATCTAAATCTTCTTCCACAAGCCTTCTTTTTGGATTTTCCAGAGGAGTTGGTCAAAGAAATAGAGAAATGTAAGAATAATGAAGCTGTAAGAAAAGTAGGAATAGAGTGGGCTATAGCACAAAGCATAGAACTTAAAAAAGCGGGCGTTCCATCTCTTCACTATTATTCTATGGGAAAATCAGAGAATATTATTCAAATCATCTCTCAAGTTTTCTAAGATAGAAAAGATTGAATTAAAATTAAAAAAAAATTAGTTTTCTATTTGTTTATAAAAAATATAATTATTACCTTTGCACTCAAAAAAGGAATATGTCAAGATTTATAATAGCAATAGGTATCGCAGCAGTATGCTTAGTACTACTTATTTATTTTGCTCTAAAGAAGAAGGGGAACCAATCGTCCAATTCTAAGCAGGGAGCTTCAGAGGGGGGAGGTTATAATCCTTCTGATTTTGAGCTTAATCTACTCTCTCTTTGTGCATTGGTGATCAAGGCAGATGGTTCTAATCCTACTCAAAAAGAGTTGGATTACGTGCGTTATAAGTTCATCTCTCTCTATGGGAAGGAGAAAGCAAATGATATATTTCGTACTTACAATCAGGTAAAGCAGAATGAGGTGCCACTGACTCGTATTTGTATGGATTTGAGAGTGCATACCAACTATGAGGCACGCTTATCAATTATACACTTCTTGTTCGATGTAGCGAGCTTGGATGGGCGAGTTAAGGAAGCAGAAATGGCTTTGATAGAGCGAATTAATAAAAACCTACTCATAAATCAGTCTGATTTTGAGAGTGTCAAAGCCATGTTCCGTCAGGAAAAAGATGATGATTATACAATTCTTGGTCTTACCAAGGATGCTTCAGAGGCTGATATTAAGAAGGCATATCGTGATATGGTGAAAAAATATCATCCAGACCGTATTGATACGAATGATGCGGCTGTGCGTAGAGGAGCTGAGCAGAAGTTTAAACGTATACAGGAGGCTTATGAAAGCATTCAAAAACAAAGAGGGTTCTAAGCCCTCTTTATTTTATCCTAAACAAATTCTTAGAATACTCCTATGTATGGGAGTTGCTCTTTTGTTACATAGCTATGTAGTAGAGGTGTGTTATGATAGGTTGTTGTTCTTTCCTTTGAGATGGTTCTATAGCTTTCATGCCCTATGTGCAGTGATAGTCTCAGGCTTATTACTTGTCCCTATAGGAGGAGGCAATTATATAGGATATCGCTTCATAGGACTGACTTCCTTACAGATGCTCGCCTGCTTGGCTTTTTTGCTTCCTCAAGTTCTTTCTCAGCCAAAGGTAGATGAATGGGATATATTATCTTTCATGATGGCTTTCTTCGTAGCTCTTTCTTTGGAAGTGTATTTTGCGATTTTACTTCTTAGACGAGAAAAGTAAAAAAAAAATTGCTATAATTAAAAAAGTTTTTATACCTTTGCAAAGTAAATTTAAATTCGTAAATTTGCGCTTTAGAAAGTTATGATTTTAAGGAATACTAATTCATTTCGTGATAATGAAAAAAATAGATAAAAAGACGTACTTACAATGGTATGAGGAAATGCTCTTTTGGAGAAAGTTCGAGGACAAATTGGCTTCTGCTTATATCCAACAAAAAGTAAGAGGTTTCCTACATTTGTACAATGGACAAGAGGCAATCGTAGCGGGCTGTATGCATGTGATTGACCCTAAGAAAGACAAAATGATTACTGCCTATCGTAACCACGTGCATCCTATTGCTTTAGGGGTAGATCCACGTAGGATTATGGCAGAGCTTTTTGGAAAAGGAACAGGAACTTCACAAGGTTTGGGAGGTTCTATGCACATTTTCTCAAAAGAACATAACTTCTTCGGAGGTCATGGGATTGTAGGAGGACAAATCGCCCTAGGTGCTGGCTTGGCTTTTGCTGAGAAGTATAATGAGACAGGGGGAGTTGTCCTTACTTTTATGGGAGATGGTGCTACACGTCAGGGTACCCTTCATGAGACCTTTAACATGGCTATGAACTGGAAACTGCCTGTAATTTTTATCTGTGAGAATAATCACTATGCTATGGGTACTTCCGTAGAAAGAACGGCAAACCATACTGATATCTGGAAGTTAGGTTTGGGGTATGAGATGCCTTGTGAGCCTGTCGATGGTATGGATCCAGTGAAAGTAGCTGAAAAAGTATATGAAGCGGTAGAGCGTGCACGTCGTGGAGAAGGGCCTACCTTCTTGGATATCCAAACCTATAGATATCGTGGTCACTCTATGTCCGATGCCCAACACTATCGTACCAAAGAGGAAGTAGAAGAATACAAAAAAATAGATCCTATCACTCAAGTACTCAATGTCATCAAAGAAAAGAAATACGCCACTGATGCAGAAATAGAAGCTATTGATGAGCGTGTGAAGAACTTGGTGGCAGAGTGCGAAAAATTCGCCAACGAGTCTCCATTCCCTGAAAAGAATGTGATGTATGATGTAGTATACGAACAAGAAAATTATCCTTTTTTACCTCATAAATTATAAAAGAAAATGGCAGAAATAGTAAATATGCCGCGATTAAGCGACACCATGGAAGAAGGAGTCGTAGCAAAATGGCTCAAAAAAGTAGGTGATACTGTAAAAGAAGGTGATATTCTCGCTGAAATAGAAACCGATAAGGCTACTATGGAGTTTGAATCTTTCTATGCAGGTACCTTATTATATATTGGACTAAAAGAAGGAGAAACCGCTCCTGTGGATACCCTTTTGGCTATTATTGGTGAGAAAGGCGAAGATATATCAGCTCTTATAGGTGGTGGAGCCGCTGCTGCTTTTGCCGCTGCACCAGCCCCTGCTGCCTCAGAGGCACCAGCCGCTGCTCCTGCAAGTGCTCCAGCAGCTATGCCTGAAGGAGTACAGATCGTCACCATGCCTCGCCTAAGCGATACTATGACAGAAGGTACTGTAGCCTCTTGGCTTAAGAAAGTAGGAGATACCGTAAAAGAAGGAGATATTTTGGCTGAGATAGAAACAGACAAAGCCACTATGGAGTTTGAATCTTTCTATACAGGTACGCTATTATATATAGGTATCAAAGAAGGAGAATCAGCTCCTATTGATTCCTTATTGGCTATTATAGGTCCTGCTGGTACTGATGTAAATGCAGTATTAGCGGCAGCTCAAGGAGGTAGTGCAGTACCTGCGGCTGCTCCTGCTAAGGCAGAAGCACCTAAAGCGGCTGCTCCTGCAGCCCCAGCTGCAACAGCTACTGACGGACGTGTATTTGCCTCTCCTTTAGCTAAGAAAATCGCCCAAGATAAGGGAATTAACCTCTCTGAAGTAAAAGGAAGTGGTGAAAATGGACGTATTGTACGCAAAGACGTAGAAGGATTTACGCCATCAGCCAAACCGGCTGCGGCAACTGTCTCTGCTGAAAAAGCAGCTGCTCCAGCAGCTTATGTTCCTGTAGGAGTGGAAGTTACCGAAGAGGTGAAGAACTCTCAAATGCGTAAGACCATTGCAAAACGTCTTTCTGAATCTAAGTTTACTGCACCTCATTACTACCTTACCATTGAGGTAGATATGGAAAATGCAATGGCTTCACGTAGCCAAATCAATAACTTACCTGATACAAAGGTATCTTTCAATGATATGGTAGTGAAGGCTTGTGCTATGGCGCTTAGAAAACACCCACAAGTAAACACTTCTTGGAAGGGAGATGTAACTGTATATAACAAACATATCCATATTGGAGTTGCTGTAGCAATAGAAGATGGATTGGTAGTACCAGTACTTAAATTTGCAGATAGCTTAGGTCTTTCTCAAATAGGGGTATTGGTAAAAGACTTGGCAGGAAAAGCTCGTAATAAGAAACTAACTCCAGCTGAAATGGAAGGTAGCACCTTTACCGTTTCCAACTTGGGTATGTTCGGCGTAGAGCAATTTACTTCTATTGTTAATCAGCCTAACTCTGCTATTCTCTCTGTAGGAGCTATCATTGAAAAGCCAGTCGTGAAGAACGGACAGATCGTAGTGGGGCATACAATGAAGCTTTGCTTGGCTTGTGATCACCGTACTATAGATGGTGCCACAGGAGCACAGTTCCTACAAACCTTAAAGGCTTATATAGAAAATCCAGTTACTATGTTAGCATAATAGTACTTGATAGCATAAGTTTATTGAAAAGAGGCATAATCCCACATGCCTCTTTTCTTTTACATGCAAAATAAATTTGCTTAATCAGAAAAAATATCGTAATATTGTACTCTTATAAGAAATAAATTATGTATGCTATATGTCATTTGAGTATAGTACCTCTGCGGGATGAAGCCTCCCACAAAAGTGAACAGATTTCTCAATTATTATATGGTGAACTATGCTTCATAATAAAAGAAGAAGATGATTGGTGTTATGTGCGTACTGATTATGATAAGTACGAAGGCTGGGTCGAAGCCAGGCAATTGTGCCCCATAAGTGAAACAACTTATGAGGAAGCTAAAAAAGTAATTCCAAGATACGCATCGGATATGGTGGATTATGTACAAGTTAGTGAGAAAGACTATGATCTTTTGCCCATTTGTATAGGAGCCACAGTGAGTAATGCCCCCTTCATAGGGCATCTGTTCTCTGGAGAGGTACAAAGGAAAATATTGCGAAAGAATATAGTAGAAATAGCATTGAAATACCTCAATACACCTTATATATGGGGAGGAAAATCTCCTTTTGGGATTGATGAAGCAGGCTTTGTACAAATGGTCTATAAAATTATGGGTATTCCGATTCCTCGTGATATTTTCTCACAGTATGAAGCTATTGAGAAAAGTATTCCTACCTTAGATGATGCCGAGGTAGGTGATCTGATTTTTTTCAATAATAATATGGGACAGATTATTCATGTAGGTATCCTGATTCAAACAGGGTATATTATTCATGCTTATGGAAAGGTTCGTGTTGATCGTATTATTCCAAAGGGAATTTATGATGTAGATGCACAAGAAATCACCCATACAATCTATGCAATAAAGCGTATATTGGATGATGATGAGAAAAAAATAACTTAACATGACTATAAAGTTACTTGTAGTAGGTAAAACCGATGTATCGTTGTTAGAAAAAATAATTGAAGACTATAGAAAAAGACTACAATTCTATATAAAATTTGAGATCGAAATCATTCCTGATCTTAAAAATACAAAGAATATCTCTCAAGAGGAGCAAAAAAATAAGGAAGGAGTATTACTTTTAAAACAAATAGCCCATAACGATCTACTAATTCTTTTGGATGAAAAAGGAAAGGAATATACTTCAATGGAGTTTGCTTCTTACTTACAAAAAATAATGAACACAGGGACTAAGCAGTGTATATTTGTCATAGGAGGGCCTTATGGATTTTCAGAAAAAGTATATCAAAGAGCCAATAGTACATGTTCGCTCTCCAAGATGACTTTTTCGCATCAGATAGTACGATTATTCTTTGTGGAGCAGCTCTATAGAGCTTTTACCATACTCAATAATGAACCTTATCACCATCAATAAATGTATAGTAAAGAGGAAGCAGCTAAGCTCAGACAAGAATTTTGGGTGTCTTTTGGAAAATCTTTTCCTCATAAGTGGAGCTTATATCGTACAGGAGTTAAGGCTATCCAATTCAGATTTTATTTTGATAATAAAAAAGCCATGATCTGTATAGATATAGAAGGAGATAGCGAAGAAAGAGAGAAGTATTTTAATAAATTCGTGTCTTTGAAGCGTATATTGACGGATTTTCTTCCTGAAAACAATTTCGAACAACATTATTTCTTAGAAAATGGGAAAGAAATAGCACGTATATGGGTAGAAAAACAGCAAGTATGTATTTATAATAAAGATACGTGGCAACAAGTTATGGAGTTTTTAAGTACTAATATGCACCAAGTAGAGGCATTTTGGCAAGAATATGAGGACTTTTTCAAGGAGGATTTTTAACCTTAATTAGAACTATATTTTAAGAAAAACAATTTTTTCAAGTCGAGAAAAATAATTACATTTGCACAAATTTACATGGGATGTTACTTATAGGAATAACAGGAGGTACGGGTTGTGGTAAGACAACAGTAGTTAATCAAATCATTGAGGAAATACCACAGGGAGAAGTAAATGTAATTTCACAAGATGCTTATTATAAGGACTTGTCGCATCTGAGTTTTGAGGAGAGAACCAAGGTGAATTTTGATCACCCTAAATCTTTGGATTTTGATTTGCTCAAGGAGCATCTCTTCCAGCTTAAGCAAGGGAAAACAATTATGCAACCTACTTATTCCTTTGTTGAGCATAATAGAATGCCAGAGGTGGTGCCTATTGAGCCTTGTAAAGTCATTATTGTAGAGGGAATTTTGATTTTTTCCCATCAAGACCTAAGAGACCTTTTTGATATTAAAATATTCGTACATGCCGACTCTGATGAACGTTTGATAAGGCGCATCAGAAGAGATACCACAGAGAGGGGAAGAGATATACAAGAGGTACTCAATCGCTATCAGAATATGCTCAAGCCCATGCATCAGCAATTTATAGAGCCTACCAAGGAGTTTGCCGATCTTATTATTCCCAATAATCGACATAATAAGGTAGCTATTGATATTGTTAAAACCATTGTCCATAATAGAATCCAATAATGATGATAGATTTTCAGGCTTATAAAAAGAAATATGCTTATTTGCTTTACATACTCATCTTTGGAATATGGATGCTATTCTTTGATTCGAACTCTCTGCTCTCTCATATAAAACTTAATAGAGAAATAGAATCACTAAGGCGACAAAAAGAATTTCTTCAGAAGGAAATAGTTAAAGATAGGAAGGCGATCAAGGAGATTAGTACAGATGAAGGGAGAGAAAAATTTGGTCGAGAGAACTATTACTTTAAAAAAGAAAATGAAGATATCTTCATTATAGAATATGATACAATAAAATAATTGTTATACTTAAAAATATAGAACATATGTATGAAAATGAAGGAGAAAACAATGAAATTTTCTCAAAAGCTCTAAGAGCAGGCCGTAGAACTTATTTCTTTGATATTCGCGGCACCAAGGCTGGTGATTATTATTTGACGATAACAGAGAGCAAAAAGTTCACTCATGATGATGGGTCTTCTCATTATCAAAAACATAAAATTTATCTTTATAAAGAAGACTTTAATGCATTTAGAGAAATCTTGGATGAGATGACCTCTTATGTATTCGAAGAAAAAGGTGAAGAAGTAATCTCTGAGAAACATCAAAAAGATTTCAAAAAGACGTTTTCTCCTGCTAATAAAGATAAAGAAGGGGCATCATTCACTATTGATGACTTTGATGATATTAAATAGTGTTTTTTGCAAAGAGAGCGGCAATCCTACAGGATTGCCGCTCTCTTTGTATTAGAAAGGAAATAATAGTGGTAAAAATAAAATCATTACAATTCCCATGAGTATCTGTAAGGGAAGCCCCACTTTTACATAATCCATAAAAGTATAGCGTCCGGCCGACATCACCAAGGCATTGGGAGGTGTAGAAAAGGGAGAGGCAAAGCACATACTGGCACCTACTGATACGGCAATGAGTAGCGGCAAAGGATTGATCCCCATACTGGTAGCTGCACTCATAGCAATAGGGGCAATTAGGATGGCTGTAGCCGTATTGCTAATAAACATGGTAAGTAGCGAAGTGGTAAAGTAGATACTTGCTAAAAGGATATAAGGGCTATAGCCTCCCAATTTTCCTACAAGCATTTGAGACACCCATGCCGAAGCCCCTGTTTTTTCTAAGGCTAAGGCCATAGGGAGCATAGCGGCAATCAAGACGACACTTTCCCAGTTGATGGTCTTGTAGGCGGCCTCTACGTTGGGAAGTGCTCCAGAGAAGACCATCAGTAGGGAGGCAACCAATACAGCTGTTACTGGTTGTATAGGGATAAAATCAAACATCATGCTCATGACCATAAGCAACATAATGATTCCTGCTATGGGAGCCTTATGAGTTAGGGTTACCTTGGAGGCTTCCTTGAGAGGTTGTCCCAGTACAATCAGGTGTCTATGTTGGTCATTGAGTCGGGCAATATCCTTCCAAGAGCCCTGTACTAAGAGGATATCCCCCGAATGGATACGTTGGTCTTTTAAGTTCTTAAGGATATAGCTCTCATTGCGTTGCATACCCAGAATATTGAGGGAGAATTGCTCTCTGAATTTTGATTTCTTGATAGGTAGATTCACCAGGCGTGAGGTAGAGGTAATCAGTACCTCGGCAATTCCATGCTTTTGAGAGTTCATCAGCTCCTCTTGAGAGGTAAACTTGTCTTCTATCAGGCTCAAGGACTTCTCCCAGGCCATGGCCTCTATTTTGCGAATATCCCCCTGAACAAAAAGGATATCTCCTTCGTTGAGAACCGTACCAGCTTGTGCCAATTCACGATTGGGATTTTGGAAAATAGAGCTATTGAGGCTGGGTTTGCGTAGGATTTCGGTGACATTGACCTCATATTTGTCGGCTATATGGCTCTCCAAAAGTGTTTTTCCTACAAAAGGGGCATTTTTCCCAATCATCACCAAGTGGATATCCTTGGAGAGTTGGTATTCGTCCATAAGGTCAGAAAGGGATTTGCCATCCTTCTTGCTTTCCTTGTGTGGGTCTGTCTTGTTCAGAAAGCGCTTGCTTACAGGAATAAGGTATAACAGCCCTACCGCAAGGGCAACTAATCCTACAGGGGTAAAGGAGAAGAAGGTCAGGGAAGGGAAACCATGCTTAATTAGCTCTTCATTGATGATTAGATTGGGCGGTGTCCCAATAAGGGTCATCATCCCCCCTAAGCTACTGGCAAAAGCCAGCGGCATGAGTAGGCGAGAGGAGTTGATATTGGCACTCATAGCCATACTTACTACAACGGGAAGCATCAGGGCAACCGTCCCTGTATTACTCACAAAGGCACCGATGAAGGAGGTGGCCAAGATGACCAGAACGAAGAGCTTCAGCTCACTCTTGCCAGCGAGCTTGAGCAGTTTGTTGCTAATCATTTTGGCCAGTCCTGTTTGGAAGATAGCCCCTCCCACTACGAAAAGCCCTATCATCATCACCACCACCGAATTGGAGAAGCCTGATAAGGCTTCCTCAGGCGATAAGATACCAAAGAGGACTAATAGGAGTAGGGAGGAAAGTGCTACCAAGTCCGAACGGATTTTCCCTGCCATAAAGAAAGCAGAGGCAATCACTAAGATAGCCAAGGTAATATACATATTCATAAGCAAGGGATTGGGTTAGATAAGAGCCTGCATCTCCTGAATAAAGCGTTGGGCTAAGGCATCGGCTTCTTTCTGACTTTTTGCCTCGGTATAGATACGGATAATGGGTTCTGTATTGGATTTTCTAAGGTGTACCCAGCTATCGGCAAAGTCTATTTTAAGGCCATCAATAGTGGTGGTCTGTTCATGAGCGTATTTCTGTTCCATGGCCCTGAGGATTTGGTCAGGATTGATCTGTTCTGTGAGTTGTATTTTGTTCTTACTCATAAAGTAAGCAGGATAGCTCTCACGGAGTTGTTGTACGCTGCCGCCTCTCTCAGCCAAAAGGGATAGGAATAAGGCAACCCCTACCAAGGCATCACGTCCATAGTGTAGCTCAGGGTAGATAATCCCCCCATTGCCTTCACCACCGATGATAGCTTCTACGCGCTTCATCTCAGTCACGACATTCACTTCCCCTACTGCTGCCGCTGAATAGCTAACGCCATGCTTTTGGGCAATATCGCGCAAGGCACGGGAGGAAGAAAGATTGGAGACTACATTGCCTTTGGCTTTGCTCAGTACATAATCCGCACAAGCTACCAAGGTATATTCCTCGCCGAACATCTCTCCTTGGTCGGTAATAAAGGCCAAGCGGTCTACATCAGGATCCACAACGATACCGAAATCTGCTTTTTCTTCTACCACTCTTTTGCAAATATCCCCCAAGTGTTCCTTTAGAGGTTCGGGGTTGTGAGGGAAGTGTCCATTAGGTTCACAATAGAGCTTGACAACCTCCACGCCCAATCGCTCCAAGAGGCTTGGAATGGCTATCCCACCGGTGGAATTGACTGCATCCACTACTACACGGAATTTCTTTTTCTGGATGGCTTCGGGACTAACTAAAGGGAGGGCAAGTACCTTTTCTATATGAAGGTCAATATATCGATCATCATGCGTTAGTTTGCCTAAGTGATCTACTGAGGCAAAGGAAAAATCATTCTCTTGAGCAATTTTCAAAATAGCCTTGCCATCTTGGTCAGAGACAAACTCTCCTTTGTCATTAAGGAGTTTTAGGGCATTCCACTCCTTAGGATTATGGCTAGCAGTGAGGATAATGCCTCCATCGGCCTTTTCCAAAGGGACGGCTACTTCCACGGTAGGGGTGGTACTAAGGCCTATATTGACCACATCAATTCCCAAGCCAATAAGGGTGTACTGTACTAAATTTTGGATCATCTCACCAGAGATACGTGCATCTCGCCCGATGACTACCTTGACATGTTCTTTGCCTGATTGTCCTTTGAGCCAAGAGCCGTAAGCAGCGGCAAACTTGACTGCATCAATAGGGGTAAGGTTATCATCTACCTTGCCTCCTATGGTACCGCGAATACCTGAAATAGATTTGATTAATGACATATATCTTTAAATTTTATTTTTTTCATGTTTATAGTAAAGAAAAGTGAATATCCCATAGAACATAAGAAAAATAGGATAAGTGAATACTATTAAGAAAATATATCCGTGTAACGATCTTTTTCCTAAGACCCAATCAATAAAAGGATAAGCCCCTAAGAAACCTACATAAAAAAGCAGTGGTACTAAAAAGGCACCTAACCATAAGCCCCATTTGCTTTTTCTTCTAATAGTATAGAGGTGTAGCCCTGCGGCAACTAAAAAGAAAAGAACCCCAATTCCAAAAGGGTCTATGGTAAGGAGGAGGCGACCTATCCAAGAAGGCTTGGGAGTAAATCGCCAATAGCAATCACCAGAGGTGCGAATATCCTTGATTTTTCCTTGAAAAAGTTGGTTATTTACTGTATATTCATCTTCTTCCATAGAGGATTGCTTGAATTCTAATTCCTTGGGGAAGTGAATTTCAACTTCTATCTCAGGGAAAGTTTTCCAAAATTTGGAAGGATATAAGCTGTATTCGAAGATATAAGGGGGCAGAAACCCATAACGGAAAGTAGTAGGGAAAGCACTATAGCTAACCTCTATCACATTTTCTCCTGCCTTAAGAGGAGCTGTAAAGTAAATGAGCTGAGAGGGAATGACCTCAAGCTCTTCTTCTCCATCATAGGAAACATAGTACTTGGTATAGGTATGGTATTCAGTGGGGACATTAGTATATTGCAGGGTATCGGTAATTTCCTTTTGTCTTAGAAAAGGATAGTCCTGTTCCTGGTCAATGGGGCTTGTAGGAATGGCTTGTCCATTTACAAAAACCTGCTGGTCATTTAGATAGTTAGAAGCCATAAAGAGCAGCGGTATAGATTGTTCTTTAGCAGAGGAGATATGATATTTTGCCCTAAAGCGGATGATATAATCATTAAAGGAATCCTTATTATCTTTGATGATTTCAGCAAAAATCTTCTCATGGGTTACGCTGCAAGCATCGGTAAGAATAAGACAAGAATGAGAAGTCCCTCTCATAGTTGGCTCTGCCATATTAGCCCTACTTGCCCAAGAGCAAGCAAATAACAGCAGCAAAAGAAGAGGTCTGTTCATTATAAGTGGAATATTTCTTATCAAGGGACAAATATACAAAAAAGATATAAATAATTGACTAATAATCAAGGAAGAATTTTTTCAAGAAAAAGTTTCGTTTATCCTAAATTATTTCGTACATTTGCTCTTCTATTAAGAACAAATAGTAATAAGCTGTTATATGGACAAACATCATATACTACTCATCATTCACCTGATCAGTGCAACTGTTTGGGTAGGAGGGCATTTGGTCTTGCTCTTGGGCTTTTTGCCTAAGGCGCTTAAGCATAAGAATTTTGATTTTATCTCTCGTTTTGAGAAGACTTATGAACCTATAGGGATGCCTTCATTGCTCCTTCTGGTCATTACAGGGATTTTGATGGCCTATGACCTCAATGCACCACTGTCTTCGTGGTTTTCCTTTGCCTCAGGAGTGGAGACGGTGGTGTCATTGAAAATCATTGGGCTACTCACTACCATTTGCTTTGCCATCAGTGCCCAAACAAGGGTGCTCCCCAAGCTCGCCAAGGGGCAAATTCAAAAGCTCCCTGAGATGGCGATACATATCCTATGTGTAACCTTGATTGCGGTCACCTTACTTATCTTGGGCAGTACTATTCGCAATGGTGGTTTCTTATTCTAAAGTGAAATGGAAACATTCAAGAATTACTTATCTTTGGAGAAGAAGTATTCCCTACATACTGTAACGGCTTACCTTGCAGATGTGGAGGAATTTGCCACTTACCTAAAAGAGAAAGATGCCACGATGGAACTCTCTCAGGTGAATTATCCTTTGATTCGTTCATGGATCATCCATTTGGTAGAAAGTGGGATAACCAATAGAACTATCAATCGGAAGATAGCCTCTCTGAAGGCCTATTATGCTTTTTTAGTACGTACTTTGAAGATTAGTAGTAGTCCATTTCTGCAACATATTCCACTGAAAACACAGAAAAAAATCTCTATTCCCTTCTCTGAGAAGGAAATAGAGGCTGTACTCTCTCAAGTGGAGCAAGGGGAAGCCTATCCTCAAGTAAGAAATAGAACCATAATAGAACTATTCTATGCTACAGGAATGCGTCGGGCAGAGCTTATAGAGCTGAAAATAAGTGACATAGACTTCTCTCAACAAACAATAAAAGTACTGGGAAAGCGCAGTAAGGAGCGTATAATACCCTTAATTCCTTCAGTGATAGAAAGCCTACAGAGCTATTTATTCTCACGTAAGTCTTTAGAAACCAATGAAATATATTTATTTCTCACGGATACAGGAAAAAAAATGTATCCAAAACTTGTGTATAATATAATAAATTCGTATTTTAGCAGTGCCACAACAAAGCAGAAGAAAAGCCCGCATGTACTGCGACATTCCTTTGCTACACACCTTTTGGACAATGGGGCAGACCTTAATGCTGTAAAAGAGCTATTAGGCCATGCAGGGCTGGCAGCCACTCAGGTATATACGCATAGCAGTATAGCTGAGCTCAAGAATCAATACCAAAATGCGCATCCGAGGATGACAAAAAAATAGTACTAATTTTAAATTTTTCAGATTATGAAAGTAAATTTGCACAATGTCGGTTTTACAGTAGACCAAAAGTTGGTAGACTTCATTCAGAAAAAAATGGACAAATTGGATCTTTTCTATGATAAGATCATAGATGCTGATGTCTATTTAAAGTTAGATAATACCACTGCCAAAGAGAATAAAATAGTGGAGATAAAGGTAAATGTACCCGGAGATAGCTTCGTGGTAAAAAAACAATTCAAGAGCTTCGAAGAAGGGGTTGATGCTTGTGATAACCCTATTGAGAGATTCTTGAAAAAATACAAAGAAACTCGCTAAATCTATTGTTATGACTGAGAAAAACAAGAAACAGTTCCTAATGGGGCTTCAATGGGGCGCACTTACAGGGATAGTGATTGCCTTGATACTTATACTTACCTAAAAGGAGTTTAGATAATGAATTTCACATATTCTCATGTGAAGTTCATTATCGCTCTATATACCTGACTTCTTTCCTATAGAATTACAGACAGAATATACAGTCATATTTGAAATTAAATAAAATCTATACATTATGAATAGCGTATTGATACTTATAGATATTCAGAATGATTTTATTACAGGAGAACTTCCTGTTCCTGATGGTAGGTCTATCATAGAGCCTGTCAATCAACTCATTCCACAGTTTTCTCATGTGATCGCTACCCAAGATTGGCATCCAGGAAATCATTTTAGCTTCTTTACACTTCATGCGGGTAAGAAGGCTTTTGAATCTATCACTAAGGATGATTACCAGCAAACTCTTTGGCCTCCCCATTGTGTACAGGGGAGCGAAGGCGCAAATTTTTTCCCAGAGCTACATACAAAGGCCATAAATGCTATTTTCCGAAAAGGAACGAATCCTGATATAGATAGCTATAGTGCTTTTTTTGATAATCAAAAACTCAAGGAAACAGGCCTCGATGGTTATCTAAAGGGCTTGCACTTGGACGAGCTCCATTTTGCTGGTTTGGCAGCAGATTATTGTGTCTATTACTCGATGATAGATGCGCTTAACTTAGGCTATAAGGTCTTTTTACATGAACACTGTACCCGTGCCATCAGCAAAGATCAGTTTGAAAATCAAAAAAAGGAACTTATAACCTATCCTAATTTTACTTTACTCCCATAGATTTGAAAGAACAGCCTATACGATTTGGAATTATTATCCCTGCCCATAATGAGGGAGCTGTCTTGGCACAGACCTTAGATTCTCTTCTAGGACAAACGCTCCCTGCTTATAGAATTGTGGTGGTAGATGACAATTCTACCGATTCTACTGCCGAAATATTGGCTACTTATTGCCAAAGATATCCATCTGTTCGAACCCTTTACCGTAGTTCCAGTGAGCAACGCCTTCCAGGTGCTAAGATCGTACAAGCCTTTAATGCTGGTTTGGAGTTCTTGGAAGAGGTAGATATTATCTGTAAGTTCGATGCAGACCTCATTTTCCCTCCTCAATACTTAGAAACCTTGCAAACTCACTATCTTCAAAATCTTCATTTGGGGATGTGTGGAGGGGTTTGTAGTATAGAAAAAGAAGGAAAATGGATCAAGGAGAACTTAACCAATAAAAATCATCTTCGTGGAGCGCTGAAGAGTTATCGAAAAGAATGTTTTGAGGCTATCGGCGGGCTTCGAGAAGCCATGGGATGGGATACCTTGGATGAGCTATTGGCTCAATATCACGGATGGGAGTTGTTGGTTATAGAGGACTTGGTAGTGAAGCACTTACGCCCTACGGCAAGCCGCTACAATGCCCAAGCTCTGTATATGCAAGGAGGAATGTTCTACCGATTGCGCTATGGTGGGCTGCTTTCCCTTTTAGCAAGTGCTAAGCTGGCTTACCGTAAGAAAAGCTTGCGCTTGTTTTGGGATTATATGAAGGGATACCTTAAGGCCAAAAAGGAAAAACAACCCTTTCTGGTAACCCCAGAAGAGGGTAAATGGATACGAGATTATCGCTGGAGACATATCAAGCAAAAATTCTAAATTGTTGATAAGAAAATTTGTTGTATAGTATTTTTTTCCTTACCTTTGCCCTGTTTTCAATAAAAAACAAATTAACATCTTACAAAGAATGAAGATAGCCCTATTAGGTTATGGGAAAATGGGTAAAACCATCGAACGTATTGCCTTGGAAAGAGGTCATGAAATAGCCCTAAAGGTAGATGCCCCAGGGGATTATGATCTCTCACAAGTACAAGTAGCAATAGAGTTCAGTACCCCTCAGAGTGCCTTTGCCAATATCACAAAGGCGCTATCCTTGGGAGTACCTACCATAGCAGGTACCACAGGTTGGCTTGAGAAATATCCAGAGGCCGTCGCCTTGTGCAAGGCACATAATACGGCTTTCCTATACGCCTCCAATTTTAGTATAGGAGTGAATATCTTCTTTGAGCTGAACAAGACCTTGGCACAACTGATGCAACGGCATCCTGAATATGCTATTTCCATAGAAGAAATACATCATACTCAGAAGCTCGATGCCCCCAGTGGAACCGCCATTACCTTAGCTCAAGAGATTATCGAGCAGACAGATAAGGTAGGTTGGGAGTTGGGTGAAACTACTGAAGATAAAATCCCTATTACGGCCAAGCGTATAGAAAATGTACCAGGTACTCATACTGTTACCTATAAAAGTGTGGTAGATACACTTGAAATCAAGCATACCGCACATAGCAGAGATGGATTCGCTTTGGGAGCAGTATTGGCCGCCGAATGGATTATAGGTAAAAAAGGAGTCTTCTCAATGAAAGATGTCCTTTTCCAAAAAGGAAATGAATAAATAATCTTGTAAAAATAAATTTTATGGCAAGCGTAAGACGTTTAAAAAAGAATGTAGCTTCTGTATTGGGAGAATTGGTAGAAACCCTTATTATTTGGGAATTGGTTACTGATAAAAAAAATGAAGAATCAAGAGCAATTGTAGATGAAATCTATCGCACTTATGACAAATATCTTGAACAAATCAACCATCCTACTGAAAATAAAGGAGCTTTCTACAAACAACTTCTTAAAAATTTTGAAGGAGAAGTAAATACAATTATAGCAAAAATCAATGCTTTAAGCTAACGAAATTTACCTTTTTGATTCACACCAATTACATTTGTTATACAATGCAATTGGTGTTTTTTACATATACAGCTATGAAAAAAATATACTATTTATCTCTATTCTTGCTTATAAGTACTTCATGCTTGGCTCAACAAGGCTATAGGCTCTATGTAGAAGGAGAAAAACAATGGGCCTACAGAGAAAATGAACTTACAGACTTGATATATGATTTTGTTACGAAGAATTTTGAAGCGATGACTAAGAGCTTGATAATAGCAGATCCTTCAAAAGAGGAGCCACTCAAGGAGGCTTATGCTAAGATGCTGCAAAGTATCCCCATCAAAGATAAAAAAGAGCAGATAAGCCTCTTCTTTGGTCTAAGAAAAAAAGGAAAAGGGCGTATTTTATTTATGACTTTCTTTGAAGGAAACTTAAGAGGGAAGCGCAAAGATGCTTTCTTCCAACTTCTTCTCTCTGATAATACCAAAGAAGGAATATTTAGGTGTGATACAATCCTAATTTCTGATGAAAAACATAGAATCTCTTACAAAGAGCCCTCTGTAAAACTTAAAACCAGATATCAGAAGGAAGTGATGCAGGAGTATGAAGCTCGTGCGTTAGAGAAAAATGCCAAACAAGAATTGGAAAAATATATAAATACAAGAAAAAGATGGAGGAGAATACTGTTAAGTGAATAATAAAGAATAACTAATAATTCAAAACGAACAAATGGCAGAGGAAGAACTAATAACGGATGATGAGCTATACGAGCATTATAGTTTCAAGGCAGGAAAAGGACAAGAGCCACTACGCGTGGATAAGTTTTTGATGAATTTCGTCGAGAATGCTTCTCGTAACAAGGTACAACAGGCCGCCAAGGATGGAAATATATTTGTCAATGGAGTAGCTGTGAAGGCCAATCATAGGGTGAAGGCCAATGATGAAGTCAAGGTGATGTTTGCCCATCCTCCTCATGAATATCTCTTAGTACCTGAGCCTATCCCCTTGGATATAGTCTATGAGGATGAGGAGCTGATTATTATCAATAAGCCTGCTGGCTTGGTGGTACATCCAGGACATGGTAACTACCAAGGAACACTTATCAATGGGCTGATTTATCATTTTGAGCATTTGCCTAAGAATAGCTCTGATCGCCCTGGTTTGGTACACCGAATAGATAAAGATACCAGTGGCTTGTTAGTGGTGGCTAAAACAGAGGAGGCGATGAATCACTTAGCCAAGCAGTTTTTTAATAAGACCAGTGAGCGGGAGTATGTCGCTCTTGTATGGGGGAACCTTCCCGAGGATGAGGCAACCATCATAGGACATATTGGAAGGCATCCTAAAAATAGGCTCCAAATGGCAGTCTTCCCCGATGGCAGTGAGGGCAAGGAAGCTATTACCCATTATAAGGTATTGGAACGTTTTGGCTATGTGACTTTGGTCTCTTGTCGCTTAGAAACAGGTCGTACTCACCAGATTCGGGCACACTTTACCCATATAGGACATCCACTTTTCAATGACGAACGCTATGGAGGGGATAAGATACTCAAGGGAACTACCTCGGCTAAGTACAAACAGTTTGTAGAGAACTGCTTTAAGCTCCTCCCTCGCCAGGCGCTTCATGCCAAAACCTTGGGTATAGAGAAACCCTCTACAGGAGAGATGCTCCGCTTCGATAGCGAGATTCCTCAAGATATGCAACAATGTATAGAAAAGTGGCGTAATTATCTTAGCAATAGAGAAGTAATCAATGACTAATGCAAAGATAGGGCTAAAATTATGCAGGTGTAGGGACGAATGGTTTTGCATCTAAGGTTAGAAGAAACTCAAAATTAAAAACTCAGAACTCAAAACTCAAAACTTATATGTTATTCAGGCAAGCACAAATAGGCGACTTAGAAGCCATTTGGCAAATTATTCTTTATGCTAAGGAAACCATGCGACAAAGAGGAAGCCAACAGTGGCAAGATGGTTATCCCTTTAGGGAGACTATAGCACAAGATATAGCACGGTGCTATGGTTATGTAGTAGAGGAGCAAGGAGAGGTTATCGCCTATATGGCTATCAGTGGGGATGGAGAACCTACCTATCAAAAAATAGAGGGGGCTTGGCTTGATGAAGCTCCCTATATTGTAATTCATAGAATGGCTGTTAGCCCCCAAGGGAAAGGAAAAGGATTAGGAAGCTACCTCATACAGGAGGCAGAAAAAACAGCTGTCTTCAAAGGAATAGGGTCTATAAGAGTAGATACCAACTTTGACAACGATGTTATGAAACATATTCTACAGAAACAAGGCTATATTTATTGTGGAATCATTGAAGTACGTGATGGAAAACGTGAAGCCTTTCAAAAAAGCTTAATAATTACCTATGGAAGCTAAAAAAATTGATACCAAAGATTATACGATCTATTTTGGAGAAGCTGGCTACAAATACTTAGCAGCTTATATAAAGGAGAAGAAATATTCTAAAATATTTGTCCTTTCTGATACCCATACCCATGAGTGTTGTGTTTATGCCTTCCTGCAAAGGCTTCCTTTCGAAGTGGAAGTCATAGAAGTAGAAGCAGGAGAAGAGCATAAGGATTTGGAGACTTGTCTTTCGCTTTGGCAAACGCTCTCCGACTTAGAGGGAGATCGGAAGAGCTTGCTTATCAATATAGGAGGTGGCGTGGTGACTGATATGGGAGGTTTTGTAGCATCTACTTTTATGAGAGGGATTGATTTTATCAATATTCCGACCTCTCTTTTGGCCATGGTCGATGCCTCTATTGGCGGGAAAACAGGAGTGGACTTGGGCGTACTCAAGAATCAAATAGGAGTGATTAACAATCCGCAACTCCTTTTGATAGATGTCAATTATCTCAATACCCTTCCTAAAGAGGAGTTCCGCAGTGGCTTAGCTGAGATGTTCAAGCATGGACTGATACAGTCTGCTGATTACTGGGAGAAGATGAAGCAGCTTTCGGATCTTACCACGGATGATTTGGAGGAAATCATCTATGAATCGGTGTTGATTAAGCATAGGGTAGTAGAGCAAGATCCTAGGGAACAAGGGCTTCGCAAGATATTGAATTTTGGTCATACACTTGGTCATGCCATAGAATCTTACTGTTTGGCACACCGTCCCAAGCGTTTGTTACATGGAGAGGCTGTGGCCATCGGAATGGTCTTAGCCGCTTTCCTCTCTCATAAGCTCTTGCACTTTCCTTGGGAAAAAGTAGAGCAGATAAAGGCTATTCTTTTAGATTATTTTCCTAAGGAAGAATTTTCTACACAGGAGATAGCAACCATACAGGATTTACTCAAATATGATAAGAAGAATGCCTATGGGCGTATATATTTCGTATTATTAGAAGAAATAGGAAAGCCTAAATGGAATATAGAGGTCGAAGAATCTCTTATACAACAAGCATTTGCTTATTATCAAGGATAAAATTTAGTATTTGTCATTCACATTAGTCATCATTATATGGTTGTCGTTATTCTCAATTGGAATGGAAAACATTTATTGGAACAGTTTCTCCCCTCTGTAGTTCGCTATTCCACGGAGGCAGCTCTTTATGTAATTGATAATGCTTCTACTGATGAGAGTGTAGCTTTCCTACAAACCCATTATCCACAAATAAAAATTGTACAAAACCCTGAAAATTATGGTTATGCGAAGGGGTATAATGAGGGACTAAAACATATCCCTGCCGATGTATATTGCTTACTCAACTCAGATGTAGAGGTAACTCCTCATTGGTTGGAGGCGCCTATAGAAATTTTTGCTCAACAACCTCAGGTGAGTATATTACAACCTAAAATAAAGTCTTATAAACAAAAAAACTATTTTGAATATGCAGGAGCGGCAGGAGGTTATATTGATAAATATGGATTTCCCTACTGTAGAGGGCGTGTTTTTGATAGTATAGAGGAAGACAAAGGCCAATATGAGGAGCAAAAACCTATATTTTGGGCTTCAGGAGCGTGTTTTTTTATTAGAAAGGAAGTATTTGATACACTAAAGGGCTTTGATGAAGATTTTTTTGCCCATCAGGAAGAGATTGATCTTTGTTGGCGTGCACATAACAAAGGGTATGAGGCCTATTATACTCCTCAATCACAGATATATCACTTAGGAGGTGCTACTCTTACCGAGGGAAGTCCGCAAAAAGTGTATCTAAATTTTCGCAATAGCCTTTTTATGCTACTCAAGAATCTGCCTAAACCCTATTGGGCACTGACTATATTTCTTAGAATGGTCTTAGATGGGGTAGCAGGAATACGTTTCTTTTTTCAAGGAAGACTAAGGAGCACTTGGGCTATTGTACGGGCACATTTTTCTTTCTATAGGCATTTTCTTCATTTTTATCGCAAACGCCAAAATCCTACCTTAAAATCCTATTATACAGTGAAATCGATTGTATGGGAATACTTTGTTAAGGGTAAAAACAAAATAGCATAGATGACCTTAACGGTAATACCCACTTCTATAGATCAAAAACAGAACTGCGTTTTCTTCGAATTAAATCCTTGATCTTCAAAGCAAAAGCAAAAGCAAAATAGAGGCCAAAGCCTGCTCCTAAGATAAAGCTGATATAGATGAAGAACAGGCGAACATACTTCACTCGTAAGCCAAGACGTTCGGCTAAGCGAGAGGAGACATTGAATCCGTTGCGTTCAAAGAAAATACGTATGTTGGTAAAGGTGGTGTTCATGGTTTCTTTTTTAGGAGATTCTGTCCTATTTGACAGGCCATACAGGCATGTTTGTTACAATATTTCTTATATAGCTGAAGGATGGCTTGGCTTTCTAGAGCATTGGTATTGGGTAAAAGGAGCCTTTCCCAACGCTCTAATATACTATTGTGTTCAGGGGGTGTAGCACGCATTTTAGCTTTACAGTCGGCTAAGTTATCCTTACAACGAGAGTGCGCAAAAGCATATTGCATAGGGACAATTGTATTGATCCACAAGTTAGCTATCTGTGCTGGGGTAAGGCGCTTGCTGCTTTCCTTGCTCTCTTTTCCAAAGGAAAAATGGTTTTTCCAATAAGGGGATGGAGTAATTTTCCCAAATAGTTCAAGCGCTTGCTCATAGGATTCCAAGGACATACACCTATCGAAAAGCGATAATTCCTGATGGTATAGTGCCGCTATCTGTGCCAGGCGAATGGTAGGGAAGTTAGGCGGACGCAATTTGGCAAACTGCACCCTGAAAAAGGCTGGTGGCAGGGTATATTTATGGACTAAGTATTCATATTCTTTTTGCAGTGAGCGATAGTAAGGACAGCTGATGTCGGTAGCCTCCAATAGGCGTAACTGCCCCATGAGGAGCGCCTCGAGCTGGGAAAGCTCATGCATTTGTTTGCGGATTACCGAGAAAGGGAGCTGCTTACCAGCCTCCCAAAAAGCTTCTCCGTTGATATTGCCCCCGAAACTACTGAGTAACCTTAAGAAAAAGACTGCTTCCCAATCTTGTTGGGTCTCCTGTAGAAGAGCTAAGAGAGGTTGGGCTTTCTCCTGAAGGCGTTCGGTATAAAGTCTGTCTAACCAGTTGGTTATAAGGTGATTGGATAGGGTATTGATTTGCTTTTCGCAAGGGATAAAGGAGGCTTGCGACTGTTGTAAGAGTGTATATTTTTCTACCAAATCAGGAGAAATGATAGGTCTAAGTTCTAAAGTAGGGATGATATTCTGTTGAAAATCAAATACTTCTATATCATGTTCCCATACTACATGGAGGATTACGTTTCCGTAGGCTGGATCCTGCTCATGATGATGGGCGTACCACTGGGAAGAAGCCGTATGTAGCTCTACATTTCCTGCCCACTGGAGCGCCCCAATACGTAGGCGTGCATTGAAAAAGTCTGGCCCCCCATAAGGATTGGTCTCACCATAGGAGAGAATATCCAATCGTTCTCCACTGGAAAGCAATAGGGAAGTGGTAGGGAGCAGGTGCTGTGCCCATAGGTATTGTAAAAAATCCTCACGTATCATTGGGAAAGGGCTTCGGTTAGGATAGCAACTAATTCACTATCTGTACTATAGGGAACAAACTCACTATTATTGATATAGGATATTTTTCCTGTCTCTTCTGAAACTACTAAGGCTAAGGCATCGGTTTTCTCAGTGATAGAGACCGCTGCACGATGTCTGAGTCCATATTCCTTAGGAATCACACTCTGTCCCACTACAGGGAGAATCACACGGGTTGCTACGATAAAGCCGTCTTGTACCACGATAGCCCCATCGTGTAGAGGGCTATTTTTATAAAAGATACTCTCTAAAATAGGCTGGTTTAGCTCAATATTCATTTTGTCACCTGTGGCACGCACGAATTCTAAGGACTGGTTGCGCTCCAAGATAATAAGCGCCCCTGTACGCTCATTACCCATCTTACGACAAGCTGAAACAAGGGTCTCACATAGGGCAGCAATACCACTATCTTCGGAAGTCTTTTTTAAAGAAAGCTTCTTAAGTAAATTCTTACTCTTAAGAACATTGGTAGAGCCGAGTACCAAGAGGAACTTTCGGATTTCTTGTTGGAAAACTACAATTAGGGCAAAGAAACCTACATTGATAAACTGGCCTAAGATACTGCTGACCAGCTCCATCTTGACAATCACTGTAAGTTTCCAAATGACAAAGATGATTACAATACCCAAAAAGATACTAATGGCTACGGTACCCTTGAGCAGTCGATAGATGTAGTAGAGCATCAGTCCCACCAAGACGATGTCTAACAAATCTACAAAGTTAAAGTTTAGAAAGTCAAGCACTTTTATAATTGTTAATTATTAATTGTCAATTGTAAGATATTGGTTATCTTAATCATTGATCATTATCTGTGTGATAGTTCTATCGGTTTGCTGATGTAACCTTGTATAATAAATATCTACAAACTGCTGAAAAGTCATATCACCACTGAAAATCCAAACATAAAAAACATTTTTATATACACCGAACTTATTCCAAGGTGTTTTCTCTCCATTGTCCTCCTTCAGGCGAAAGCCGTCAGGATACACATATATAGGGGTATTCCCATATTCGGACATCTTCTGAGGGTCGTAGGGGAGGAGATTGAGCTCTGTTACATCCATGAAACCTAAACGCTTATGAGGTATATCGGCTAAAGAAATATAGAGGTGTGCATCAGGATTGCTATGTGGGTTGCGAGGGTTTGTCCGCTTCTCTTGTAGCTTGATAAAAAGTGGAGCTACCTCTTTGAGCTTATTTCGCTTATCTACATGAAGTACCCAGTTGGTGGAGCTGATCAGGCCATTGGCGTTGAGCTTAGCCTCTTCAGAAGTCTCCTCATAGGAGATATAGACTTGGGAATAGTCCTCCACGGAAGTAATTTTAGTGTCCTGTACCTGTGGGAGTTGCATTTGTTTTTTCTGACACCCAAGTAGTAATAAGGCACTAAAAAGAATGATATAACGACTCATAGTGATTATTTTTTCTTGACTTTTTCAACCAATTCCAACTGGGAAAGTGCGGTAAGGGTAGTGAATATCCCATAGTTAATCAGCGCTTTGTCCTTTTCTATTTTATCAATGACCCCTACGGCCTTGCTATCCTTGATACGTACCCGATCTCCTACCTTTAGGGCTTGTAATTGTGCGATCTTCTCCTGTTTCAGAGTGTGTTCACGGGCTTTCTTTTCTATTTTTTTCTGTTGGCGTACGGCTTCTATTTCCTTGTGTAGCTGTTCTTGGGCAAGTTTCTTTTGAGCTTCTTCGGCTTCTTTTTCCTTTTTGCTTTTTGCTTTTCGCTTGCTGTTCTCTGTCTCTACAATTTTGAGGAACTCTGAAATAAGAGGGCGGCGCTTCTTGTCTTCAAAATAGCGTTCGGCTATCTCATTAATCTTACTTCCGAGATAGATAAACTTCTGATTTTGGTCGTAGAGTTCCTGATAAGAAGAGAGTTTGCTTTGTATTTTATTATTGAGTGTTTCCAAGCGCTTGGCCTCCTCACGGGTTCTGACCTCCTCTTCCTTAAGTGAAGAAGTTGTTTTTTCCATTTGCGAACGCTCCTTTTGTAGCTTGGCGATAGTAGCATCAAAACGTACCTTTCCTTTTTCGATACGCTTTTTAGCTCTATTAATCAAGCTATAAGGAATACCATTCTTCTGAGCCACCTCAAAGGTAAAGGAGCTACCTGCCTCCCCTACAATGAGTTTGTAGATAGGCTCCAAGGTCTTATCATTGAAAAGCATATTGGCATTGGTAGCATGGGGGAGTTCGTTGGCCAATATTTTTAGGTTGGCATAGTGGGTTGTAATCACCCCGAAAGCCTTTCGGTGATAGAACTCTTCCAAGAATATTTCAGCCAAAGCCCCCCCGAGTTCTGGGTCACTTCCTGTTCCAAACTCATCAATGAGGAAAAGGGTCGTCTCATTACATTTCCTCAAGAAATAATTCATATTTTTGAGACGATAGCTATAGGTACTTAGGTGATTTTCAATAGATTGGTTATCTCCAATATCAGTTAAGATATGAGTGAACATAGGCAATTTGCTCAGGCGATGGACAGGTAGGAGCAACCCTGTTTGGAACATCAGTTGCAGCAAACCAATGGTCTTGAGCGTAATACTTTTTCCACCTGCATTAGGGCCAGAGATAACGATAATACGTTGCTCGTCATCCAAGCGAATGGTTTGTGGAAAGGTCTGTTTGCCTTTCTTAGCATTGCTTAGGTAAAGCAAGGGGTGATAAGCCTCCCGAAGCTCCAATACCCGCTCTTGAGTGAATTCAGGTAAGAGAGAATGGGTCTCTTTGGCGAAATACGCTTTGGCAGCGATTACATCTATCCCGACTAAGTAATCTTGCTCTTGGGAGAGTAACTCGGCAAAAGAGCGTAAAGTATTGGTAAGACGGAGCAAGATACGCCTTATCTCTTCCCTTTCCTCATGCAGCAGGTGAGAGAGTTCGCGCGAATATTGTTCGGTAACCAAAGGTTCTATATAGATGATGCTTCCTGTCTTGGAACTTCCCAGTACAGTACCGCGTACCTTGCGCTTATAGGCCGCTTTGACAGCCAACACACGCCTATTCTCCACTACCGTTTCACGGATATCATCCAAGTAGTCCAACGCATTGTACTCGGATAGGGCACGGGAGAAACTTTGGTTAATTTTCCCCTTGAGTGTTCCTATCTCGGCACGTACTTGGTAGAGCTTCTCGGAGGCATCGGACTTGATTTCGCCAAACTTATCCAAGACACTATCAATAGCCCTTACGATTTCTTCTGTATAGGGAATATCTTCAGAGAGGGTAGCCAAAGTAGGGTAGTAGTCCAAAAACTTCTTGAAAAACAACAGATGTGCATTGACCGTCAGGCTCAAAGCTCGTATTTTGGCAAACGAATGTGGTTCTAACAAACTATTTTCTATCTCTAAGAAGCGAATTTCATGATCAATCTCCTCAAAATTATGAGAAGGGATATAGTTTTGTGTCTCCAAGGAGGTTAGGTACTCATTGGTTTGTTGTAGGAGTGTCGTGATTACCTCCCTATTAACCAATGGCTTTAGCGCAAGCACTCTCTCCTTTCCTTTGGGAGTGAGGGTGTGCACAGCCACTAAAGCTAAAAGGGCGGGGAATTCTAAGTCCTCCAGCGTTTTTTTCATAATGATTAATATCTTAGTAGACAAGCTCACTTACTTTTCTATCTTTGTAGCTTCCTTTTTCAATCTGCCAACAAACCTTATAAGGACGATCGGCATAATCATTATTAGCTACTATATAGAGAATATCGCTTTCCTTGTCATAATAGACGGAATTATGGTCTGTAAGGAAAGTAGGTTCATACAAATCGTTATAAGCATCTTTGGGAAGAGATACTTGTTTTCCGTGAATGTTTACCTCAATACTTCTATATTCTGTAGTTGGCATTTTGCCATCAGTACCATAGGGGAGCTGATCATCTATTACTTCTATTCCAGTGGGAGAATCCTTGAAATATTCAAATGAATGTTTGCTCTTGTCAAACTTTCCAGAAGTAAGGACGACTTGAATTTCTTTTCCTTCAAAGACAATAATATTTCCTTTGGCAATACCTTTGGCTATTATAGGGAATTTATGTATCCACCTGACCCTATCATTATAAATATACCCTTCCTCATCGGTATAAATCCAATTGCCATCAGTTGACTTATCGTAATTATATACAAAAACAATGGTCTTGTTATTGAGTTTCTTGAGTACCTTACTTTGGGCACTTTTTTCTTTTCGTACATTTACATAACCATCTTTGTCATTGATTACCGCAAAGGCTTCTTCCTGAGCTCGAACAAAAGCAAACTGACAGAATAGAAAAAAGGGGACTACTAACTTTCTCATAGTAAGCAAATTTTCTTAGCTAAGGCTATAAGAGGTTCCTTCTTTGCCGTCTTTGAGCTGGATACCGAGTGCTAAGAGTTCGTCGCGAATCTTGTCAGAGAGTGCAAAATCCTTGTTAGCACGGGCTTCCATACGCATATTGATCAGCAGCTGGAGCACTCCATCAAGCTTATCATTATTTCCTGCAGTTTGCTCTTCACTTCTTAGACCCAGTACATCAAAAACAAAAGCATTCATCAGGGTTTGTAGCTCTTTGAGTTCGCTGATAGCGATTTTTTCCTCACCATTTTTCACTTGGAAGATCCACTTGACGGCCTCAAAGAGATGCGCAATGAGGATAGGAGAGTTGAAATCGTCCAAAAGGGCATCATAACATTTTTGTTTCCACTCAGCTATAGACAGGGAAGTAGGCTGTTCAAGGTCAGTGGTAAGCTCATTGACTGTTTTTACAGCTTCCATAAGGCGCGCAAAGCCCTTTTCGGCAGCAAGCATCGCCTCGTTGGAGATGTCCAAAACACTGCGGTAGTGCGCTTGCATAAAGCAGAAGCGAATCACTGCGGGAGCGAAAGGTTTCTCAAAGAAAGTATTATCTCCAGAGACCAATTGCATAGGCAGAATGTAGTTACCTGTAGATTTGCTCATACGTTGTCCGTTCATGGTGAGCATATTGGCATGCATCCAGTAGCGTACAGGGCTTTCTCCATGTCCTGCCTTGCCTTGGGCAATCTCACACTCATGGTGTGGGAACTTCAGATCCATACCCCCTCCGTGTATATCAAACTGATTACCAAGATATTTGGTACTCATCACTGTACACTCCAAGTGCCAGCCAGGGAAGCCATCCCCCCATGGGGAAGCCCAGCGCATGATATGTGCAGGGGAGGCCTTTTTCCATAGGGCAAAGTCCTGAGGGTTACGCTTTTCCCCTTGTCCGTCCAGATCACGGGTATTGGCAAAAAGCTCTTCTATATTGCGGCGAGAGAGTTCGCCGTAATTAAGCCCGCGCTTATTATACTCTATGACATCAAAATACACAGAACCATTGCTCTCATAGGCAAAACCATCCTTTAGGAGCTTTTCGGTCAGTTGTATCTGTTCCAAGATATGTCCTGTAGCGGTAGGCTCGATAGTAGGGGGGAGGAGGTTAAATAACTCCAATACCTTATGGAAATCCACAGTGTATTTCTGTACAATCTCCATAGGTTCGAGTTTTTCGAGGCGGGATTGCTTTACGAAGCGATCGTTATTCACGTCACCATCGTCGGTGAGGTGTCCCGCATCGGTAATATTGCGCACATAGCGTACCTTGTAGCCCAAGAACTTAAGGGAACGATAGATAAAGTCAAACGACATAAAGGTGCGTACATTGCCCAAGTGTACATTGCTATATACAGTAGGGCCGCAGACATACATTCCTACATTATTAGCGTGTAAAGGAGTGAATAGTTCTTTTTCTCCTGTGAGGGAATTAAATATTTTTAGTTGATGATCCATAATTACATTTATAATTGAAATTAGCACAAAGATAAGAAAAATATTTTATATTTGAACTGTTTTTACAAAATAAATTTTTATTCTTCAGTTTCAAGACCTAATTCACGAGCGGCAATCTCTCGCATTTCCACTTTGCGGATTTTTCCTGAGATCGTCATAGGGAACTCGGTGACAAATTTCCAATATTTAGGTATTTTATAGTGAGCAATTCTATCCTTACAGAAGCTGCGGAGTTCCTCTTCGGTGAGGGTAACCCCTTCTTTGGGCTTGATCCACGCCATGATCTCTTCGCCATACTTCTCGCTGGGGACACCTATCACCTGGGCATCCATCACTCCTTTGTAAGTATAGAGGAAGTCCTCGATTTCCTTAGGAGATATGTTTTCCCCTCCACGGATGATAAGGTCTTTGATACGGCCGGAGATATGCAAGTAACCGTCTTCGTCCATCATGGCTAAGTCTCCTGAGTGCATCCATCGCTGTTCGTCAATCACTTGGCGGGTAGCATCGGGGCTATTCCAGTACTTGAGCATTACCGAATAACCACGAGTACAAAGCTCTCCACTTTGGCCACGCTTGAGAATGGCCTTGGTATCTGGGTCTATAATCTTGATTTCCAAGTGGTCATGTATAGTACCCACTGAGTGAATTTGTTTTTCGAAAGGAGCCCCTATGATTGTTTGGGTAGAAACAGGAGAAGTCTCTGTCATACCATAGCAGATGGTGATCTCGTGCATGTTCATCTGTTCCTTTACCTTTTTCATAATTTCGGGCGGACACAAGGAACCTGCCATAACACCCGTACGTAGGGAACTGAGGTCGTAGGACTTCTGTTCCATTTCCTGTAGCTCGGCAATGAACATGGTAGGCACCCCATAGAGGGAAGTACAACGTTCATGCTCAACCGCTTCCAAGGTCTTGACTGGGTCAAAACTATCATTGGGTACCACCATCGTAGCCCCATGAACAGTACAAGCCAAATTACCTATGACCATACCAAAACAATGATAAAAAGGCACCGGAATACATACTCTATCAGCATGGGTATAGTTCATTCTTAGTCCTATAAAGTAGGCATTGTTCAATATATTATGGTGTGAGAGGGTAACTCCCTTGGGGTTCCCTGTAGTACCAGAGGTATATTGGATATTGACAGGATCGTCGAACTGAACCTTTTCCTCACGTTTGCGCAAAGCTTCATCGGAGATGTGTTCTCCTTCCTTGAGAAAGCGATCCCAGCTCTCATCCCAGAAGATCGCCTTGCGAATGGTATCGGTGAACTCACGTGCATCGTCCATCATCTTCTTATAGTTACTACTCTTGAACTGAAGCGCAGCGAACATCACCGATAAGCCCGATTGGTTGATCACATAAATAAGCTCACTGGTACGGTAAGCAGGGTTGATATTGACTAAGATGACCCCTATTTTAGCCGTAGCATACTGTAAGAGTGTCCATTGGTAACAATTGGGAGACCACACTCCTACACGATCACCGCGCTTCACCCCCAAGGCCATAAGCCCTTTGGCTACTTGTACAACTTGATCGTAAAATTCTTGATAGGTAGCCCTATAGTTCTGATGGCTACAGATAAGCGCATCTTGGTTAGGGTATTTGGCTACCGTTTTTTTCAAATTTTCATCAATGGTTTCACCCAATAGTGGTATAGCCGAAGCCCCATGGGTATAAGCATACTTGGAATCCATATTATTTTAAGTTTTTAAGTTAGTTAAGATTTTTTTCGCATACGCATATTAAGGAACTCTATACCCAAAGAGAAAGCAATGGCAAAGTATAGGTATCCCTTAGGAATAGCTCCCACCTCTTGACCAAAGATAACGGCATGAGAAAGGTGCATGCTCTCGGTGAGCAACATAAACCCTATAAGGATGAGAAAAGAGAGTGCCAATATCTGGATAGAAGGATTGCGATTTACAAAGTTTCCTACAGGTACCGCAAAGAGCATCATAATACCTACCGAAAGGATCACCGCTATAATCATCACTAATAAAGCCCCTTCCAAGCCATTGGTCATTCCTACAGCGGTAAGGATACTGTCCAAGGAGAAAATAATATCAATCATAAGAATTTGGGCGATGGTAGGCCAAAAAGAACTTTTTTGAGATTTTTCTGCCTCAGCCGAATCGGTAATATGTTCTATATGATTCACTTTAGCATGGATTTCATGGGTAGATTTGTACAAGAGAAAGATACCTCCTATAAGTAGTATCAACGCCTGTCCGTTGAAGTCGGCTCGGCACCATCCATAATCAAAGCTAATCCAAGGTTCCTTGAGCTGGACTAACCAAGAGATGCAGAAGAGTAGTCCGATGCGGATAAACATGGCTAAGAAGAGTCCTACTCGTGTAGCACGTTTGCGCTGATCATCGGGAAGCTTACCTGTTACTATAGAAATAAAAATGACATTGTCAATCCCCAATACAATCTCTAAGAAGGTAAGGGTCAAGAGCGCAATAAGCGCATCAGCAGAGAATAAGTGTTCGATCATTAGATGAATTTAATTTACAAATGTGAATTATTGTATTTTTAGATAAAGCAAATATACTACAAATTTTCAAATATTTCAAAAGAATTATCCTCGTAAAAGAAAATTATTTTTTTAATTTGTTTTTTCTCTTCTTTTATAGGATTTTCAGGCATCGTTACTGCATCTTTTACACTGTTTTCCAAATCATTAGCTTTAGGGAAAGGAATTTCAGTCGGCAGTGGAGTAGAGGAGGGGTTCTTTTCTTCCTTCGGAAAGCTACCTTTTCCGTAAAGTAGCCAGTAGAGATCTACTTCAGGATATTTGTCAACTATTTTAAGTATAAAATCAAGGCTTGGCTTATTTCTTTCCGATAATAGATGCGAAATACTGGAGCGTAACACGCCCAATCCATCAGCTAAAGCGGACGCATTGAGATCGTAATAGTTCATAATACGCTGTAAACGAGCAATAAAGTCTTGTTGTGAGAACATGATACAAAGATTTTAAATAGGATTACAAAAGTAACATATTATTTTCAGATATACAAACTATATTTTACAAAAATGAAAACTAAGTATTTCACAATAGTAAATATTATTATTTTTACTTTTGTAAAAAAATATTATGGAGGTTCCTTATTACAAAGAGACTCGTGTTGAAGGTAAGTATCTTCCTTACGGCCTTTTAGAGACAGTTCTTAAAGATTATGAGCATTGGAATATTTCAGAAGGTTTTTCAGAGAAATTATATCCTATTCCTTTGTATCGTATAGGGGAAGGAAAGAAGTGTATTCTTTTATGGTCACAGATGCATGGTAATGAAAGTACTACTACCCGAGCCCTATTGGATTTATTCAAGCTATTTGCAGAAGAAGGCTACCCTTTCAATAATTGCCAACTCTACATTATTCCAATGCTTAATCCTGATGGAGCTATACAGTATACACGTGTAAATGGTAATGGCGTAGACCTGAATCGAGATGCGGTAGCCCTTTCTCAGAGAGAAAGCCAGTTCCTTCGAAGTGTATATAATAGGATGCGCCCTCATTTTTGTTTTAATCTGCATGACCAACGGACTATTTTTGGGGTAGGAGATAAGCCAGCTACGGTATCCTTCTTAGCACCTGCGGTAGATGAAGATAGAAATGTTACTGAAGTAAGAAAGAAAGCAGCTACTATAATTACAAAAATGAATAATTATTTACAATTGTCAATTAATGGATTTGTAGGTCGATTTGACGACAGCTTTAATCCCAATTGTACAGGTGATCAATATTCGCTTTTAGGTACTCCAACTATACTTATAGAGTCAGGTTTTTACCCAGGTGACTATCAAAGAGAGCAAACACGTAAGTATATAGCCCAGGCTCTATATGTAGGACTTTCCTACATCAATGATAATAAGGTAGGTACAGAGGGATGGAAACACTATTTAGAAATTCCTGAAAATAAGAAGTGTTTTCGGGACTATTGTATCGTAGATGATAAAAACCCTGACGATAAGATTTTTGTTCAATTAGAGGAGGTATTAGAAGGAAATAAAATTATTTTTATTCCTAAACCAGTGCCAGAGAGTGAAGGGAAGGATTTTTTAGCACATAAGACCTATCAATTATCCGAGATTTGCTTGGGAAATAATTGCAATATTCGCAGTTGTATTCCTGATATATTGGCGTATATCCGAAAAGAAGTAGAGAATATATAATTTTTTTGTACTTCCTTTGTCGTTATATCAAAAAAATTCCTATCTTTGCGCAAAAATAAAAAGTATGGCAGCACGATTTAAGTTAGATGAAATAGACCACAAAATTCTAGACATGCTTATTGAGAATACCCGTATGCCTTTCACAGATATAGCTAAAGCTTTGGATGTATCGGCCGGTACGGTACATATTCGGGTGAGAAAGATGGAAGAATCAGGTATTATCAAGAGTTCTACCCTTACGGTAGATTATGATAAGATAGGGTATACCTTCGTGGCTTATGTGGGTATTTTCTTGGAGAAAAATCACCAAACCCAATTTGTAATAGAGCGACTCACAGAGATTCCTTATATTACACAAGCAAGTATCATTAGTGGAAAGTACAATATTTTGTGCAAAATCCGTGCTCGTGATACCAAGCATGCCAAGGAAATTATCTTTATGATAGATGATATTCAGGGGGTTTATAGAACAGAAAGTATGATCTCTATGGAGGAGAGTATTAGCGACAAAAAGCGCCTGTTACACACTGTATTTAAAGAACTGTAAAAATAATTGATATGAACATTCTATCCTTTTTCCCATTGTACAATCATACCAATGGGACAATGATGATCCTTCTCTTTGCCTTGGTATGCCTTATGCTTACTTATGTGGTAGTGTCTATTATTAGTAAGAACCAAAAGAGAAAAAATCTGTAGTTAATAAGCAGTGGTTAGTGATTAGTTTCTAAGACTAATCACTAACCACTAACTACTAGTGTCTATTACAACTCAAATACTTCTTTTATAAGAGAGAGGCTCTGCTCGGGAGCGGAAGTTTCTTTGAGATGGTTGATAAATCGGGTCGTGATTTTTTGGATAATTCGTTCTCCTATGATATCGGCTTGTGGCTGGTTGAAATCGGCTATTTTCTTGCGTTGGAAGTCTATTTCTCCTTCTTTGATAGTTTCTAAGGATTGCTTGAGTGCCTGAATAATAGGAGCAAAACGACGGTTTTGTAGCCATTGGTCGAACTCTGTCTTGATCTCCTCTATAATCTGTTGCGCTTGAGGTACAAATTCCTTTCTACGTTCTAGGGTGTCATCGGTCATTTGGGAGAGGTAGTCCATATGGATAAGAGTTACCTTATCCAATTCCTGCACCTCTGGCGCTACATTTTTAGGAATAGAAAGATCAAGTACGAGCATTTCTCTGTCCTTAGGGAGCATTTCCTTGGTAATAGTAGGGGTTTTGCTACCGGTAGCCACTACCAAAACGTCTGTTTGGGTAAGTTCCTGCTTTAGAGTATCAAAATCTTTAACCAATACATTGAACCTTTCTGCTATTTCTTGTGCTTTTTCCTTAGTACGGTTAATGAGGGTTATGTGCTCATTTTGGGTATGCTTGATGAGGTTTTCACAGGTGTTGCGACCGATCTTTCCTGTACCAAAAAGCAGTATATTCTTTTGGGAAATATCCGCTACATTTTGTAGGATATATTGTACAGAAGCAAAAGATACGGAGGTCGCCCCAGAGGAGAGTTCAGTTTCGTTCTTGATACGCTTACTGGCTTGGATCACACAGTTGAGCAAGCGTTCCATATAGGCGTTAATCAGGTTGTATTTTTTAGCTAAAGAGAAAGACTTCTTCAGTTGGCTGATCACCTCGAAATCGCCCAAAATTTGACTGTCTAATCCCGTTCCTACATGGAAGAGATGGTTAATAGCCTCTTTATTCTTGTAGATGTATCCTACTTTTTCAAAATCCTCAAGGCTTGCCTTACAGTGAGTGCATAGCTTTTGGATTAGTTGGAAAGGGTGTTGAGCAAAGCCATAGAGTTCTGTACGGTTACAAGTGGAGATGATGGCCAGTCCCTCCATCCCCTCTTCTTGGGCACACTTTAGGATCTGTTCTTGGTGTTCTTCATCAAGACTAAAAAGCCCGCGCATATCCGCATCTGCCTTCTTGTAACTAATTCCAATGGTATAAAAATAAGTTTCTTTTTGAGTAGTATTTTTAGTCATTAGTATATCCATAAAACCGAATGCAAAAATAAGGTTATATTCTGAAAAAAAATAGCGCTTGAAGTTCTTTTTTTTACTCTAAAAGGACTCTCTCTGCGTTTTGAATTATTAATAACTGTAAATCAGTGTTTTAGTATTATTCAATCATAAAAATATAGAAAAAGTCTAAATAAGAAAACTTAAAAAGTAGTCTATGATGTCTATAGAAAATATCGCTCAAAGTACCTCCATACTCCATGAAGTGGAAGAGGGAATTTTTGTTTTTCAAAAAGAAAATGAAAGTAATGATTATGAGAATGTTAGTCTGGATATCAAGCAGTATTTTATTCAGTTTCATTTCTGTGATAGGGGAGCGGTAACCTTTGTTTTTCATGACGGAAACTACACCTTGCCACTGAAGGAGATGGAAAGCCTTTTGCTTTATAATCCTAAGGAATTACTCCCTGTACAAGTGCGCTTGGCTCCTGAGGCAGCTCTTTTCTCACTTTTTATTACCATAGGAAAGTTCCACAGGCTGTTCTTGGAGGAGTCGGGAGTGATTGATTTTCTTTCTCCTACACGCAAAAATCAGAAATACTATACTTCTTCTGCCATTTCTCCACAGCTTTCTGTAATCTTACACCAGATACGTAGCACACACTTGCATACAAGTGTCTATCCGCTGTATCTTAAAGCTAAGGTATATGAGCTATTGAGCTTGTATTTTAATAAAAACCAAGAGGCAGAGAGTGAGGCTTGTCCATTTCTCTCCAATGAGGAAAATGTACAGAAGATTCGCAAAGCTAAGGAAATTGTTCTTAGGCGTATGACCTCTCCGCCTTCCTTGCAAGAGCTTGCCGCTGAAGTAGGTATTTCCCTAAAAAAACTCAAAAGTGGTTTTAAGCAGATCTATGGGGAGTCTGTCTATGGTTTTCTCTTTGATTACAAAATGGAGCTGGCACGTAAGTGGCTCACCACCGAGCAGTACAATGTCAATGAACTCTCCCTCAAGCTGGGCTATAGTATGCCCAGCCACTTTATAGCTGCCTTTAAAAAGAAATTTGGAACTACTCCAAAGAAATATATAGTTACAAAAAATACTTTATAATGAAACCAACATTTGAACTTATGACTCCTCCTTGGATTAAGTATCCAGAGCTTTCAGAATTTACCATAGGCTGGCGTATGGGCTATGGCGAAGCCTATGGTTATGATTTCTGGGATTGGTATAGAGCACTTACTACAGCACAACAACAGGAGTACCAAGCTCTGTATCCTCGTCCTTGTTTTTGGCATTTAAATACTTGGAAACCGAGAGTTTCGCTAGAAGAATTAAGTTCTGAGAAGAATGATTACTATTATGGAAATAATCGTATTCCCTTTTGGCAACCCAAAGGTGCTTATAAGTACTCTATAGCGACCTTTATCAATTCGGCAAAGAAGCCTAAGTTTGTTTTCTTTTGGAAGCCCAATGCAGAGGTAGTAGATGAATCTTGTTTTTCACAATGGCAACCTTCTCTTTTTCAAGTGAATGCTTATGACTATTCTTGTGCTGAGCAGTATATGATGGCTGAGAAAGCACGTTTGTTTGGTGATAAAGAGGTGGAGGAAGAAATCATGAACACCCCCGATCCTAAACTGATGAAGGCCTTGGGGAGGAAAGTGCGCAACTTTGACCCTCAGGTGTGGGACAAAGTCAAATACAGTATTGTACTGAATGGAAATTACTACAAATTCACTCAGAATAAGGAAATGATGGACTTTTTGCTCTCTACCGGTGATAAAATATTAGTAGAAGCGAGTCCACTCGATACCATTTGGGGGATAGGCTTAGGCAAAGACAACGAGAAAGCACATAACATCGCCTCATGGCGTGGCAAGAACCTGTTAGGATTTGCGCTCATGGAAGTAAGGGACGAGATTAGGAAACTTTATCAAAATGTACATTTGCTAAAAAAATAAAAAGTACTACCTTTGCACCGAATTTTAAATATAACAACAATGAAAGAATTGCTTACACCAGAGGCACTACTGACCAATTTCAAGGATGTACGCGCTTTGACCCGTAAGGTCATTGAAGCTTTTCCAGAGAAGGAATTTTTTGAGTTTAACATTGCTAATCTACGGCCTTTTTCAGGGATGGTAGAGGAGTTCCTAAGAGTTATGGACTATCTTTTTAAAGAGAGATTTCAAGAGAGACATACGCTTTTCTTGGAAGGCAATTTTCCTACTACCAAAGCTGAAGTATTGGCTTTATGGGACAGAGCAACAGAAATTCTCGATCGTGAATGGAAAGAAGTAGGAGATTTTACCCAACCTCTGACTATCTATCAAATGACCTTTAGCTTTGCTCAATGGATATTGTACTTTATTGAAAATGAAAGTCACCATAGGGGACAGGGCTATACTTATCTTAGAGCCTTACAGATAGAGCCACCTTTCTTCTGGGGAAGAGAAAGTTTTCAATAGTGACTAATGACAAGTCACTAATGATTAATGTTACAAATCATTGAACATTATTTCGTTTTTTCTTTGGAAAATTGAAAATAAATGATTAACTTTGTACTCTAAAAAATTCAAACCAATGAGTGTATTAGTAAATAAGAATTCAAAAATCCTTGTACAAGGTTTTACAGGGAGTGAAGGAACTTTCCATGCGGAGCAAATGATTCAATATGGAACCAATGTAGTAGGAGGGGTAACTCCGAACAAAGGAGGACAAACACACTTAGGAAAGCCCGTTTTCAACTCTGTAAAAGAGGCGGTAGAGAAAGTAGGAGCGGATACTTCTATCATCTTTGTACCACCTGCATTTGCCGCAGATGCCATTATGGAAGCGGCTGAAGCAGGGATTAAAGTCATTATCACCATCACAGAGGGAATTCCTGTGGCTGACATGGTAAAGGTAGCCGCCTATATCAAGGACAAAGGTTGTCGCCTAATAGGGCCTAACTGCCCAGGGGTTATTACTCCAGAAGAAGCGAAAGTAGGTATTATGCCTGGCTTTGTGTTCAAGAAAGGAAAGGTAGGTATTGTTTCTAAATCAGGTACGCTTACTTATGAAGCGGCTGACCAAGTAGTACGCCAAGGCTTGGGTATCTCTACCGCAATAGGTATCGGAGGTGATCCAATCATTGGTACCACTACCAAAGAAGCGGTAGAACTCTTTATGAATGACCCAGAGACTGAAATTATCGTAATGATAGGTGAAATCGGTGGTCAGCTAGAAGTAGAAGCTGCTCGCTGGATCAAGGAAACAGGTAACAAGAAACCTCTAGTAGGCTTTATCGCTGGAGAAACAGCCCCTAAGGGACGTACTATGGGGCATGCGGGTGCCATCGTTGGTGGTAGTGAAGATACCGCTGAAGCGAAAAAACGTATCATGCGTGAATGTGGAATCCATGTGGTAGATTCTCCAGCAAAAATTGGTGAGAAAGTAAAAGAGGTATTGAAATAAGCACTATAAAACAACAATCAGAGGCTAAGGCAATGGACTTTAGCCTCTCTTTTTATAGTATATAGGAAATTCCTATAATTTATATTATGTAAAATAGAATATATAATGATTAATGCCAATAAGGATCATGGAAATTTTATTAATCCTTATTGGCATTGAATATCAATTCATTACTCACCAATCCATTCTATCACTTCTGGATCATTAGGAAGGGTTTTTGGATCGATGACTTTCTCTAAGTGTCCGTCCTTTCCAATAAGGTATTTTTGGAAGTTCCAGCTTACCTTGGAGTCCATGACACCATTCTTAGCTTTCTGGGTAAGAAACTGATACAGAGGGTGCATATCCTTACCCTTGACAGAAATCTTGCTCATCATAGGAAAACTTACCCCATAATTCACCTGACAGAATGTGGCAATCTCTTCATTGGTTCCTGGTTCTTGTTTGAGGAAATTATTGGCGGGAAATCCTATGATGACAAAGTCCTTGTCCTTATACTGTTGGTATAGTGCTTCTAACTCCTTGTATTGAGGAGTTAGTCCGCACTTGGAGGCGGTATTGACAATCATCACTTTCTTGCCTTGTAGACTTGACAGTGGAAATGCTTTCCCTGTAATGTCCTCTACTTCAAATTGGTAAATCGTTTGGTCGTTCATTTGTTTTTTGGTTTGTGCTTTTCCTATCATAATTCCTATGAGGAAAAGGAGGATTAATTTACTTACTTTCATTTTTAATTATTAATTTATTAATGGTTGTTAGAGTTAATTTTTTATCTTTTTCTTCCACTGCTTGCCGTAGATGGCGTAATAGATATCTTCTTCGTAATATTTGTAAAAACCTGGTTCTTTGTTAGCCATAAAGAAGGCTTCTTTTTCCTTGAGGAATTTTGCGAGTAACTCCTTATTCTCTGGCTTTTCCATTTCTTTTTCCAAATTCTTGAATACCATATCAAACTGTGCCGAGGTGATTCCTTGGCAGATAAGTGGTAAGGATTTTTCATTCACTCCGTAACGGTCGATAAGGGCACTAACGAAATACTTGTGTACCATTTGGTGCTCGTCGTCTAATAGTTCAAAATATTTGGTAACTAAGGGGAAATACTCCTCCCCTATCAAGCCTAATCCAAAAACAGCATAACTACCTGGCATACAGTTTTTCTCTCCTTCTTCTACATCATTGTACCACTGGAATTCTTTCATAGCTACCTTGGCATAAGCTACCAATTTAGGGCACAACTCCTTGTATTGTAGCGCTTGGGCAAAAAAGTGATGGGTTGGTGACTTGGCAATCCCTTTGATAGGTAAAAACTGTTTAGGGGCTTTGCTACTGAACTTGATATGGTAGCTGGCAGGGAAATCAGCCTTGAGCAGGGCGATGATAAAATCCAACGCTTTGTCGTAAGCCGTAGCCGATTCTTGCTTGATTTTCACACTAATTTGAGCAAAGACATCATTGGCATCGCATTCCACTTCACTATCCTTGTAATGGATAAGATTGTTTGGCAAGATGCCTGTCCCCTCTTTGAGGTACATAGCCGCTTTTTTAGAGCCTAATTCCTTAGCGGCACGTTCTAAATCCTCACAAGCAAACTTTACATCCCAACTATATTTTTTGTATTTGATCTGCCAAAGGGCTTGTGCCACAAATAGGTTTAGTTTGGCGTTATCTATATCTTTGGCTTGCAAACCTTCCTTGAGCGTATATTTCTTTGACCAATCACTTCCTTCTACTTTGTAATATAGCTTCATAAAAACCTTTTCCTTCCAAACTCTAGTATGGTAAAGCAAGCACCATTGATACTCTTCTAAAGTCTTTTTCCACTTAGGATCTATGAGGGTAATCCCTTTGCTGAGAATCTCAATCACCTTGTCCTCACTATAGCCAGTGAGTTCAAAATCAAAAAGTTTATTAAAGAAAGTATGCACTTCCTTCTCTTTCATTTTTTCGGTCGCTTCATAGATTACCTTTTGTATATAGGCATCTAATCTTTCTTTGAGTTCTGCCTTGCGCTCAGGGTGTTCCAATCGCAGTTGCTTGCGGGCGTGATGCCCTGAGGCTGAAAGAAAATCAAACACTAAGGTAAGTTTGTACCCAAAGCAATAATAAAGCTCAGGATTAAAGAACATTTGAGTAAGTTGTTCTTCCAAAGCAGGAAGCAACTCATTGTCTATGAAATCATCAGGAAGCTGATCAAAGTCTTTGATGGTAATAGAAGGACTACCCGAATATTCTTTAGGCGTATTATTAAACGTTATTTTATCCTTTCGCTGTTTTATTTTGAAATAATCAGTAATACCTTCCCAGAGTTCATTTCTTCCATAAGGCTTCTTAGGGAGATCTAATCGGTCAAAGGTAGCAGTTACCCTTGATAGTATTTCTTGGATGATGATTTCTGTGTTCATTATTTTTGAGTTTAAGCTTTTTATAGATAAAGAGCTGTAAGCTCACGCCAGTTTAGGGGCTGACTACTGACAGCTGCTTACTGACTACTGATTTTGTCAAAGAAAAATTTCAATTCTTGAGAGAAAATCTCAATGGGAAAACTGTGTTCCATAGCTTGGATCAGGTGTATATCTATCTGTTGTTCGGGAACTTTATTGGCTAAGGCTATGGGCAGGCTTTCTTTGTAGGGAATCACCATGTCCTGCACCCCCATTACAAGGAGCATATATTGCTTATACTGCTTGTCCCAAAAAGGGGCAAAAGGCATCTGATGCTGGTAGTTCAGTGCAGGATTGAAAAGAAGACAAGGCTTTTGTAGCTTTTGAGCTAAAAAATAACCCACTAAGCCTCCAGCACTGGAGCCAATAATAGCGCTAATATCCTTATACTCATGGCATAATTGGCCAAATAGTTCTGGATTATTCTTATAATCAAAGGTAGGGGCTATCACTTCTCCATAAGGGAAAAGTACCGCTGCCCTATCGGTTTGCAAATGGCTATCTAAGCCATGTAGGTATAGAATTTTTTTCATAATCCGTTAGAGGTATGGTAAGAATACTTCACTTGAGTTTGGCGTTTTATTTCACCCTGTACATAAGTGGTTTTTTGAATGAGTTGTCCCTTGACATCATACTGATAAATGGTTCTTTCTTGCTCTGTATCTCCTTGGTAAGAGATCTCCTGTAAGCGCTTGTCGTAGGGAGTATATAGGAAAAATTGGCGAAGCTGCTCCATACCTTCTGCATTGTATAATGTATATTTGGAGAGGGCGCCTCGGTGATTATAGAGATAGGACTCTGTGGTGGTGATGCTATCCTTTTCGCTGATATAGGTAAGCTGTTGCTCCTGCCCTACATAGCTGTAACGTATGCGGCGCGGGGCATTGCTCTGCTTATAGTTGTAAGCAAATTTTTCCTCTATAAGGCTGTCTTTGTTATATTTGAAGCTCTCTTTTTCTTTCAGTAGCCATAGTGACATATAGTGGTAATAAGTTTCTTTTTCCTGCTTGAGTCCCTTTTCATTATACTTATAGACTTCCTTGGAAAAGGGTTGCCATTTTTTATCTTGGGGCTGATATTGATATTCGATTATATTGGAGAGATTTCCATGCTTATCATAGTCTATCTCATATCGACTGAATAAGGATAGGCTATCTAAGAATTCATAAGAGTATCGATTGACCTCATAGCCTAAGGTATCATAGGTATGATTGATAAGTTTTCTTGTAGTACGATTGTTATTAAGAGATTTACAGATGTAGTTTTCGGCAATAATCCGATGTTCGGAGTCATAATACCACAAGAATTGTTCCTGAAAATCTTTGTTTGTATAATAATTTTCCCGCAAATAACCTTCTCTATCATAGATCAATAGCTGTTCATCCTCCTTTATTTGAGATATTTTCCCTGTAAGGGTGTCTTTGATAAAAGAATAATTTACAGAAATCTGTGTATAGATAAGCTCCTCCTCTACCTCTTTCTTCAAGTCTGGTTGAGGCTTTTTGGCCATAGGTTTTTTGGGAGGTGTCGCAGTACAAGAGAATAACAAAGGTAATAAAAAAATATAAAATAATCTCATCAAACAAGCTTAATTAGTGTTTTTATTTTCTATTCTAAAAATAGGATATACCCACAGGCTATCCTTAGGTGTAGATAAGAAAGGAAATGTATTTGTACGCATAAAGCGGTTATTGGCATGTGGTTCTAAGGTTTCCAACAGATACTTACGTCCCCTCTGTTGGGTAGGAATCAGTATATCTCCCTTTCTTACAGCTACTTTTTGCCTTTGTGATAGCAGCTTCTTTCTTATGTTCTGAAGATCCAGTAGCGGCAAGCTATCTTTAGTGGTCTTTAGCACATAAGAGCGTACATCCATAAGTGAATCTTTCTCTATAGAGGTCATTTCTATGGCATTATCTTTGAAATGTGCTATCATATCTGTAAAAAGTTGAGGAATAATATAGGCCTCTGGAATATGAATTGTATCTTTGGATTCAGAGAGTATATATTTCTGCTGTTGTAGTAGTTCTTTACTATCTAATTCCTGCAAATTCTTAATCAGTTCCCTATGTGAATTGGCAATTAAGATAATACTCTTGAGGGCACTATGGAGTTCTTCGACACGCTTTTTGTAAGGAATTCCCTTGTGTGTAGCGATATAAAGCCCTAAAGTGTTCCACAAAGAAGTATAACCAATAGAGGTATCAGGGATTTTAAGAGCTATGGGGTCATATTGTAGTCTTTTTTGAGCGATACTATCCACGCTCCTACTAAGCCCCCCCAAGGAGTCATTGAGCTGTGGAATGAGATTTTCTTTAAGGTAATACCTTATCTTCCCCATATTTTCTGTAGGGGCACTTTGGAAATAGAGAACTTCCCCATTTTTCTTAGCCTTTAGGGTACGAGTATCTACAAATATATGAGGGGACAATTGGTGGAAAATAGCTACAAAAGATTGGGTATTTAGGCTTTTATTTTCTATAAAATCCTCTGATAAGTCTCTATTTATAAAGGTATTGATATTATTTTTAAAAAATGGATCTTGTTCTATTTGTGCCAAATAATTCATCATGGGAATGGTGGCCACGACCGTATTTTCAGGGATTTCTATTTGCTTTTGTGCTAAGTTTCGCATGAGCTGCATACTGGCATCAATCCCCTCCTGATCGTCGGAGGTACTTCCATTGGCAATCAGGATAATGAGTTTGTCCTTTTTGATACGGTTGAAATCAAAAACACCCTCATTGTTATATACAACCAAATACAAGGGAATCCCACTATCGGTTTTTCCCATCGTTTTAAGGGAAATAGAGCCATAATTAGTGGCCAGTTTTTTATAAAAATCAATTGTTTCTTGATAAGAGACCTTGGGAGTACCTTCTGAGAGTTCAAAAGGGGTTACAAAGTCCTCCTCAGGGGTAAAAATAGGGGTATCACAAGCTGAAAATAGAATAGCTATCAGAACCCATATAGATAATATTTTCATTCCTTTGTGCGTAACTTTTTATTTGTCAAAATCATGCCCATGGCAATAAGTACGAAGGCAATCGTAGAAGCCAAGGAAATATACCCACCTGTTTGCACAATTTTGGGGGCAAAGGTGAAGGTAAGTGTGTGTTTCCCTGCGGGGACAACTACAGCTCTGAGGATATAATCTACCTGATGGATAGGAAGCGGTGTGGTATCATCCAAAACAGCTGTCCAGCCATGTGGGTAATAGATCTCTGAGAAGACGGCCAATCCTTCTGCTTGATTTTCAGTGGTATATACCAATCTATCGGGTTCATACTTCTTTAGTGTAATAGAAGCCAAGCTGTCTACAGGGTAGCGTGTATCCTTAAGAGAACGGTCTATAGTTACAGCTTGTGTCTTAGGAGAAAGGGTATCCAAGGACTGCATGAGCTTATCGGCATTCTCAAGGACGGAAAGTTGCTTTACAAACCATGCATTACCCAGTGCCTCTGGGTTTTGTATTACTTGAATAGCACCTGATCTGTCTGTTTGTAAAATATACTTTACATTGAGTAAATTAAGAACTTGGTTATTTTTATTTTTGTAAAGTTGGTAATCGAATAGCTCTTGTACCCTTCTAGGCTTAGCGGCATGATACCCTCCTACGGAGTGGAAGTTATAGGAAGTTCTGGCTCCATTGAGCCCTTCTTGAACTGAAAAAACTCGATAATAACTCTTGTCCTCTCGTATTTTTTCTTCCTCTGGGGATAGGGTGAAATAGTTTTCTTTTTCAGAAGGGAAAGCGTAATTCTCTTCACTGAGATAGCGCGTAGTTACTCCTGCTATATCAGCTACCAAAAGAATAGAAATAAGCACAAAGGCTACTTTTTCTTTGATTTTAGTTATAGTAAACAGATATAACACTCCAAAAGCAAGGACAACATAGGCAAAACTTCTGAAAATATCGGTTGTATACATAGCCTCTCTATCCTGCCTGATGAGTTGCATCAGTTCTTCTCCATAGGCTTGGGCATAATAGGCATCACTGGCCCCTACAAAAGAAAGACTTCCTTTGGCAAGCCAAAGTAACAATAGAAGGCCTGCTACGATACCTCCAGTATAGTACAGATATTGTTTGTAATGCGCTCTTTTCTCGTCTGTCAAGTAAGTATAAAGTCCCAATATAGCCAAGACAGGCATACAGAACTCTAAAATAGTCTGTACAGAGGATACGGCTCGGAACTTATTGTAAAGCGGGAAATAGTCTATCATTAGGTCGGTGAGCAGGTTGAAATTCTTCCCCCATGAAAGCAGTAAAGAGAGTATAACCCCAGCCAAGAGCCACCATTTAGCCCTTTGTCTTACTACAAAAAGGGCTAAGACAAAGAAAAAGAAAGTGAGTATTCCTACATAAGCCGGTGCAGCCACTATGGGTTGATCACCCCAATAGGTGGGTAAGTGTCGGGTGAACTCCAGTACCTGTTCTCTGGGATAACTGTGTATAAGTCGTTCATACACAGCTGATTTTTCTCCCAAATTTTCATGATTGGATCCTCCCAAAAGGCGTGGTACAACCAGGTTCAGGCTTTCATACACGCCATAGCTATATTCGGTGATATAGTCCTTACTTAGTCCATGTGTATGTCCTTTAGGAGTCCCGTCAGCATTGAGCAACAAGTCCGACTTTCCTCGAGTACTAAAAGCCTCGTACTCCTTGGTCGTTAGTAGCAAAGTGGCATTCATCAGTACAGCGAGTAAGGCTGCTGCCACAAGTGTAAAAAGAGATTTTACAAAAGGCCTCCACTCCTTGCTAAGAATGGTTTGGTAAAGCTCATAGGCTCCCAAAACCAAAACCAATAGCAGTAAGTAGTAGGTCATCTGGAAGTGGTTGGCACTAATCTCCAAGGCTAAAGCTAAAGTTGTGAGCAGAAATGCCCATAGGTATTTCCGCTGGAAAGCTAAGACAATTCCTGCCAAAACGAACCCGAAATAGCCTATAGCATGTGCCTTAGCATTGTGCCCCACCGTAAGGATAATAATAAGATAGGTGGAAAGCCCAAAGGCCAGTGCTCCCAAGAAGGCATATCGATAGCGCACTTTCATGGCCAATAGGAAGACATAGAAGCCTAAGAAATAAAGAAATAAGTAGTCAGCAGGGCGTGGAAGAAAGCGAATCGCTCTATCCAATTGTTTGATATAGTTGTACGGATATTCAGCCCCCAGTTGGTAGGTAGGCATCCCCCCGAAGGCACTATTTGTCCAATAGCTCTCCCTGACTTCACGAAAGTCATTCCGCTCCTTGGACATGCCTATATATTGCACTATATCACTCTGTTGGATCTCCTTACCTTGTAGAACGGGGTAGAAGAAAGCCAAGGATATCCCCATAAATAGCAATATACAAGCCATATGAGGAAGTAATTTTTGGATTTTTTCTTTCATCTGTTATTCTATTTCTTCAAAATCAATGTATTCTCCGACTATTTTCTTATCTTTTTTCTGCTGATTTCCTCCGGATGTACTATATTTAGCTTGGGTATTTCTGGGACTCTGATAGTAAGTTTGTTGGGTATTACTTTGTCCTTGGAAAGGAGCATCTCGGAACAGCTCCTTTTCTACTGTATTCATATGTCTTTTGATTAGAAAACGCAAAGCAAAAGGAATCAGCAGCATACCTATCCAAAATAAGCAAGCAAGCACTAAAAAGATGGTAAATAACATCCCTAAAAAATCCATGAAAGAGGCTTGTTGTATCATAATTTAATTTTTTGCCAAAAGTACATTTTTTCTCATTACTAACCAAATTTTCTTAGAGAAAGTTTTGAGGGTTAAAAAAAATCATCTCAAGGCAGGCCTTGAGATGATAAAAATCAAAAATGTAATAAATATGAAATCAATTCTTGAAAGTTCCTTTGAATGTCTTCAAATACTTATCATAAGCCTCCTGAGTGGTTACTGTTAGATAAGTATTGTTACCAACAAATTTGATAACAGGTTCCAGCTGAGTGGCTGTCATATAACCTACAATAGGAAATATAGGAGTTCCCTTTTCATCAAAAATAAGCATGGTAGGATAGGAGTTCACCCCTAAGGCTCCTGCAAAATCATGAGGATAGTTGCGGGTATTAGCTTTGGCAGGATCATAACCTCTGTTGGTATAAGTAGTTCCTTTGTAGCTTACCTCTTCATTGCCTTCAGCGTTGAATTTTACAGCATAGAAATTGTCATTGATATACTTTACAAAATCTTTATTCTTGAAAGTCCTCTCTGACAACAATCTACAAGGGCCACACCAAGTAGTATATACATCTACGAATATCTTCTTTGGTGTCTTCTGTTGTGCTGCTAAAGCATCATTCATGCTCATCCAGTTGATCTCCTGTGCAGAACTTACCATTGCTACCAACAGGAAAAATAGTGAAAAAATTTGTTTCATGAATTCTTATTTAATTTCCATAACTGTACATCAAAAATAGTGCCAAACTTCTTTATTGCCTAACATATGCCTCTGTATATGGTGCCTATACAAGCCCGCTCTTCTCCCTTATTATTTGTTATTTTTTACTTTAAAAATTCAATTAATTGTATGGTTATCATGTTTTTAAATCATGTAATATAAATAAAAAAATCATATTTAAACAGAAAAATATATGTAACCTACTGAAAACAAGTAGTTTAATACATATTTATAAAATCGATTATTTGTAAATTAATTTTAAAATAAATGAAATATATAGTTTATATAACTATATATAATAATATGAAAACCAATCATTTAAATATTAAAATAAAATATATATGAGAGAAGTAGATTTTTTTCGCTACCTTTGTATTGCTTTTTAGCTGTAAATTTAATTCTAAAAAACCTGTCATGGAGAAGAAGGTACCGCACCAAACTGCCTTTTTTAGCATTTTTGCCAACTTGGTTTTGGCAGGAGTGAAGGTCAGTGCTGGAATATGGGGAAATTCTTATGCTTTGATTGCCGATGGGATAGAATCTATTTCCGATGTATTTTCATCCTTCTTGGTATTTATAGGCTTGAAATATGCAGAAAAACCAGCCGATAAGAACCATCCTTACGGACATGGAAAGATAGAGCCTTTGGTTACTTTTTTCGTTGTAGGACTACTGATCGCCTCTGCCCTACTGATTGCTTACCAAAGCTACCAAAATATCCTTATCCCCCACCAAAGTCCCAAGGCTTGGACCTTGCTGCTCTTAGGGGGGATTATTCTGTGGAAAGAAATAAGTTTTCGTATTGTCCTAAGAGACAGTAAGAAGACGGGGAGTACCTCCCTCAAGGCGGATGCTTGGCACCATAGGGCTGATGCTATTACCTCTGTAGCAGCCTTTATCGGGATTAGTATTGCTTTACTCTGTGGAGAAGGATATGAAACGGCGGACGATTGGGCTGCATTGATTGCCTCGGGTATTATATTGGTCAATGCTTATCTTATTTTCCGTCCTGCTCTTGGGGAGATTTTAGATGAGGATATGTATGACGATTTGTTGCAGAAAATCAAGCTGTTATCCAAGGAGGTAACAGGTGTATTGGCTATAGAAAAATGCCATATTAGGAAAACAGGCATGTCCTATTGTGTGGATATTCACATGATTGTCAATGGAAATATCACAGTAAAAGAAGGTCATGATATTGCCCATAGGCTCAAGGATACCCTACAGGAGCAAATCCCCTCTATAGCATCGGTACTGATCCATGTAGAACCCGATTATAAGGAACGTGAGTTCGACTTAAGCGGCAATTCTTTTCA
>NZ_KE992156.1 GCF_000466425.1 Capnocytophaga sp. oral taxon 863 str. F0517
TGCAGCTGTGTGATAGCACATCCTTCCTTACAAAACCTCTACCATCGCATTCGCAGCTTTTATGCAAAGATGGAGAACTATGCTATACAAATCTCACAGAAAATCCATATCAAAAAGCAGAATAACGAACTCTCAGCAATGATAGACAAGATAAACGAGCGTATGTTGATGTTTTTAGGGCAAGAAATCAATCGTTTTGAACTGCTGTCGCCTTATAACCTACCTTGCGAATTACTGCTTTCAGTAACAGCCTTTGCTCGTATTGTGAAGAACTTTACAGATGCTCATTCAGGCGCAGGCAAAGAGGAATTGCTGAACTATTTTTCTGAGTGGTGCAACCTTACCCAAGGTGCTTTTGAGCAGGTATTCAATACCCTTATCAATACCTACTACAACCACAACCATATCCGCAAGCATATCAAAGTAACAGAAGAGTTTATGGACTTGATAGAAGACTTGTACAACAACCTAAGCCGCTTGGATTATATCGGCAAGAAACCCGATGGCGGTATATTTGTGGCTGAAACCACCAACGAGAACCAAGATATAGTAAGGCGTACCCGTAGCCTCTTGGTAGATTAATTTGTTAAACAATTAAAGTTATAAATACTATGGAAATAGTCAATAAAGAACAACGCACAAAAGCCTATTGGTTTTTCGTCCTCTTTTTTGCAATCACAGTTGCCATTGTAGTGGTTGCGATGTTTGCCAATGTGCACTTCCCTTTTGAGGAAAACAAACTGCTTAAGGAGAAGAACGCCAAGTTGGAAAAGGATATCGCCATACAAAACCATTTCGCTGCTGATTTAGAGAAGGTAAAAGTTGCGATGGACTCCATTGGGGTATCCAACCTTAAAGACGATTTCTTCAATGAGAAATTAGCTTTTTCTATTTTGACAGATATGTACAAGCCTTTCTTAAAAAGTGATACACTGACCAATAAGAATATGTACAACAACACCATTCTTATTTGTAAGCAGTATATTGATGCTAAAAAACACATCAAAAAACTCACTGCTGATAGGGCTTTGTTGGATAGCCTAAACGACATCAATCAGATCCTGCAAGAGGAATACAATAAGATGAAAGTAGATTTAGAGGTTTGTAAACAACTATATCAAAATCAGTAAGTAAGCCAATGCCACAGAGAACGTATATCGCTATAGCCTTCTTGTTTTTAGGCTTGCTTACAACAAAAGCACAATCCTTACCTTTGCCACAACCCAAGGTAATTGAACAGTGCGATGTCAGTCAGCCTAAGACCAAATTAAACGGCTTGCCGTATGTAAATGTCCCTCCTATGTACCTGAGAGTAGACAATGAGGAGTACACTTACGCCGCTTTGCAATTAGGGAAGAGGAAGAATAGTATCTTCCTATTTTTGAATATACTTGCCCCTTCCACTTGTCTGAAAAAGGAAAAGATTGTAGATGTCTATTTTGAGTCAGGAGAGATGATAAGCCTTAAGAATCAGTATCCGCTCAATTGTGATGGTTATTTTGTAAGGCAACTAAGCCGCTCAGAGCTTAAAAAGATGCATAATGATAAGATTACAAAGATTTTGGTGTATTCATTCCAAAAAGTGTATGAGTTTTATCTGGGAGAAGGTGGAGATAAAGAACTCAAAGAACACCTAAAATGCCTTTATTACTATCGTTTAACCACTAATTAAAAGCAGTTATGTCCTTTATGGAACTTGACCTAAATATCCGAATGAGTGAAAACCCGCTGGCATTAAACAAGAGCGATGCGGGAGAGGAGGTAGTGGTAGTACGTGAGGAAAGCAGATTTAAACAGCATACCATCAGTATGCTTATCTCAGATAAGGAAGCAGGCAGTGTGCAGCTCAATATAAACGGTACTTTATTAGAAGTGCCTACCTACAAACTCACTATAACCGATGATAAAACAGAAGAGATAAAGGTGTTTCAGATAACAAGGGATATACCTCACTTTACAGAAGAAAAGCAGCATAAAAGCCTACTTTCGTTTATAGGCATCAAGCGTTTTGATACGACTTCCTATTTGTATGAGAATATCTGCTTTGAACCCGACAAGGACGGTATCACTGAATACACACTAAGCAAATACCGAAGGAAGACCGAAGACAGCCTCTCTTATACTTTTACTCACGAGGGACAAACTGTTCTCTTATATGCTGGTGATATTGAAAACTTTCAAAAGCCCAATGATGTGGATTACTTCTTTATCATTGTAGATACGCATGATGGACAGAGTTTTATCGGCGATATACACTACCGCGAGCAGCTACTCAAACTCACCCCCAAGGTACAATTGCAGCTTATCAAGCGCAAACAACTCACCAAAGAGATAGAGTACACCCAAAAGGGAGAGATAAAAAAGAAAATATATTTATGATGATGAAAGGCACTTACTACAAAACCCCCATAGACTTCAAGGCACTGATAGAGAAGCGCGACCTTGCCAAGACCACCTTAGAGACCTCAATCGACCAGCAACTCTTCCTACTGGCTACCACAGCTTGGGGAGAGTGCAAGTTTGATGAAGGCTTTGGCATAGGCTTTTGGGAGGTAGACTTTGATATGCTTAAAAGTGATGCCAACCTTAAACTCTTGGTAAAAGAGAGTTTAAAAGAATCCATACAGCGATACGAAAAACGTTTATTCGTGCAAGAGGTTGAAGTAGGGGTAACCAATCAAAACCTGAGTACCTTAGAAAAGACCCGTACAAAGAAGAAAGTAATAATCTATATCAAAGGATTTATAAGAGAGACTAACAACCCTTATGAGTATAAAACACACTTGTTTATAGCACCTTTGTCTTATTAATAAACACATCTAAAAATGAATTAAAGATGAATCAAGATAGAATAAGAGACCGCATATTAAGACGGGCTTCACGTATGTGGGGCTATAGTGAGAGCGAAACAGAAAACTCCTTTGACCCCTTGGTGGGATTACTGATTTCGGCTTGCGCCTCAGAACTTGAAAAACTCAGCTTTGAACAAGAAAACTCACGCGCAAGGATTATAGACCGCATTTTAGAGGTGATGTTCCCTGAAGAAGTCGCTGGGGCACTCCCTGCGCATACACTATTACAAGTGTACCCTTCTCAAAACAACAAGCCTATCTCATTATATAACAGCTTTGCAACAAAGAAAAGGATTCAGAATATCTATAACCCCCAAGAGAATAAAGAAATAGACATCACTTTTTTCCCAACGATTCCGTTAAAACTCACTACCGCTAAGGTAAAATATATCGCTTATGGCAATGAACTGATAGAACAAGAGAGCTTTTTCTTTGATGAGCAAATAGCCAAAGGGATAAAACCACTTCCATCAGGTGAGCTATGGATTGGAATAGAAAATACCAATAATGAACCGTTGGAAGACCTTCAGTTTTTTATCAATGTGAATAACAATGAACATAAAGAACTCTTCTATCACTATTTGAAATTAGCTACTGTAAGTGCTCAAAACAAGAAGTTTATGCTACTCAATGGATACAATGTTGCAGATAAACACCTTGATTTAGAGCATATCATTACCAAAAATAATAACTCATTAACTTCTATATACAATGAGGTCAATCAATTCTATCAGCCTAATTTCTATACCCTTAAAGGTGTATTAGAACCTATTAATTCAGATAGAGATGAAGAAGTGGTATCTCAGTTATATAGTCATTTTCCTAATATAGAAGAGCAGATCAAGGAAAACATTCAGTGGATTAAATTAGTGTTCTCCACGGTAGTACACTCAGAGGTTTTTCGCAGTGTCCGCTTTATGCTCAATTGTGTGCCTGTCATCAACATAGGACACAGAAAATTCTCACAAATGCTCAAAGGAAGTCTTAATATATTTCCATTACCCACAGAGCATCACTTTTTGGATATTGATTATATTATTGATAGCTACCAGAATAGAATTGACTTAAAAAACCACCAAAGCAAAGAGCAAGACACCGTTGCAGTGGTGAGACGAGGAGGAGTTGCCCGACTTGACAATAGAGAGGCAACCGAGCTATTGCAATACCTTTTAGAGGTTATAAAAAATGAAGCTGCAGCCTTTGCTGCTGTTGGAGGCGATTACACTAAGGATGTGCTAAAAGAGATTTTTCAGCATATAGCCTCTTTGGAGCAGAGAAAAGATAAACAAGGTATCGTAAAGGATAACAATACTTACCTTATCATTTCCACGACTAAAAGCGAAGAGCAAAATAACTGTGAGGTAGCTTTTTGGCATACCTCAGGAGCAGAAGGCAATGGACTAAGGGCGGGAACAAAATGTAGTCCACCTGCTCAAAGTTCTTATTTTACAGCCCCTGCCACTATTCTAAAAACCTCTGTGGGCGGTAGAAACCGCCTCACTTCTGAGGAAAAACTCTTAGAACTGAGAAGTGCGCTACTCTCTCGCGGTAGGATAGTAACTATTGCAGATATAGAAACTTTTGGTAGTAGCCATTTTAAGAGTGCTATAACCGCCATTGAGGTAACAAAAGGTACTAAGAAGGAAGTCTCTACGACCCAAGGCTTTAGCCGTACCATAGATATTTACCTTACAAAGAGTGATACTGTAAAGAATATGGAGAGAGAAGAATGGGACTACCTTAAAGAGAGTTTTATGCTAAAGCTAAAAAACGCCTCTGCTAATATGTACCCCTATCGACTTTTTGAGAGGGGGTAAGAACTCCCCCCTCACCCAATAGCTTATATGCACACTATATAAACACTATGTATGTAAATTCCGTATATAAGATGTATATAGGTTTGCGAGTTATCTACTTTTGATGGTGGAATATCACAAAAAACTCACAAACGTTAAAGTTTTGTTAAACTTGATAAAAGCTCTTGTGTGTTAAATAATATTGCGTAGTTTTGCACCGAGATACATCTATAGATTTATCCATTCTTGGATTTGAATGGGAAAGTAGGTGCGAAGAAGTGTAATAAAGAAACAATATTAACTTAATACATAAATACTATGGCAGTTAGTAGTAAAGGTATAGGCGGAAATGAAGTCCCCTTAGATGCCAATGAGGCAATTGCAGACATTCCTCAGAATAGAACCCTGATAGCACAAAAGCTAACAGCAGATGACCCCATCAAGCCAGAGCTGGTAGAAGGGCTTACTACTGTTGAAAAAGTGTTTGAACATTTTAAGCCACACGTAAATATAGATTTTGAGGATGCCCAAGGGGCAATGAAGAAAGAAACGCTTTCTTTTGCTAATCTGGGAGATTTCGGAGTAAAAGGCATTACAGCGCAAAGTAGCTTTCTTACAGGTTTAGAGACAGAAAAAGACCAATTGCAGAAAATTGTCAAGCAACTCAAGAGCAATAAAGTGCTCAAGGCAGCTTTAGAAGACCCCGAAGCCAAGGCGGCGCTGCTCAGTACCTTGCAGGGACTAATTGGTGAATTAGAAGAAAAGAAATAGTTTAGTGATTAATTTAATATATTAGAAACAATGGCAGATAATGCAGCTAAACAAACACAAGGTGCTCCCTTAGCGCAACAAGGGAAACCTGTTTCAATAGAAAAATCCATTGAGGCTTTAGCACGCTATGGCGGATTTGACCTTTTAGAGAGTTCTATTGAGAATATCCAAAATGTAAATCCTGAGCGCAAAGCGCGTAGAAATATCTTTTTATCAGAGGCTAACAAAGCCAAAGAGCGCGAGACCTTGAAAAAAACTTTAGAGTTATGGCTCAATGTACTTAGCGATAATGAAACAATCACTGATATGGTCGCCTCTTGTGAGGATCAGAAAAAAGCCTCTGAGGAATTACTCACAAAGAACTTGGCTTATGCAGTAGACGCCACCAAAGAATTAGAAGCTAACTATCGTACAGTAGCCCTATTCTATAAAAACACCGAAGAAGATAAGGTTAAGAATGTAACGATTGTCAATGCTACTCTTGACCAGTTAAAAGATTTAGACAACACCCGTTTTATTGATGCTGTCCACGCAGAACTTACTGATAATTACGATAGATTAGACCTTAAAAACAACTACTCTATCTTGGTTATACCAGGTTACTTAGGTTCTAATGCGGTACTTGAAAAGTGGGCAAAAATAGCCCATAGCAATAAGGTAATGCTCGTTACCGACTTTCAGCACTTAGATGAACCCGATGATGTAATGGAGATGTTTGATGAGGCAAATCACACAGGGGGAGATGTATACCGCTCCAATGTACTGATGACTTGTAATTGGCTCGTAGGTCGTGGGCGTTTTGAAGAAATAGAAGAAGCAGATGATTTATTTGTACCCCCTTCAGCAGCTTTGGCTGGTAAGATTTACAAGACATTGATGTCTCAGGTAACGGCGGGTAAGAAGTTTGGGGGTATCAATGAGGTAGAAGGAGTGAAGTTTGACCTTAAGAAGAGTGAGATTGCTAATTTAGAGAGTTTGGGACTTATCCCAATGGTCAATGAATACGGCAAAGTAATGGCGTTTTCAGCCAAGACCTTATTCAATGGGGATAACATAGGTTTACAGACCTACTCAGTGGTACGTGTGTTTGACTATGTAACCAAAGTGCTGATGGACTTTTTGAACAGACGTGCTTTTGAGAACTATTCCTCAGTAACCCGCAAGGAGATTATGGGACAGATAGTGCGCTTTTTAGATAGCATTACAGGTCCTTATAAGCTGATTGAAAAGTTTGAAATCAAACGATTTGAGCAAGATGCTATACAAAAAGACAAAATCCATTTGGATATTCATATGACCCCTTATTTCCCAGCAAAGAACTTCCTAATTAAGATGGACGGACAAAAGGGAGATGACGGCAACGAATGGGATGTAGAATATGCACAGAATTAAAGAAGAATCAAAAATATATAATATACATAATTATTGTAATTAAGATGATAAATTAAGAAAAGCCAATTGAAAATTAATAGAGAGTAAGGAGAGAAAGAAGGCAAAATATATTTTCCATAGTTGGTAGTATTGAGTATTTAAATTTTAAAATATATTTAACATGGCATTTAAAGCAAAATTAGTGGTTGCGGGTAAAGAGCGCAACATTCTTTCCGTAGACTACGGAATGTTACAGGAAACCGATGCGTCAGGCAGACCATCAAGTATCTCAAGAGGTGGAAAGATCCACATCACTGTGGAAAGTACAGGGGATACCGACCTCTTTGAGTGGATGACCAATTCTTTTGAAAGAAAGGATGGCAGTATTATCTTCTTAAAACGAGACAGTGAGGCAACTTTAAAAGAGTTGAAGTTTAAAGAGGCTTATATTGTTAAGTACCAAGAAGATTTTGATGCGACAGGAAATCAACCTCTTAAAGAAACCTTTACGCTTTCAGCTAAAGAGATTGAGCTTGGTACAGGCAAACACGTCAATGAGTGGGTGTAGGTGCTGAGAGAAGTAAACATTTCATTATTAATTTTTAAAAAGGAATATTTATGGCTTTTAAGGCAAAATTAAAAGTAGCAGGCAAGGAGTTTAACATCCTTAAAGTGAGCTACGCGTTGTTCCAAGAGACAGACGCAACAGGAAGACCGTCAAGTGTTGCCCGAGGTGGTAAGATTGACATAGAGATTGAGGGCACTGAGTCGCCTGAGTTTTTTGAGTGGATGGTCAATTCGTTTGAGAGAAAAGATGGTAGTATCGTCTTCTTAAAACGAGATAGCGAAGCAACCCTTAAAGAACTCAAATTTACTGAAGGGTATTTGGTAAAACACAGAGAGAACTTTGAGGCTTCAGGAGGGCAACCTCTAACAGAATCATTCACTATCTCTGCTCGTAAAATAGAGATGGGCACAGGTGCGTTTGAGAACGAATGGGTTTAGAAGTATAGAGAGCAGGTGTGGAAATCCCATACCTGCTCTTTTTACAACTACACAATAGATAAAGATGCAAAGTATTAATAGAACAACTCAAAAATTAAAAGATTAGATTATGTCATTTCTTGCAAAATTAGAATTAGATGATAAGACTTACAATGTTTTGGAGTGTGAATACGATTTCACTCAAAATATTGATGAAACAGGTAAACCAAAGGGAATGCCTTATGGTGGTGAAATATCCATTAGAGTAGAGAGTACAGGAACACCTGAATTGCTCAATTGGATGTTAGACCACAACCAAACTAAAGATGGTAAAATTATTTTTTACCGTAGAGATGCTATGAGTAAGCTCCAAGAAGTGCTTTTCAAAAAAGCTTTTTGTATTAAATACAAAGAACATTTTGATGCACAAGGCACTGAGCCTTTGCAGATAGAAATACGACTCATCGCACAGGGATTTGATGTAGGAGGGGTAGCCCACAATAAGATGTGGAGAGGATAGCCTTATAAGAGAATTGTTAAACCTTAGAGATAATACTTATGGAGTTAAAAGATTTCAAATTAAAAAGTTTTACAGAGTTTCTTAATGATAAGACCAATCCTGTGGTCTACTGCTTACTGAGTTCTAATGGTAAAGACTTCTTGGCTACAGAAAGCTATAAAGTAGAGCTACACCAATACAACTGCCAGCACGACACCTTTACTATTGAAACCCCAGAGGACTCATTTGATAAGTTCCACGAATACATTATGGAACACTCCCGCGATCTGCTTGGCGATCCTCTTACCATTAAGTTTTATCAATATGGCAAGGTAGTACAACACTTCTCAGGGATTATCACTAAAATTCACTGTAAACGAAAGACAGGGGGTGGTTATGGAACGCTGTATATCTCAGGAAATGCACCAAGTATTCTCTTAGATAGCGGTAAGGAATGTCAATCTTATGAGAATAAAACACTACAAGAAATCGTTGCAGCAGCTACCCAGGAGTATGATGAATCTGCAAAAGTGGATACCTCAGCAGGGGTAAATACCACAAGGACACTTCCTTATACGGTACAATACCAAGAGTCTGACTACGACTTTATTTGTCGTTTGGCTAAGTATTACGGAGAATACTTTTATTATGATGGCAGTAAACTTATTTTTGGCAATAAACTCCAAGAGACCATTGATTTGGGTGAGAACCTAAACCTGATTGATGAAGAGTTTTTCTTAGAGGTAAAACCACAAGATTTTCAGTATATAAACTACAATATACATCAAGGAACATCTGAAAATAATGACTCACGAGATGCTGCTAATGAGTATAAGAATAACCCTATACAAACCGATGCAAAGAATGCTTCTAAAAAAATCTACAAAAAAATACCTCAAAAATATCACTCGGCTACTTCATTAGAGCAATCAAGTGTAGATTTAGAGGATGTAGTGCGCTTAGAGAAAGACAAACGCGAATTGTTGCTCAAAGTAAAAGGACAAAGCCGCGACCCGCGTCTCAGGATGAACACTTTTGCGTGTCTTACCGACATTAATGCACGCGCAATGGAGACTTATAGGGTCATAAAAATATCACACTATCACAGTGGTATGGAGTATTACAATTCCTTTGAGGGAATCCCGATGATGCGTACGCCTGCTGATTTTGATGAGAATGCTTTTCCTCGCAGTGAGCAGCAACCAGCAATTGTAAAAGACAACAACGATCCTTTAGGAATGGGACGTGTACGCGTGCAATTCTTATGGCAGGCAAAACGCAATGAAATGACGCCTTGGATACGTGTAGTACAACCCTATACAGGAGGGGGTAAAGGCTTTTACTTTATCCCTGAAATAGGAGAAGAGGTATTAGTGGACTTTGAAGGAGGCAATGCCGAACGTCCGTTTGTGCTTGGAGCGCATTATAATGGTGAGGCAAAAAGTGGGTACAGCCCTACTACCAAAGCTATACATACGCAAAGCGGTACCAAAATATTGCTTAACGATGCTGATGGCAGTGTGAGGATTGAGGACCCAAGTGGCAATATATATGCTATGGACGGGAAAGGAAATATTAAGGTTCAAGCTCCTAAGAATATAACATTTGTTGCTGGCGAGAATATTAGCTTAAGAGCTACAGCAAGCATTGATATAGATGCAGGAGTGGATATATCTGAGACAGCAGGAGCTATGATCAATAAAAATGCAATAGGAGATTATTCGTTAATAGCTGCAAATATCACAGAAATTGCTCGTGGGGAGAGAAAGGCAAGAGCAAAACAAGTTGTTGATCAGTCCAAGAATGCAAAACTTATCTCTGAGCAAAAAAATGAAATACATTCAAAAGGAAAGTTTAGTAACAATAGTGGCGAAAGCACAAATATATCTTAGCTATGGCAGGAGGAACAATCATTAGAAAAGTAGGAGAAACAAACTTAGTAGAGTGTGATACTTGGCAGGTTTATACTGATGACTTCGAGGCTTGGGCAGGGGAGCATAGCCTCTTTACTGCCGATGGAGGAACTTCGGTGGGAGAACCAAAAGCTCCTCCCTCTGCAGGAAAATATTTTGTAAAAGGATGGTGGACAGATGCCAATGATAAACCTATAAAGGAAGCTACAGTCGGAAGTGCCATAAGATTTCATATACAGACTCAGGGAATAAATGATGGAGAAAAGATTGACTTTATAGTATATGATAGGGATTATTTTAGTCCTCTCAATGATAAATTAGTAGTTAAAAATAAAAACAAGGAAATAAGTAAAATAACTACACAGAATGATAGAGGTTATATAGAATGGGTTACAGGTGAAGAATGTTTATCTTTAATTGAAGAGACTTTTGAGGGAGATGAGATTGAACTTTTTGTGAAATGTCAATACAAAGATGAGACTATTGATTTACCTGCTATGGAAAGTGATTACCTGATTTTAAAGGAAAAAGAAGAGGTGATAACTGTATTAATAGAATTGCCTCATAGTGGGGATACAAATAAAATCAATAGCAAGGGATTAGGAGGACATACAGGAATTATGATAGGAGATGAGTATTATGATTATGGACCTCAACCTAGGCATCCTTATAAATCAGAAGGGCGCCCTTGGTGGGATAGAATGAGCCAAGCAGGAAATTTTACCAAAAAAGATATAATAAATATTTTAAGCCAAGAATTCCCAACTCAACAGGAAATAGATGATTCGATAGTGTATTATAAAAATACTAAGGAAGAAGAAGTATTTCCACCTACAAGTAGATATTCTTTAGAGATCATAGGAAGAGTTTGTTTAATAGATATTCATATTAAAGGAAGCGAAAAAAATAGGATTCAGAAATGGTGGGAGGATAAATATCAAAATTTAGGAACTTATAGTGTTATTCCTATTGTTGGAAAACAGTGTACGACTACTGTAAAAAATTCAATTAGAAAATCAACTAAGGTATTTTCTACATTTGACATTACATTTTCTACACTGACACCTAAAGGATTTTTAGAATTACTGATAAATAAAGGTGAACATACTTATGGAACTAAAAAAGGGAATAAATTAACAGTAAATAAAGAGTATAGAGAG
>NZ_KE992157.1 GCF_000466425.1 Capnocytophaga sp. oral taxon 863 str. F0517
GTTTAAACAATTCAGCGGTGATAAACACAGAGAAAGTGGCATCACCCTTCATCTCTGTCATATCCTTACTCAGCGTTAAGGTTTGTCCTTCTTGTGAGGCACTAATCTGTATGCGTATCCATTAGGAGTAACAGCGTGGCACTCTTCAAGGGTTAGTTGCAGGCAGTTGTAGTGATCCATCAGCACGTGCATCTTTACCGAATCCCAGCCACAGGTTGAAGCCATAGTTAAGGTCTGTGGTTTGCAGGGCTATGGCATCTCTAACGCTGTCGCACAGCAATAAAATGGCTACTGCTTAGCTTCATTCCGTCTATCCAATTCACAGGATAATGGCTGAGTAGATTGTTCATTTGATTTGATTTTAAAGTGGATAAATTTTTCTTCATTTGATTTTACATATCTCATTAATCATCCGAAAATTCTGTTTTTGTTGCAATTTTCTTTATTTTGTTAATATACAATGAATCTATTAGTATAAAGGTTGTATCTTTTCTTATATTATACATTAATCCTTTTTTAGCATTATAACTCAAACATAAAGAATTAAAAGTCTCCCCATTTTCCATCTTTACAAAATAAGTTAGCAGAGTATCTTTTTTTTCTATTTTCTCTATGATCCATTTATTACCTTCCATTGTATTCCAATTATCCATAAGCGTATCATTGATAAATACAATTGTAGGCATATCATCATCTACAGCAAGAAAGAGTTCTCCATCATCTTCACCTTTATATAAATAATAGAATTTTTTACCTATAAGAGGATTGTTTATTTCAGCTTTATCATCAAAATCTAAACTTGATATACTATCAGTAGGATAATCTTTTTCAGTGTTATTATTAACAACATTTTCACAAGAACTCACTGTCCCTATTAAAAATAAACTAATAAGTAATAATTTCATTTTTTGTTTTTTCATTTGTTTTTTTATTTGTTATTTCTTCTGTTATTTTTCTTCTATTTCGTCTTATTTGTGTTATTGTATATTCTTTTGAATTATGTGTTTTAGAGGCTGTAAATATTCCATCTTCTTGTTTTAAAGAAGCTAGATATTCTTCGCAATCTAAGTCTGTTTTAAAGCGTT
>NZ_KE992158.1:0-705 GCF_000466425.1 Capnocytophaga sp. oral taxon 863 str. F0517
TACGAGCGTTTTGGGCATAGTCTTGTAACTTTTGGGCTAACTGCTTTACACTGCTCTTTTCGTCTAAGCCATCCAAATGCAAGGCATTGACTACCGAGCCATCTTCTCGGCGTACAGCTTTATCTGAGAAGTTTTGCCAATCTGTCTGAAAACGATACAAGCGATCTTGTAGGGCATTCAAATCGCTACAGAGGTTATCTAAACGGTTTTTAGAGGTGTATTTAGAGCGTAAGAACGTTTGTTTTTCACTCTCTAAAGCTCCAATCTTCTTTTCCAACTTCGCTTTTTCGAGTAAATCGGTATTTCCTGAGAGGATAGCCACATATTCAGAATAGTTCATTCCCGACTTTTCGTCCATAGCACCCTCATCAATGGTTCGTTTGCCCAGCTTATTGTTTTTAAGTTGGTCGATAAAGAGTTGTTTATTAAATAGTAGATTGAACTTGTATGAGTCCAAAGACTTTTCGACGGCATAGATAATCACATCCACCTTATTATCAGCAAAATATTTAGCCACTTCATTACCCTTGCGAATGGCACGTCCGTCCCTTTGTTGTAGGTCACTGGGTCGCCAAGGGGTATCTAAGTGATGTACAGCAACAGCTTTCTTCTGTGCATTGACCCCTGTGCCGAGCATATCGGTAGAGCCAAAGAGTACCCGTATCTTGCCCTCGTTGGTGTCGCTGATGAGTTGTTTGCGCATTT
>NZ_KE992158.1:805-1852 GCF_000466425.1 Capnocytophaga sp. oral taxon 863 str. F0517
AGTGATGTACAGCAACGGCTTTTTTCTGTGCATTAACCCCTGTGCCAAGCATATCGGTAGATCCAAAGAGTACTCGTATCTTTCCTTCGTTGGTGTCGCTGATGAGTTGTTTGCGCATTTTATCGTTTTTAGCCTCTTGAATAAAACGGATTTCGTGAGCAGGAATACCATAGTCTTCTACCAATTTGCGCTTGATTTCAGTGTAGGGATTCCACTCATTAGGCTTGTAAGTACCCAAATCAGAAAAGACAAACTGAGTCCCTTTCTGTGCTTTGTACTTTTGATAATATTCATTGATTTTCATCGCACAATGAGAGGCTTTGTTATCAGGATGATCTTCATACTTATCAGAGATCATTCGCATATCTAAGGACATTTTACGCGCATAATCAGTTGCAATAAGCATTTTGGCTTTTTCCTCGGACTCGGATAGTGGCGCACGCCCCAAGAGGGTTGCATTACCCGTTTTGGCAAACTCCATTAGTTTTTGAATGAATACCTCTTGATCGGGTGTAGGGGGTATATTGTGTAAAATTTCGTTCTTTTCGGGTCTGTCTATCCCAACATCCTTTGCGGTTCTATAATCGGTTATTTCGGCGTAAAACTGCGCTAATTCGGGTACTTTGATAAAGTAGCGGAAGCGTTCTTTCTGCACAATGTTATTAGCCACTGAAAATTCGTAATCGGTGGTCTTGCGAGCATAGATTGCTGCCCACGCATCGAAACAGTGAATTTGTTGCTTTTCTAAGGCTTGAGGACGCAGGTACTTAAAAAGCAAATAAAGCTCAGTAAGTGAATTGGAAATAGTTGTGCCTGATAGAAAAGTAGCCCCCATATCCTTGCCAGTGCGCTCTTGAATAGTTCGCAAGGCAAAAAGCAGGTTGAGGGCTTTTTGACTGCCTTGAGAGTTTCCCAATCCCGCCACTCTATCGTGCCTTGTATTGAACATTAAGTTCTTGAACTTATGGCTTTCATCTACCAAGAGGTGATCAATGCCCATCATCTTAAAATCCACTGTATCATCGGTGCGCTCATTGATGTCGTGTT
>NZ_KE992158.1:1952-2364 GCF_000466425.1 Capnocytophaga sp. oral taxon 863 str. F0517
ACATTAAGTTCTTGAACTTATGGCTTTCATCTACTAACAGATGGTCAATACCCATCATCTTAAAATCTACTGTATCATCGGTGCGCTCATTGATGTCGTGTTCTAAGGTTTTGAGCTTTACTTCTAGGTTTTCTTTACGCTTGTACATTCCTTTAATCATCGCACGAGAGACTTCACTGCCTTGTTTTTCCAACTGCCAAAGACTCTCTTCAACATCTTGGAGTTCTTCTTGCAAAATGCTCTGTTGCACCTCGGGGGATTGCGGTATCATCTTAAACTGGTCGTGGGTGAGAATTACGCAATCCCAATCATTGTTTTTGATGTCTCCAAAGATACGCAAACGCTTTTGAGGGGTAAAATCCTCCTTGCCAGGGTAAAGGATTTTAGCAAAAGGATAGGCACGGCGATAGGT
>NZ_KE992159.1 GCF_000466425.1 Capnocytophaga sp. oral taxon 863 str. F0517
TGTAGGCTTCTATGGGGGTACCTAAGTGGTCGGTAATGATGGAGTAATGCTTGCCATTTGCATTAGCTCTCTTAAGAAAAAAGTATAAACAAACTACTCATACCGCAAAATTATTTTTGAAATATTTTGCGGGGTGTTTTGTTATTTGCTGATTGTTAGAGGGTTGTGATTGTTGTTTTTTGTGGTTAGTTTTTCTTTTAAATGTTACCTCAAAACCATTAACAACTAAAATTTATATGCTAACTCTTTGCCTCTATACAATTCATTATAAGGTTTGTCATAGACACTACCCACAAGTCTAAGGTTATTCTTATGGTTAAAATGTTTGTAATTCTTAAATATGACAGGCTTCTGCATCAATATATCCACATTACCATCTACAATATCAATGTCAATATAAGCATATTCCAATTGCTGCATACCTTCAAAGAGTTTACAATTTTCCATAGCACCACAATTTAATAAATACAAGTATTTTAAGTTCGTAAAATCAGGGAAGGCTGAGTAATCAGTCAAGTATTTACAATTTTTTAAGTAGAGCCGCTCTATCGTGCCTGCATTTTTAAGTCCACTTATAGAGGTCAATTTCCTACTATTCTCAACTTCAAGAGTCTTTATACCTGTACAATTTTTCAAGAAATCAAAAGAGGTGATAGTACAAGCGTAGAATTTCACAATATCAACGTTAATTGTTCCCCAACTATCAAAAGGTTCTTTAAACTCCCTTAAGGATATTTGTTTTAATTTTATAGTCTTGTTGATATGAAGTAATTTTATACCCGCAACTACATTTAGCACTTCCAAATGAGGAAAATTAGCTAAATCTAACACCCCAGAAGCTGTAAACTCAATAGAAATATACGTTAATGTTGTAATCTGATTGAGAAAAGAGAGGTCTGTCTTGGGTGCAACCTCCCTTATTGCAATACCTTTAAGGGGCAATTCCGCGAGCAATAACAAATCCTCTTTGGAAGGATTGCAGGCAATTGCAATCTTCTCAATTCCCTTTCTCTTAGCATACTTTATTGCCTTCTGAAAATCTTCAGCTTTGCTTATCTCAAGCACCTGATAAGGCACATTTTGCACCAAATAATTCGTAAAATCATTGTACAAATAGTAGTAAGCCCCTATTTTCTTTTTATATTCATTCATCGTATTATATATTTATAAAATATTAAATCTATCCAAATCCTAGAGCTGCCCTTTGATTATAATTTAGGTCAGATTTGTGCCCACCGTTTTCTTTAATTATTGTATCTTCTAATTCATTAAGTTCTTGAGGAGACATCTCTTTTTTCGCAACTATAACTTTTGTGTATTGGTAATCATCGTCTTTCCCTTTTTTGCCACTTTCTACCTCCTTGTGAGATTGTTTTGGTCTTTTTCCTAAGTCTTGTGCTTGCCCAACATAAACTCTCTTTTCTCCACCAGGTGTTTTATAGAAATGAATATAAACTCCTTGTTTACCTTTATGTTCAGATAAAGCTCCTCTATCTCTAATATTATATTTTTTTCTTTTCCTTGTATAGTTTTTAGGAGCCAATCCAAAAATATCTACTTCATCATTCGTATCACTTACATAAGCAAAAAAGTTAGGCTCCCCAGATAAAAACCCTATTGGGTCTTGACTTATATATCGTCCCGTTTCAGGGTAGTAATACCTAAACCTATTGTAACAGAGTTCTATTTCAGGGTCGTAGTACTGCCCTTGATACTTGAACGGACATCTAAAGTTTTCTTTAGCGAAACCTTGACGGGAGTTGCCATAGAGGTCTTGCTCGCGTTCCCATATTAGCTCGCCTTCTTGGTTGTAGGCTTCTATGGGGGTGCCTAAGTGGTCGGTGATGATGGAGTAATGTTTGCCATTTACAATCTTTCCACAAGGCACAAAAGAGCCTGCTTCAAAAATCCAAGTGGTGGGGCATCTGTAGGAAGTATTCTACTTATACTACCCCAACACTTCCCCCTACATTTGATTCTTTTGTAATGAGTTTTTTTTACAAGAGGAAGATCTTCTAAAAACCTTCTTCTTCAAAAAAAATTCTTAAATATTCCTCTATGCTACCTCCAACTTTAATCCCGTTACAATACAATTCAAGAGGACCTTCTAACTCATTGAAAGTAGCGATTCCATCAACAAAAGAAAACATATTAGTTGTAACCTCTGTTATTATCAATTGTATAAATATTTTTAAATTTTCTTTATTTTTTTCACTAATAGAATTATATAATTCTTGGGCACTGTTCCAATAAATATCTTTTACTGATTTACCAGATAATTTATTTAATACTTTGAAATAATATTCAAAGTCTTTTCTCATCTCTTTTCTAAATAATATTGCAATTTCTTCACTATTCATAATAAAAAAATTAAATTCCGTACATTTTTCTTCTCTGAGACTTTACCTTCATCTCTGGATACATAGATTTGTTTAATTCAATAAGTTCTTTTAGCTTTTCATTAGAGACATTAGAGTAAACTCTTCTTAATTCTTTTATATCTCTTGCGACTAAATCTCTTACAGAAACAAAAGGTTTATTTGTCATAGGATCTACCTGTTTTGTTGATACAGTTCCTTTTTCCCCTTTCTCTGTTAGTTCTAACTTTCTATTATTATGCCCTTCTTTATGAACCAAAATAGCAGGAGCATTATCTTCATCATAATTTGCTACTAATTTAAACGATGGATATTTTTTGCTACTTCCTCCTTAGGATTTTTCTCCCATAGTAACTTAATTTTTTCTAACCCATTGAATCTATTCTGTAAATCTTCGATGATTTTTGTTTTAGATATTGAATATACACTAAAAATAAAATCAGGAATAATATTACCTTTAACTAACCAATCATCCCACATTACAGTGATACCTTCTTTGGGTTCTTGTTCCATTTGGGAGTGTATTTGAGCATATTTACGATCAATATCTGCTGTTAATCTATATACTTTCATTTTAAATTATTTTTTCCAGTCTTTCCAATCATCATATAATTCTCTAATAAGCTCAATTTGATGTCCTTTACATATATTATTTATAAAATCATCTAATTCCTCCTTATATCCTAAAAAATAATATAAAGATAATATTTTGTTATATACATAATGCTTTTCCTCTTCATCTTCACTCTTAATTAATTCTACTATCTCAGGAATAACTTCTTTTAATTTATCTCTTAACCATTCGTAAGGAATATTCTTTAATAAATAGATAGAATTTATAACTTCTGACTCTGTTCCAACTGTTGCAAGATATATCAAAGAATAATAAAATTTTTCTATAATCAATGTATAATTCGCAAATAAAAACAATAAGTTCACAAATCGTAAAGAGTCTATCTTTCTTTTACTCAAAAGACTGAAAAACTCTTTTTCATCCATTCGTTCTAAAAAATAAAAATATTTTTTCTTATCATTTTGAAATTTTGTTAGGATTGAGTTAATCTCATATATATTATTTATAACTTTTTTTTCCTCCATATTCTGTCTCTATACTACTTACTCTTTTTTGAAATTCCTCAAAAAGCATGTCTTCTGTGGGATATATAGTATAATGTCCTTTACTATGTTCTCCAAAAGGTTCTCCATCATTAATAATTTCTAAACCATTAGGAAGCTCAGTACCTGCTTTTATAGTATGATAATGTCCTGTTAAAGGAGCATTTTCTAAAGGAAAGGAAAAAGCAGATTTTCCTGTTTTCTTTTCTTTGTTTTTTTGAGATTTAACAATTCCATCTTCTTCCACTTTAATATCTTTTCCTTCTCTTACTGGTTTAGGTTCATTTCTACTCCCAAAAAGTATAACATCAACAGGCACAACTTTGTCTAACCCCAGCAAATCCACCCAAGCATTGGTATCACTTACATAAGCGAAAAAGTTAGGCTCCCCAGATAAAAACTCAATAGGGTCTTCACTTATATACCTACCCGTCTCAGGGTGATAATACCTAAACCTATTGTAGCACAACTCAACCTCATTGTCATAGTACTGCCCTTGGTATTTAAACGGACACCTAAAGTTTTCTTTGGCAAAACCTTGTCGGGAGTTGCCATAAAGGTCTTGCTCGCGTTCCCATATTAGCGCGCCTTCTTATCAATTAAGCTTGGAAAAACAACT
>NZ_KE992160.1:0-504 GCF_000466425.1 Capnocytophaga sp. oral taxon 863 str. F0517
TATCGATAGATGGAACCACATTATCCTTAGTAGCAGGGTTTCCTCCGATACGGTCGTTGGAGAGGATATCTATGGTTCCTCCCTTAGGCACCTTTGTCTCGGGGTCATCATTGGCGGAGATCATTGGGTTCTCTGCTGATACATCGGTTACTTCTATCTTGGCAATGGCAGTATCACATAGGCCAGCTTGCTGCTTATGGCAGATCTTATAGGTCACTTCATAGGTGCCTGGAGTGGCATTGGCAGGTACCTTGATCTTACCGGTGGTAGGCTCTATAGTTACCCCTACAAGGCGACCACTATTCTCGATAGAGAAGTTTACCTTATCTTTATCTGCTGGGCGCCCGTCTACCTTGTCATTGCTAAGGATATCCACGGTACCTCCTTTGGCCACACGGGTGAGTGGATCGTTATTGGCTTCGATGGTACGGATCGTATCATTATCAACACTTACCTTCACCTTAGCTGTTGCACAAGGGGTGCCATTTTGCTTTTCACAGATCT
>NZ_KE992160.1:604-1319 GCF_000466425.1 Capnocytophaga sp. oral taxon 863 str. F0517
TTCTGGCAGGAGCATCTGTTGGTATTTGGATCTTACCGGTTTGAGCATCTACGCTTACACCAGTGAGGCCACCGTCGTTGTCAATGCTGATCATTACCTTATCCTTGGTGGCAGGGTCTCCATTGAGTCGGTCGTTGGAGAGGATATCCACCTTATCGCCTGGGCGAACAGGGGTATCCGGATCGTCATTGGCTTGGATGGTAGGGGTAGCAGCCGGATCGTCGGTTACTTTGAGCTTGATCTTAGCCATAGCACAAGGGCTATTGTTTACTTTCTCACAGATCTTATAAGTCACTTCATACTCACCAGGGGTAGCGTTGTCCGGTATTTTGATTTTACCGGTGGCAGTATCTATATCTACACCAGTAAGGCCGCCATCGCTATCAATGGTTACAATTACATTATCTTTAGTAGCAGGGTCACCTCCTAAGCGGTCGTTGGAAAGGACATCAGCGGTACCTCCCTTGGTCACTTGGGTGAGAGGGTCGTTATTGGCAGTGATGGTCACGCCGCTATCTCCACTTATGGTAATCTTCACCTTAGCGGTATCACAAGGTGCAGAAGCTCCTTTGAGACAGATTCTATAAGTCACCTCATAGCTACCAACAGCGGCATGGGCAGGTACTTTAAGCTTGCCAGTGGCTGAATCTACCGTAAGGCCTGTGAGGTTTCCATGGTTCACAATAGAGATATCTACATTGTCCTTAGTGGCTGG
>NZ_KE992161.1 GCF_000466425.1 Capnocytophaga sp. oral taxon 863 str. F0517
TTTCTGAACGTTTTGGAAAGGTATTGCAGAAAAGACAATCTACTACGATTAACCGCAATGATACTTCTACCTCCATATCTACGCAGTTAGATAGTTTGATTCCTGCCAGCAAAATATCCAATCTTACCCAAGGGATGTTTGTAGGAGCTGTTTCTGATAATTTTGACGAGCGTATCGAGCAGAAGATATTCCACGCTCAGATAATAGTGGATAATGAGAAAGTAGCTGCTGAGGCCAAAGCCTACCAGAAAATCCCCGAAGTTCTCTCCTTTACTGATGCCTACGGCAACGATACCACCAAAGAACAAGTAGAAGCCAATTATCGCCAGATAAAGTTAGATGTCATTGAAATCATTGAACGCGAAAAAGAACGCATCGCCAACGACCCTGAGCTAAGGCATTTGGTGGAAAAGGAAGGGGAAGAAAAAAATACATAATTTAGTTGCTTTATTCTCAAAACAACACATGTTTGTTCTTTACTAGTGGTGCGTTGATTTTTTCAAAACTCTTGTAAGTGATTGATATTTAGTTTTTTATAAAGATTTTTTCTTTCAGCGATTTGAATTTATATTTTATACTGAAATTGATATAATTTATTGACATATAGCTATTTATATAATAGTAATTTTTGGTATAATGGACAAAAATGTTGCTTTTTTTGGGTACATAGCTTCTAATGGACAAAAGTGTTGCTCTTTTTTAGACAGGTATTTGGATAATACAAAAACTACCTTACCTTTGCCCTATCTGTATAAACGGAAATAGGCTCTGCTGGGGAGCAACCTATCAGGGATAATACAGATGCTATACAAAATGTTAATATGAGGGAGCTTGTAATAAGGCTCCCTCTTTTTATTAATATTTTGGCAGCCCTATGCCTTTAAAAACCCATCAATAAATTTCTTTTTCCTTTCCAAAGACAAACCATTATGATTCCTTAGTTTATTCTTTAAGTCCGCAAAATGACCATCTATTGCATTCGTTGTATTGGGAATATTTAGTTCTATTTTATTATACCAAGTAAAGAGCCATGATAAGTTGTTTTTCAAGCTTCTATAGGCGCTTCTTAGCCTTTTATGTGTATAATGTGTTCTGCCTGTCAATGGATTAATACTCCTCTCTTTGAGAAAATCTCCCCATTTTTCATGCCATAATCCTAAAATCCCTTCAAATGATTCTTTGTCTGTATTAGTCAATAAATTCACTACTTTCATTAGTTCTTGCGCAGCAGGGAGTTTAGGATTCTTGGTTAAATATCTGATAATAATTGCCTTTTGATGGAATTGACACATTTGAACAGGAATATCATTAAAAGACTGTAATAGTCCTTTTCTTCCATCGCAAACAATTGCTATAACTTCAAAACCTTTGCTTATAAGTTCTTGAATTCCTTTTATATACAAAGCATTCGTTTCATTTTTCACATAGTACTTTAGAAGGTTCTCTTTAGTTATTGCATCTTTAAAAAGCATAACGCCAAACTCTCTTCCCCAATAAGTTGTATCCATCAGAACGATCACCTTTCGGGCTGTTTTAAGCTGTTTCTTGACAGAATAATTATCTAACTTTCTTTGGATTGTTCTTATAGAACACCTATATTTTTCAGCTAATTGAGCATAAGTCTGTTTACCTTTGACATACTCTTCCCAAAGTAAATCTTCATCTATATTCAATTGCCTCTTGGCTAAAAAAGTCTTTCCACAGGCATAACACTTGTATCGTTGAACACCCTCTTTAGTGCCATTTTTCTTAGTTATTTTGCTACCACAGTAAAAGCAAATTTTTTATTCATCTTTTCAAATAGCTGCAAAGGTAGATAAAATAAGGGATTGAACAACTTTCGAGCAACATTTTTGTCCATTAAGCCTAATTTTACTTTTCTCTACTTTGTAGTCTAGACTCCATTCAGTACCATAATATATTCCTCTCAATATACTAATCCTATCTCCCATGCTTTCATATCCATTCTTTATAAGAACTTCTTCTGCTTGTTTTACCAAAGAAATGAGTTCTTTAAAATTTTTAGCTGGTTTTGAAATATTACATGTACAACTATTATTTTGACTAAGAGGAAATTTTATAGGTTCATAAGCCCCTACAATGGTTTGAGGGCTTGTCCATTCATTTTTACCACCTGCACTGAAAGTTAAATCACCTCCAAAGGTATGAAATTCTATATCTCCATCACTTGAGATGTTCATTGTTCCTTTTACAATTCTTGTTCTCATAGTATTATCTTTTAGCTTTGATTATTATATTCTCCACTCTTCTTTTTAAGAGAGGTAGCAGAATTTACTTTCATATTGTTAGAGCTATCTACAATAGTCTCTTTCGCTGTATATTGGCTTCCTCCTTTTGAATGGCTATTTAGATCCCCCTCAATCACCTCTGTTAAAGCACCATTTACATATACAAACATATCTCCACCAATATCACTTCTCTTAGCCATTCCTGCTGTTTCAGTGATATTTACATTGGCATCCAAATCAATGCTATCACTTGCTTTTAAGTTGATGTTCTTAGCCGTGATATTAATAGTCTCAGGAGCAGAAATCTCAATGTTTTTTCCTTGAGTATCTAACTTAATCACATTGCCATTCT
>NZ_KE992162.1 GCF_000466425.1 Capnocytophaga sp. oral taxon 863 str. F0517
GTATGTCGCCGCCTTCTTAAAGAACCGAACTATTTTTCAATAGTTCGGTTTTTCTTTATATCATCTTTCTAATTATATTTAGAATTCGAATAAAATACGAATAAATAAGACGAGGGTTTTATTCCTAATTCGCTCTTTTTCAAGGGCTAATTGCCATTAGCCCCTACACCTGGCTCATGCTAACTTTTCGCAAACCATTTCTGTTTGACTATAATCCCTAATCCCTAACTACTAACCTCTATGAAATACTGTCTTTTATTCTTGCTGTCATTCTCTTTGGTAGCGCAAAATAAGGAAGCACAAAAACGATTGTATTATAACCTTACGGACAACGGAAAGCAGCTTTATATTATGGGGAAGTATGAATTGGAATTACTTCCCTATGAAGAGGCTTTTGATTCCCTTGTAGTAAAGCGAAGTCTGGTTGATTTTGCTAAGAGAAATCATTTTACGGATACCATTGCTAAGAAAAATCCGAAGCTGCCCTATCCTCATTATTATCTTTCTTATCATAAGAAAAATAAGGATAACCACTGGCGGAATACAATGGTATATTTTATCGGTAAAGATACGGATGAGGGTAGGTGGTCATTCATAGCTACGATTACCTCAATAGCGGAAAAACCTTCCCAGGAGATTGATCCGGAGATGGTACAGCTGATATTGGATAAAAAGGTATTGAATGAGAACCATTTGGGTGGGCATTTCTTTAATTTTCTTGGAAGGAAAATACAGCTATTGGACGAATGTTATTGGGAGGGAGTGAATATTGTACGCTGCCCTACTAAAGGGGAGATGAACTGGAGCTTACATCCTTCCTTAGCCGAAGCCCAACTATCTCTTCGGCTTCAAAAAGAATGGGGGGATATAATCCCCATGGAACCGAACTATACCTATAACCGTGCCTCAGAACAACAGAAAACGCTTATTTTTGAAGGAAAGCCTACGCAGGTTACGGAAGTTATCTATAATGTACGTTATCAAGATCCTGTGCTAAAGAGCTATCATAAAGATACGAAACTGATTGTCTATTATATAGCTACGATCGTACGAGGTCAGGCTATCGCTTGTGTGATTAGCTATTGGGACTCCAATGAGCGACTGCCTGAAACGGGACTCCCTGAGTTTGTCTCTCAGTTTGTACGGCTACCCAAGGAGGTATAGAGCGCTGAAGTACTCGTAGCATGGTTTGGGCTTTGTTCTCGGTTTCCTGCCATTCGCTTTCTTCTTGGGAACTACTGTTTATTCCTCCTCCAACATATACAAAGATCTCTTTTTGAGTTAGTTGGGCGCATCGGAGATTGACAAATAGGTCTATGGAGCGACTTTCCTCCAAATGGATCAAACCACAATACCCTGCATAAAATTCTCTTGGATAGCCCTCATTCTCAAGGAGAAAATGGCGGGCTTTGTCTGTCGGGAAGCCGCATACCGCAGGGGTGGGGTGTAGGCGTTGTAGAATTTCTTGGATAGGTATATTGGGTGTAATTTTAGCGCTAATTTCTGTGCAAAGGTGCCAAAGTCTTCCGGCGCGTACTTCATGTGCTTTTCCTATAGACAAATCGGTGGTGAGGGGTTGTAGCACTTGGGTGATAGTATCTGTTACAATCTTCTGCTCTCTATATTCTTTTTCAGTCCATAGGGGGCTTTCGCCTTCGATAAAAGGTTTGGTTCCCGCTAGTGACATGGTACGAAGTGTATCGCCTGTTAGCTTGAGTAAGGTCTCAGGAGTAGCTGCCAGCCATTGACCCACCTTTGGGTGTGAAAAAGCATAACAGAAGGCTGTGGGATACAGCGCTTTCAAATCTAAGAAATAGGTAAGGAGTGATTTTTGCTTTCCTTGGTAAGCAATTCTACGGGAAAGTACTACTTTTTCTAAGCTATGCTCTTCTATTGCTTTTAAGGCTTTTTGGAAAAGGATATGATAGGAGGTCCGATCTCCCTGGGTAGGGATGAGCGCTGTACTAAGGACAGGCTTCTCAGCGGAGGGTAGGGAAGTGGTAAGGAGGTTTTCTCCCTTTAGTAGCAGAGGAGCCCCTCCATGAAAAGGATACATGATAAAGCCTTGACTTTCAGTGAAATCGGCTGTATGGAGCGTGTCATCATTCTGGTAAATCAGATGGATGTCAGTGCTATTGGGATAGCTAAACAAAGCAAAAGGTAACCCTTTTAGGGCAACCTCCTTTGCTTTTTCTAAAAATTCTTCTTTAGATTGGTTCATCTTTTCTTAGTGATTATGGTGGTGTGCTTCCCGTAGGAAATGAGCTTGCCGTCCTCATCGGTGATTTTTATATCCCAGTGTTGCAGTGTTTTTCCCTTATGGATTAGGGAGGCTTTGGCAAAAACTTGCTTACCCAACTCTACCCCTCGTACATGGTTCATCATAATGTCTATTCCTAAAACTAAGTAGTTTTCAGGATCTGGATTTGCCAGTAACATAGCTGAGATACTCCCTGTGGTTTCTGCCAAGGCAGCCGATGCCCCTCCATGGAGAATGCAATTGGGTTGGCAAGTCTTCTCATTGACAGGCATTTTTGCGATTATGTAGTCTTCGCCTATTTCTATAAAGCGAATTTCAAGGAAGTCTATGAGGGTACTTTGCCCCATAGCATTGGCTTTTTCTAATAATAATTGGTTGTTCATATTCCATAGGATTAAAAAATAATTTAAAGTTATAAGGGTTCAAATTGGCTGTAATGTCTTAAGGGTATAGTTATCTTTTCTTTGGGTAAATCCTTTACTTTGCCAAAAAAAATCTTCTTGAGGTCCATATTCATCTTTCTAATCAAAGGGAAGTTGTCCTCTACAAACGGTTGTGAGCAAAAATAAGGATAAAAAGAATCGAACTTTCATAGAATTACTTAGTTTTTATCACGATTTTATTATTTGATAAATAGAAAATGGTATCATTCTTTTTTTCTTTTATGTAACCAATGTATTTCTTATCCGAATATATAGTGTCAATATCCAAACTCTTTAATAAAGCTGGATCTTCTTTTAGTTCTGATGAGGTATATTCCAAAAATCCATTAGCCCTATTGCAAAGAACCCCTTTTAGTTTCCCCTGCTTATCATAGCGCGAAATGGTTTTTATAAGTAGTCTTCCATAATTATTTTCTATAAATCCATTGGGGTTATATTGATAATCTTTACTTACTATTTCGGTTTGGATAACCTTAAAATCACTTTTTGGGGTATTACATCCTATAAGTAGAAAGCTAATAATGACCATTTGAATAGTACCTATAATTACAGATAGAAGACTTATTTTTATGCTTTCTTTCATTCTTGTAAGGTTTTGTAAGTTCTATCATCTTTAGGTGCGGGCTACGAGCTTGTGCCAGCAACTAAAGACAGTCCCATTTTCTTTGCTTTCTCAAGCATAAAGGGATATGCTTCTTCGTAGGAGTTGCCTATAATACCCTCTAGAATAGCTTCTTTGATAGCTTCTTTGAGCTGACCTACCTCACGGGAGGGACTAAGACCAAAGAGTTCCATGATTTCCTCTCCAGTGATAGGAGGTTGAAAGTTACGAATATGGTCTTTTTCTTCTACCTCTACCACTTTTTGGCGAACAATTTGGAAATTCTGATGATATTTCTTGTATCTCTGTGGGTTTTTGGTAGTTATATCGGCTTCGCAAAGGGTCATAAGTGCTTCAAAATCATCACCCGCATCAAAAAGTAGGCGCCTAACTGCTGAATCGGTTACAATGTCCTGTGCTATAATGATGGGGCGAGAGCTCATAGTAACCATTTTCTGAACAAACTTCATCTTCTCATTCTGAGGGAGACGCAGGCGCTGGAATATCTTGACTACCATTTTCCCTCCAAGAAACTCGTGACCATGGAATGTCCAACCTATTTTCTTGTCAAATCGTTTGGTAGGGGCTTTGCCTATATCATGTAATAGGGCTGCCCAGCGGAGCCATAAGTCGTTGGTGTTCAGTGAAATGTTATCCACTACTTCTAAGGTATGCCAAAAATTATCCTTGTGGCGTTGTCCTTCCTTTTCATCGACTCCTTGTAGGGCGACCAATTCGGGTAAGATCATTGAGAGCAAGCCTGTTTCATAAAGTAGCTTAAAGCCTACCGAAGGGCGGGCAGCGGCTAAGATTTTGTTGAGTTCTTCTGCAATACGTTCGTTGGAGATAATCTTAAGTCGTTCCTTGTTGTCCGTTATGGCTTGTAGGGATTTCTCTTCAATCTGGAAATTCAGCTGGGTAGCAAAGCGAATAGCCCTGAGCATACGCAAAGGGTCATCGGAATAAGTAATATTAGGCTCTAAGGGAGTACGAATGATTTTGTTCTGTAAGTCATCAATCCCTCCAAAAGGATCTATCAGTTCACCGAAAGAATCTTGGTTTAGAGAAATGGCTAAGGCGTTGATCGTGAAATCACGGCGATTTTGATCATCGGCAAGGGAACCATCTTCCACGATAGGCTTGCGGGAATCCTCTCGATAACTTTCCTTACGGGCACCTACAAATTCAATATCTATGCTATCGGTCTTGATCATAGCAGTACCAAAGTTCTTGAATACCGATATTTTAGGATTGTTAGGCAGTTGGGCAGCAACTTTTTCAGCCAGTTCTATACCACTGCCTAAGGTTACGATGTCAATATCTTTGGCATCACCTCGCTTTAATAATAAATCACGTACAAAACCTCCTACTACGAAGCATTTTTGACTGTTTTGGTCTGCAATTTTAGAAATAAGTTCAAAGATAGGGGCTGTAAGTGAAGAGGAATAATTCATTGTATATTTTTTCGATGGTACAAAAATACTATTTTTTTACCAATAAAAGAAGAAGTGAAGTAAGTTTTTTTAGTCCCAATTACTTTTTTTAGAAAGGGCATATTTTCCACCTCCTGTAAAGCATAGGCAGATAGCTCCACCGAAGAACAAACCTAAGGTCTCAATTGCCCAAGCTCCGGAGGAAGGGTTGATGACAAAAATCTCGTTTTTGTGGACTAAAAGGATGGCTACCAAGCAGTTAATAGCTATGATCATAGCGAAAAAGCGCGTGCGATAGCCCAGCATAAGTAAGATAGGTGCCAAAACTTCCCCTATATAAACGCCATATGCCCAGATGCTTGGCAAGGCATGGTTGATTAGTTGTATCTTTACAAAGCTGATATCGTGCAACTTAGAGATGCCATGGAAGAGCAAGATTCCTCCTATGACCATTCTTAGCAGCAGGATACCTATATGGGTACTATTGGTATGATTATGGCTCGTATCTTTGTAATACATTGTAAATAAGATTATTAAAAAAGTAAGGGGTGAGACTTAATAAATATAAGTATTTACGCTCACCTTTATCCTAAATCGCTCGTATAGAAGGGTTTTGAAACGGTGGGCAACATGTAAGTCTGTGAATATCATAGCACGGCTGATGCTGGTAGTAAAGACTACCTCACCGATGAGATATTCCACAAGATAAGTTCCCTCTTGGGTCATCAAAACATAGTTAGGATTAAGGATTGCTTCCACGTACATTGGAATTTTGGGCAAAGTTACAAAAAAAATAAATAAAAGCCATCATTTTTTTGATATTAAAGTTGTTATTTTAACATTTTTGAGAGTGGATGATTTTTGAAAAAATCGTACTTTTGTACAAAAATAGCTATGTATGCCCTTATTTTTTTTATAGTAGCTCTCTTAGGGGCTTGGCCTATTCACTCGCAGGAGCGAGATAGTATAGCACCAGCGGCAGGAGAGACGATGATAGACTTAGAGGAGGTTTTATTCTTTGGAAATCAGCCTTTTTTCAAGGATGAAGAACAGCGGAAGAAATATGAATTATTGCGCTATAGGGTACGGAAGGTATATCCTTATGCTAAGATGGCCGCCGATAAGCTCTATAAGATAGAGCGGACACTGGACACCCTGCCCAATCAGCGACAAAGAAAACGATATACCAAGCAGGTACAGGAGGATGCCGAGGCACGCTTTACCGATGAGCTTAAGAAACTCTCTCGCTCTCAGGGGCGTATTCTCATCAAGCTCATCTATAGGCAGACGGGCTATTCGGCTTATGACTTGGTCAAGAACTTGCGCAGTGGCTGGCGTGCCTTTTGGTATAACAATACCGCGTGGTTCTATGATCTTTCGCTTAAGAGCACCTATGCCCCAGAGCGGGTAGAGGAAGATTTTTGGATAGAGGATATCCTTTTGAGGGCTTTCTCCCAAGGAGAATTGGAGATGCAACCTCCTGCCATAGGGATTAACTATGAAGCGATAGAGAAAAAATGGCGCATGAGGCCGGCTAATGAATAAATATTTAGAAGAAAGGGCGAGCTGACAGCAGCTCGCCCTTTTTTTGAAAGTTTAGAAAGTATATTTGATACCGAAATTAAGTCCGAGAGAGGAATAAGAAGCTTTTTCAGTAAGTTTTTTCTTAGAGTCTCTGGCTTCTAACTCTTCTTGAGTAGCACTCTCCACATAGTTGGTGCGCTCATGATATACTTGTCCGCGTAGGACATCGTTGTAGGAGCCATTGGTAAAGCCTTCTAAGGTCTTGAGGGGCACTTCTACTTGTCGAGTAACACCGCCTATATTTAGGTTGGCTTTGAAAGTTTGTTTGAAGTCTTTTAATTCGGAGTAGTCGCGCTTCACGGAGATATTCATATATTCCAATTCAGCAAAAATAGACAAATGGTCATCAATATGGTAGTTATATCCCAAGGCGGCGATGGTACCAAAAGGTATTTTTCCTTTGTAATCTTCGGTATAGGAAGTCTCAATGGTAGCTCCAGAGGCGATGGAAGCCCCAGGAGGTAGAGAGGCTAAGGAAGGAACTACAGCCTTAAGTCTGGCAACGATTGGGGCAGGAATATCTTGTTGGGTAGTGGTGTAAGAATGGGCTACAGCTTCCGTTTTTCCGCCTACTTTGGTAAGTAAGCCGAAACGTCCGTAGAAGTGGTCGGTAAAGTTATAAGTTACAGAGAGTGCTGCCCCAAAGGCACGACCTCGTCCGGTAACTTTTCCATCAATGGTTGCTTTCAGTCGAGTATTAGCAATATTTTTTTCACTAATTTCATGCTTTACCACTTGGTCTTTACCATAGAGATAACCCACGCTAACATCAATTCCCCAAGTTTTGTTAAAGAAATAACCTACTCTGAGTTGGCTATTGAGGCCTTCTCCGAAAGTACCAAAGCGTACACTTTCTTTACCATTGATACTTTCTTCTCCAATCTTGGTAGAAGGTACTCCCCAGGCGTATCCTCCGGTAGTAGATACATATACCTGTGCAGAGGAAGTGTAGCAAGCTGCGAAGAGGCCTGCTAATAAGAAAATTCTCTTCATTATGTAAATATTAAAGTTTGATTTTTATTCTTGTGATTGGAGCCACTCTTGTGCAGCGCTCAAGGGGCGTGCTATGATGGCTTTGTCTCCATTTATGATAATAGGTCGCTCTATTAGCTTAGGGTATTGGTGTAGTAGGGCTATGATTTGTTCGTCTGAAAGGGTATCGTTGCCTACTTCTTTCCAAATGGCTTCTTTCTTGCGTACCAAATCAATAGGTTTGATGGCTAATTTGCGTAGGAGCTCCTTGAGTTCCTCTACTGAAGGAGGATTTTTGAGATAATCTATAATCTCAATGGGATATTCTTCTTCTTTTAGAAAAGCCAAGCACTCTCGGCTTTTGCTGCAATGTGTATTGTGATATATTTTCATCAGTTGTTAGTTACTAATAATAGGTAAGCTTTAGCTCTACCATGAAAACCAATTCGTCCTTGTAGCGGATTTCTTTCCTTATCCAATTTCCTTTTTTATCATACTGATAAGAAAGAGAGGAGTAGGCAGGGAGTACACCATTGGCTGTCATAGACTGTTCAAAGGGTGGGTTGCTATCTTTATAGAAATAATTAACCCTGAAATTGTCTATGTAATTGACATAGTCTTCTTTGACTAATTTGGTAGGAAAACCGAAAAGGTTGTATTCGTTCCGAAAGACATATTTCTTTTCTCCTTTTGGAGAGAGGAATATTCTTTCTGTAAAGTTACCAAACTCATCGTATTTGACAAAACACTTTTCAATAATCTCTCCATCCGAATAATAGGTGATACAGGCAATGGGATTGTCGTTATCATCCAAGCGGCAAAGGGTAATGCGCTGGAAGTCCTTTTTCTTATCTAAATAATAGACTTCACGGCTCTCTTTTCTTTTTTCATCATAGGAGAAGAAAAATTCTTTGTCTAATTTTCCGTTTTTATCATATACTTTTTCCTTTTTACGTCTATTTTTGGGATCATAGCTTATCTTTCGCTTTCCGATAACTTTATTTTTGTTGTCATAGAATACTCTTTTGGTGACTTTACCCGCTTTATTGAGTTCTATAAGGATATTTTTATCATATAGGAGTCCGTTACTGATAGTTTTTCCTATAGACTTATCCTCGTTTTCTTTGATTTCATAAGGAATCATACGTATAGACTTGACCTTCCCCCTTAGAAATAAATACCTAAGGGGATCTTCGTCCTGGGCTAAGGCCATAAAAGTCCCTAATATAAAGAGGAAGAGGGTTTTCATTTGTTTATCTTATTAAAGAGTCACGAGCTACAAGCTCGCGCCCGCTCAAGAGCGATAAGTTCGTGTAAGCTCAAGCACTACAAGTATGCCCCTACATTTGTCTTTACTATATTAAATGACTAAGGGCATCCACGGCGACATAGCGTTCTACATTGAAGCCTTCGGCATAGTCACGATTGATAAGCATACCCAGCTCCTGAGCGCGGAACTTAATGCTATCTTTAAAATTTTGGCTGGTGATGACCGTCTGTGGGTCATTTCCTTCCTCAGCTAAGAATTGGGAGCGATAGGCGTATATGGTTTCGATTTTCTTGTCCAAGAATCCGGTGATGTCCACCACAAAATCAGGACGTAGGTCTTTCCACTGTATATAGTGATAAACGACCTTGGGGCGCCATGCTTCTTGGGCGTTACCGTTCTCATCGTTGGTTTCTATACGGCGTAGCCCACTGAGGAAGCAAGCATCACTGACGAGCTTTCCCCCCTTACCATGGTCGATATGCCTATCATCGAAGGGATTACAAATCACAATCTCAGGGCGATATTTGCGCAGTTTCTTGACGATTTCCAGTTGGTGCTGCTTGTCGTTGGTAAAGAATCCATCGGCGAAGCAAAGGTTTTCTCGGATGCTTACCTGAAGGATACGCGCTGCCTCTTCGGCTTCTTTTCGGCGCAGTTCAGCACTTCCTCGGGTGCCTAATTCTCCTTGGGTAAGGTCGATAATACCTACTTTCTTTCCTAAACTAATTTCCTTGGCGAGGGTACCTGCACAGCCCAATTCTACATCGTCGGGGTGTGCTCCGAAAGCTAAAATATCTAATTTCATATTACTTAGTTGTTAGTCGTTAGTGATTAGTTGTTAGAGACTTGAACTAACGACGAATCACTAACCACTAAGTACTAATATTGATTCTATAATTTGTGCAAATATACAAAAACTTTCCCAAAACGCAAGGCTCTGAAAAAGTTTTTGTCGAATTTTTTTGAACAGCCTAAAAAAATATACTTATTCTTTTAGCTATTCAGATAGTTAGTTCTTTACGCGGAAGGCTTTTTCCTGAGGGTAATAAGCCACTTCGCCCAATTCTTCTTCTATGCGTAGGAGTTGGTTGTATTTGGCCATACGGTCGGAACGAGAGGCAGAACCGGTCTTGATTTGGCGGGTGTTAAGCGCAACGGCAAGGTCGGCAATGGTGTTGTCCTCGGTCTCTCCAGAGCGGTGTGACATGATAGAGGTGTAGCCTGCACGGTGAGCCATATCTACCGCAGCGATGGTTTCGGTAAGGGTACCTATCTGATTTACTTTGATAAGGATAGAGTTACCTACGCCCTGAGCGATTCCTTTTTCGAGGCGCTCTACATTGGTTACGAAGAGGTCATCCCCAACGAGCTGTACGCGGTCACCAATGGCATCGGTAAGGAGTTTCCAGCCTTCCCAATCGTTTTCGTCCATACCATCTTCTATGGAGATAATAGGGTATTTGTTCACCAATTCAGTAAGGTAAGCCACTTGCTCGGCAGAGGTACGTTTTTTACCTTTATCACCTTCGAACTTAGTATAGTCATATACGCCATCTTCATAGAACTCGGAAGAAGCACAGTCGAGCGCGATTTTCACTTCTTCGCCAAACTTGTAGCCTGCTTTTTCAACTGCTTTTTTGATAGTATCGAGCGCGTCTTCGGTACCTTCGAAAGTAGGAGCAAATCCACCTTCGTCGCCTACGGCAGTACTAAGGCCACGGTCATGAAGTACTTTCTTGAGGTTGTGGAAGATTTCAGATCCCATTTGTAGGGCTTGAGAGAAAGATTCGGCCTTTACAGGCATGATCATGAACTCTTGGAAAGCGATAGGCGCATCGGAGTGAGAACCTGCGTTGATGATATTCATCATAGGTACAGGGAGGTTGTTGGCACTTACGCCCCCTACATAGCGGTAGAGAGGAATACCCAATTCTTCAGCAGCGGCTTTGGCCACGGCAAGGGATACCCCAAGAATTGCGTTGGCACCCAAGCGAGATTTGTTAGGGGTACCATCGAGTTCGATAAGTGTTTTGTCGATGAGGTTTTGGTCAAAAACATTCATGCCGACGATTTCTTCAGCGATGATATCATTGACATTTTCTACTGCTTTGAGCACTCCCTTACCGAGGTATTCTTTGCCTCCGTCACGAAGTTCTACAGCCTCATATTCACCAGTAGAAGCTCCTGAAGGTACGGCAGCACGGCCACGGGCACCATTGTTAGTTATTACATCTACTTCTACGGTAGGGTTACCTCTTGAATCGAGGATTTGTCTTGCATGTACATCTAAGATAAGACTCATATTGTTTTAAATTAAGGTTAATAAAGGGTTATTTGATACAAAGGTCAGTGGTCAGTAAGGACTGACCGCTGACCTTTGGTTTTATTTCTTTTTGTTTTGTTGGGCGCGTTGTTGGGCTTCGGCTTGTTCCATCATCTCGCGCATTTTGCGTTGGAACTTGTTTTCTTTACGAGGTTTCTGCTTGTTCTCCTGTATTTTGGCATGGATACGCTTTTCATCAATAATCCAATACTTAATAGCCAACATGATAAATATGGTAATGAGGTTGGAGATGAAATAATACAAGCTCAAGCCACTGGCGTAGTTGTTGAAGAAGAAGAGCATCATCACAGGGGAGATGTACATCATAAACTTCATATTAGGCATGCCTTCCTGCTGGGGTTGTTGCATCTGCCCGGTGGTCATCATCATATAGATCAGCATGGTCACAGAGGCCAAGATAGGGAAGAGGCTCACGTGGTTTCCATAGAAAGGAATGCTGAAGGGCAGCTGAGCGATAGAGTCGTAAGAGGAAAGGTCATTCGCCCAAAGGAAAGCTTTTTGTCGGAGGACAAAGGCCGTAGGGAAAAAGCTAAAGAGGGCGAAGAAGACCGGCATTTGCAACAGAGCAGGGATACAGCCACTGAGCGGATTCACGCCCGCTTTACTATAGAGTGCCATAGTCTCCTGTTGGCGCCTCATGGCGTTATCCTGACCTTTGAATTTTTCGTTAATCTCCTCTATTTCAGGGCGTAAGACTTTCATCTTTGCTTGAGAGAGATACGACTTATATTGGATAGGGGAGAGTAGGATACGTACAATGATGGTAAGGACAATGATCGCCAATCCCATAGACATATAGCCAGAGAGCAGGTCAAAGACGGGGATTACAAACCATTTGTTGATCCAGCCGAAGATACCCCAGCCCAGAGGAATGGCTTTGGTAAGGCCATATTGCTTGTCATATTTTTTGAAAAGATCATAATCCGAAGGGCCATAGAAGAAGTGTAGGGACTGGCTAAGTTCTCCAGAGGTGTATTCTAAAGGGAAAACGGCTGCGAAGTCCTTGGTATTCTGTATCTTTTCATCTTCAGAGGTAGCTAAGTTCTTGGAAGAGAGTTTTCCACTTGTAAAAGGCTTGTCGGTGATGAGGAAAGAGCTGAAGAGGTGTTGTTTGAAATTGACCCACTTGATTTGTTTGAATTCCTCGGAGTCCTCACCTCCAGCGCTGAGCTTATCATCGCGGTTGTCCTCATACTGTACAATGGCTTGTACATAACGGTCTTCGTAGGTAACACTTTTTTCCATACGGCGTGCCTTGAGCTTCCAGGTCAGCTCGGGAACTTTGCTGGTATTGAGCACAGAGGAGAGCCCTACGCTTCGGATAGTTAGGTCAACGAAATACTCATCCGGACGGAGGGTGTATACATACTCAAGGTATTGGTTGGCCGAGGTATGTAGCTTCATAGAAAGCACATTCCCAGAGAGGGAAGGGGAGAAGGGCAAGTCCTCCGTATTGAGGATACGGTTATCGGCAGTAGCGATTTGCAAGGAGAACTTTGCATTGTTATCCTTAATCAGTTCGACCGGCTTTCCGTCATAGGTTTTTTGGTTTTTTACCAAAAGGCTGGTAATCTGTCCGCCTTTGTTGCTAACCTGCACCTTAAGGAGGCTGTTTTCAAGTGTGGTAACCTCCCCCTCTTTGTTGGAGGATAAGGTAGCAGCATAGGCGAAAGCGCCCAATTTTTCTTTATATTGGCTTAGGGCTAAGGAGTCTGTAGGTAAGGAGGCAGGAGCCTGAGAAGAGGTGTCCTGCTGGGAGGTAGCCGTTTGGCTTGTTGGGTTATTATTGGAGGGGGCTTGGGTAGGCTGATTGCGATAGAAAAAGAACATCAGCACGATAGCCATGAGCGCCATTCCTATAATAGAGGTAAGGTTGGAACGTCTTTCTTCCATAGAGTGTCTGTTGATTTGATTAGGGTATTAATATAGGGCAAAGATACAAATTTTTAACAACATAAGCTATCTTTTGCCTTAGAATATTTGAGCTTTTTTGAATTATTTTTTGAGTTTGTAATCTAAGGCCGCTTTTACGAAGGCCACAAATAGCGGATGGGGCTTGGCTACGGTACTTTTGTATTCGGGATGGTACTGAACCCCGACGAACCAAGGGTGGGAAGGAAGCTCGATGACCTCCACTAAGCCTGTTTTGGGATTGACCCCAGAGCAGCACAAGCCAGATTCTTCGAGAGGCTTGCGATATTCGCTATTGAACTCATAGCGGTGTCTGTGCCTTTCAGAGATATGTGCTTGCTGATATACCTCATAGATTCGGGAACCTTCCTTCAGGTCGCAATCCCAAGCACCCAAGCGCATGGTACCTCCTTTTTGGGTAACATGCTTTTGTTCTTCCATTATATCAATGACCTTATATAGGGAGTTGGGACTTATTTCAGCGGTATTGGCATTCTCAAAGCCAACTACATGGCGTGCGAACTCAATAACGGCCATCTGCATACCAAGACAGATACCTAAGAAGGGGATTTGGTGTTCACGGACATACTGTATAGCCTTGATTTTTCCCTCGATACCACGTTCGCCAAAGCCAGGGGCAACTAGTACGCCATCCAATCCACTGAGTTTCTCTTCTACATTGGTCTCATCCAAGTATTCGGAATGGATCATTACGACTTCTACTTTGACCTCGTTCTCGGCACCTGCATGGATAAAGGCCTCTAAGATAGATTTGTAAGCATCAGGCAGTTCCACATATTTGCCCACTAGGCCTATGCGTATGCGTTGTTTAGGATTTTTGTGTCTTTGTAGGAAGTCGTTCCACTTGGTCAAATCAGGAGCCTTGGCATCGGAGAGGGCTAATTTCTTAAGTACCACCTTGTCAAGTCCTTCCAGGAGCATCAGGTTAGGCACATCATAGATGGTAGGCACATCGATGGACTGTATGACGGCCTCCTTCTTTACATTGCAGAAGAGGGCGAGCTTTTGCCTAAGGTCATCCGGAAGGTCGCGGTCGGTACGGCATACAAGTACATCGGCCTTGAGCCCACTTTCCATAAGCGCCTTTACACTGTGTTGGGTAGGCTTGGTCTTTAGCTCACCGGCTGCGGCCAAATAGGGGACTAAGGTAAGGTGAATGACAATTGCATTGTTCTCTCCCAGTTCCCATTGGAGTTGTCTTACAGCTTCTATATAAGGGAGGGATTCTATATCCCCTACAGTACCTCCGATTTCAGTGATAACAATATCGTACAGGCCACTTTTCCCAAGGAGCTGGATACGGTCTTTGATTTCGTTGGTGATGTGGGGGATTACTTGAACCGTTTTGCCAAGGAATTCCCCTCGGCGTTCTTTCTCTATCACACTTTGGTAGATACGCCCGGTGGTCACATTGTTGGCCTGCGAGGTGCAGACATTCAAAAAGCGCTCGTAATGACCTAAGTCAAGGTCTGTCTCGGCGCCATCTTCAGTGACGTAGCACTCCCCATGTTCGTAAGGGTTGAGGGTTCCTGGATCTATATTGATATAAGGGTCTAACTTCTGAATGGTAACCCTATAGTCCCTGGCTTGCAATAGTTTAGCCAATGAAGCGGCAATAATTCCTTTCCCTAAAGAAGAGGTAACACCACCTGTTACAAATATATATTTAGTATTATCCATGAGCTTTGTAAAGATAGGGCAAAAGTAAGGATATTTTCTCAATAAACCAAACCATCTGGAGTTTTTAGTTTTTTAGTTTTTGATACGGCTTAATAGTCTCTCCCCATAAAAATGAGCAGGGAGCACCTCAAGAGATAAGCTCCTATGAAACATGAAGGTGTAGGGAGGTGGAAAAAAATAGAAAAAAGTAAAGTGAGTGTTTGAGAAAAAAGTTGTATATTTGCCCCTAAATATCTAAGCTAATGAAAAAGACCCGTTTTGTAGCTATTTTTGGCCTACTCCTATGGGGGCATATTGCCTTTGGGCAGCAGCTAAAAATCAATCAAAGCCAGCAGATCAAAGACCTCATGGAGGTAAAGAAGGAATTTAGCCAACAGGAGAAGACCTATCAGATTCAGATATATAATGGTATGATCTCTGAGGCCAATGAGGAGATCAAGCGTGCCTCGGGCAGGTTCTCCTATCCTTGTTTTTTGGCCTTTGAGACCCCTAATTACAAGGTGCGCATGGGCTTGTTCCGTACTCGCTTAGAAGCGGAAAAAGCATTGACGAAAGTGAAAGCCGCCTATCCGGCAGCCTTCGTGATAGCACCTTATTAGAGTGAATAGTGAAAAGTGATGAGTGAATAGTGATAGACTGTGAATTAACTATTGACAATTGATAATTAACCATTGACAATTAACCATTAACCATTAAAAAAGATGTTTTACAAAGCACATAAAGAAGGCGCTAAGATTATTTTGGTCAGTACCATAGTAACGGCCTTACTTTTTATTCTTATAGACCAGTTGGTAAGTAATATAGAATGGCTAAGGATTGCCCTTATGCTGGTGGTTTTAGTCTTCTTTGTACTGATATTACAATTTTTCAGAAATCCCAAGCGTATCACCCCTATCAATCCGGAACATGTCATCTCTTCGGTAGATGGGAAAGTAGTCGTGATAGAGGAAGTGGAGGAGCCAGAGTACTTCAAGGATAAGCGCCGTATGATCTCTGTATTCATGTCGCCCCTGAATGTACATGTGACCCGCTATCCTATCAGTGGGCGGGTGGTCTATAGCAAGTACCACCCAGGCAAATACTTAGTAGCCTGGCATCCTAAGGCCTCAGAGGAGAATGAACGCACCACCGTGGTAGTCGAAAATGAGACCTTTGGCAAGGTACTCTACCGACAGATTGCCGGAGCCTTAGCCAAACGCATTGTCAATTATGCCAAAGAGGGCGATGCAGCCCTACAGGGCGCCGATGCAGGCTTTATCAAGTTTGGCTCTCGTGTGGATATTTATCTCCCCCTTTCAGCTAAGGTGAAAGTGACCTTAGGACAGAAGGTAAGAGGAGGTATAGATGTGATAGCAGAAGTATAGTGGAGCAAGAAAATTTCAAAGAGTTTTCCGCCATACTCTGTAGGTGGTATGCAGCACATAAGCGCGACCTCCCATGGCGCGGAGAGAACAACCCTTACTATGTATGGCTCTCGGAGATTATTCTACAACAGACCAGGGTAAGCCAAGGGTTGCCCTACTATCTGAATTTTGTCAAAGCATTTCCTACAGTAGCCGATTTAGCCCATGCGCCAGAGGAAAAGGTACTCAAAACCTGGCAAGGCTTGGGCTATTACTCAAGGGCAAGGAACTTGCAGCATGCCGCACAGTATATTACCAATGAGCTCAAGGGGGTATTTCCAACCACTTATGAAGGCTTGCTTGCTCTTAAGGGAGTAGGCGAATATACCGCCAGTGCCATTGCATCGATTAGCTATAACCAACCTAAGGCAGTAGTCGATGGTAATGTATATAGGGTACTTAGCCGTATCTTTGATATAGAGACCCCCATCAATACCTCCGAAGGAGTGAAGTACTTTAGAAGCTTGGCTTACCAACTCTTGGACAAAGAAAAGCCAGGAGAGTATAACCAAGCTATCATGGAGTTTGGCGCTCTACAGTGTAAGCCGCAGTTGCCAGACTGTCCAAGCTGTGTGATGAATGCAAAATGCTTGGCCTATCACCGAGGGAAGGTGGAAAAGCTACCTGTAAAATTGCCCAAGGTAAAGATACGTCATCGTTATTTTCACTATTGCGTGCAGATAGATCCTAATGGATATTCTCTTTTGAAAAAGCGAGAGCGGAAGGACATTTGGCAGGGGCTTTATGAGTTTCCACTTTGGGAGACCGAGGTTGATATACCTGACTTCGAATGCTCTCTATTGCTTAAGGGACAATTCCCTAAGGCAACCCAAGTGAAAAAATCCCCTAAGACTTTTTTACACAAGCTCACCCATCAGCATTTGCATGTGTCGTTTTGGGAAATATACCTACCCGAACCCATAGAGAATGGGCAGCCTTATGAAGCGCTAAAGGGCTATCCTGTACCGGCAATTATAGAAACCTATATTGATTCAGTCATTGAAGAATGCTTAAATAGAGAATCCGCTGTTTTCTGATCATTAACCACTACTTTAATATGAATGGAACCTTAAATAAAGTAATGCTAATAGGCCGCTTGGGGAGTGATGTGAAGCTCACTTACTTCGAGAAGGATAATTGCATAGGGCAAGTCCCTTTGGCTACCGATGAGTCCTATACCGATAAGGCCACCCAACAAAGGGTAGAGAATACCCAGTGGCATAATATTGTACTATATAACAAGTTGGCCGAGCGAGTAGCCCAATACGCTAAAAAAGGGGACTTACTATATGTAGAGGGGAGATTGCGCACCCGGCAGTACCAAGCCCAGGATGGTACTACGCGTTATGTAACAGAAGTGGTAGCCCTGGATACCAACTTCCTATCCCCCAAGAAAGGGAACCTGCAGGAACCAAGTGCTGTAGCTACAGACACACAGCCCCCTGTAAGTGGTGGTGGTGTCCCCTTCTAAAGTAAAAGGACAAAAAAAAGTCCTTATTGTATAACTAAACATTATAATTTTGGATACAGAATCGTCGATACAGTTATTGACTCCATTTACCTTGGATTTGCTCCTAAGAGCCCTTATATTTATATTTTTATTAGGTTGTTCTGCCCTTATATCAGGGTCAGAGACAGCCTTATTCTCCTTGTCCTCTACCGAGATAGAGGAAGAGGCGGAGAAGGATAGCAGTTCTATCATTGTACAATTGCTCAGAAGGCCTCAGAAGTTATTGGCTACCTTACTTATAGCCAATAATTTGGTTAATATCTCCATTGTTTTGGTCTTCGATCCCTTAGGAGATTTTCTCTTTGAAAACATGAACGAATGGGTACGTGCTATCTTTGAGGTAGGCATCCTTACTTTTGTGATTCTGCTCTGTGGAGAAATTCTCCCTAAGATCTACGCTAATCGGAATAATTTGGCTTTTGCTCGGGGTATAGCTCCTATAATCAAAGTGTTGGATATATGCCTTACACCGGTGAGTGCCATCATGACACTTTTTACCAGTTTTATCAATGACAAGCTCCACAAGCGGTCTTCTATCTCGGTGGGGCAGCTCTCCCAAGCCTTGGAGCTAACCTCTCAGGAGGATACCACACGAGAGGAGCATAAGATACTCAGCGGTATCGTCTCTTTCGGAAATACAGATATACGAGCGGTGATGCACCCCAGGATAGACATTTCGGCCATAGATGATACGATGAGCTATAAGGAGGTATTGGCTTTTATTCAAGAAAATGGATATTCGAGAGTGCCTGTATATCAGGACAATATAGATAATATCACAGGTATCATCTATGCCAAGGACTTACTGCCCTATTTGGATCAACAAGAGTTCGACTGGAGGCGCATCAAGCGAAAGGCCTTCTTTGTCCCAGAGAATAAGAAATTGGATGACTTGCTATCCGAATTCCAACAAAAGAAGATACACCTGGCCATAGTGGTGGATGAATATGGAGGTACCTCCGGGGTAATCACTTTGGAAGATGTCATAGAGGAGATCGTCGGGGAGATCAGTGATGAGTATGACAGTGAGGATACTTTCTATACGAAGCTGGATGAAAACAATTTCCTTTTTGATGGGAAGACCCCTCTGAAGGACTTCTATAGAGTGCTTGCCATAGAGGAAGAAATCCAAGAGAAATTCGAGAAAATACGTGGGGATAGCGAGACTATAGCCGGGTTCCTCCTAGAACTGATAGAGGCTTTTCCAGAGAAGAAGCAAGAAATACCTTTTGAGAACTATCTCTTCACCATAGAGAGTATTGATAAAAAACGTATCAAACAACTAAAAGTAACTATCCGATGATCAGATTTCTTATAGCTTGTTGCCTAATGCTATTGCTAACTGCTTGTGGGGGAGAAATACAGCCTAAGCCTAAGGCCTTTCTGCGCTTGGACTATCCGGAGGCTACCTATGATACTCTTAGGGCGGCGGTGCCTTTCTCTTTTGAAAAGAATACACATGCGAAGGAAAGCCCTCAGGCAGGCTATAACCTCAACTTGGACTATCCTACGATGAAGGCTACTATATATATTACCTATAAACCAGTGGCTGATAATCTGGTGAAGCTACTCAAGGATGCCCAAAACCTCACCTACGAACATACCATCAAGGCGACCAATATCATAGAACAACCCTATATAGATCCCCAACATAAGGTGTATGGGATGTTCTATGAGGTAGATGGCAATGCGGCCTCTCAATCCCAATTCTATATTACCGATAGTACGAACCACTTTCTTACAGGCTCTATCTACTTTAGGGTAAGGCCTAACTATGATTCTATCTATCCGGCAGCCCTGTATCTGAAAAGGGATATCCGCCGTATCATGGAAACCACTCATTGGAAATAAGAGATGTATAGAAAAGCATTATTTATATTAGTCATAGTCATGCAACTATGTAGTTGTCAGCGAGAGCACTATCAGCGGAATCCCTTTTTGCAGGAAGCCAGATTCAGTTATCCGCTGAATATGCACCTGGCAAAGTATATCAAGCTTCGTCATCCGGGGAATGCGGTTTTAGTTGATAATGTAGGGCTTAGGGGAATTGTGGTGGCCAATATAGGCGGACACTATATGGCTTGGGATCGCGCTTGTCCTTCCCAGGCGCTTTCTGATTGTAGCCAAATGACCCTTGAGAGCGATCACCGCTTTATGCTATGCCCTTGTACTGGGGTTAAGTACGATCTGGCCATCGGACTCCCCCTCTCAGGAACTTCTTCCTATCCTATGCTTAACTATCAGGTAGTCAAGCAAGGCGATGTCTTAGTAATATCCAATTAGATGCTTTATAACTTCCTTAATACCCAAAAAAACAGCCACCTCTTTGCGCTCTATGGACTTGGAGCCCTCCAAATGGTACTTTACCGATATTTTATCATAGGGATTCCTATGGATGTGATCCCTCTTGTAGAAACACTTTTGATGTGTTTTTTACTTTTGGTAAATGTCTCCATAGTGAACCTTATTGTTAGGAAAAATCAGCTGAGTGAGGGAAATCTTTTGGTTGTATTTTTTTGGATAGTAGGAGGATTATGCTTTCCGGAGCTCTATAAAGATGCTACGGTTATGATTGCCAGTAGCTGTATGCTCTTTGTAGTCTTTCAGATTATGGAATTATATCATATGGCAGATGGTAGAAAGGCCTTTTTTGATATAGCTGTATTTATTTTCATAGCTTCTTTGTTTTTTCTTCCTTCTTTGTTGGCCTTGATTCTTCTTTGGATACAAATCCTTATTGTTCCAGGAAAGAAATTTCGCAATTTTCTTATCCCGATAGTTGCTTTTGCGATACTTTTTGTTATTCTTTGGGCTATATCTTTGCTTTTTGGATGGCAAAATCAGTTGTTTTCTGCTTTTTATTATGTTCCCAATTTTGATATTACTTTATTCCTACAATACAAATATCTTCCTCTTTTAGGGATGCTTCTTTTGAATGGCATGCTTGCCTCTCGTCGGCTTAGGAAGACCTATAAGCGCTATTATACAGGCTTTTTTATCAGTTTGATTTTGGTAGGGCTCGTAGGAATCGTACTACATGAAGCTAAAAATGCTGTAGGATGGCTTTATTTTAGCTTTCCTACAGCACTTTCAGGGATGATGCTCATAGAAGGAGTGAAGCGGAATTGGCTTCGAGAGGTGCTCCTATGGAGCCTTATAGTTGCTCTTTTGAGTCTGTTTTTGGTAAGTAGGGTTTATCTTCTTTAGTGCCCTGTGATCCAGCGATAGATATCATTCCCATTGGCATAGATCAGCAAGGCTAAGAGGATAAAGAAGCCTGCCATTTGTGCGTATTCCAATACCTTCTCCTTGGGTTTTCTACCTGTAACCATCTCATAAATCAGAAAGACAATATGTCCCCCGTCAAGTGCAGGAATAGGGAGGATATTCATAAAGGCTAAGATAATAGAAATCAAGGCTGTACTTTCCCAAAAGCGTTGCCAATCCCAAGAGGTATCGAACATTTTAGCCATAGAGGCGAAGCCTCCCACTTGGTTAGCACCCTTCTTGGTGAAGATATACTTGAACTGTACCGCATAGTCATGCAACGTCCAATAACCGTAGCTAATTCCTTGAGGGATAGCCCCAAAGAAGGAATAATCCACATGGGTTGTTTTGTTGTCATAGAAGTGGGTACCTATTACACCTAAGATGCCGTTTTCAGGGATGATGGTGAGGTCTTTTAGCTGGGAGCCACGAAGTATCTGTAAGGTATTTTCTCCTTCCTTGAGCAGAGGTTTGAGCTGATCGAAGAAGGCAATTTTCTCACCATTGACCATTACAATAAGGTCACCCTTCTCAAGGCCAGCCTTGGCAGCCGCAGATCCCTCCATTACCTGATCGATTTCAGTGGTACGTCGCTTGATAAAAGGGATGGGAGACCTATCGGAGTGGAAGACCTGCATACCGAGGGTATCGGGTACGGAGAGTGTTTGTATGGAGCCATCGGCCTTCTGTACGGTAATATTCTCAATGGGGCGTACCAAGATCATGCGGTTGATATCGAAAGTGTTGGTAAGTGCTTTTCCATTGACTTTCAGAGGGATATCCCCATCTGAGAAGCCATAGGACTTCATGGTTTCACTCACTTCATAGCCATTGGGTACATCTGAAGGGCGGATTTCATCCTTACCCCATACGGAGAAAATCATGGTGTAGAGGAGTATACCTAATATAAGATTGACCGTAACCCCTCCTATCATGATAATGAGGCGTTGCCAAGCCGGCTTGCTGCGGAACTCCCAAGGCTGAGCGGGCTGAGACATCTGTTCCTTGTCCATACTCTCATCAATCATACCGGCTATTTTTACGTATCCCCCTAAAGGTAACCAACCGATACCATAGACTGTTTCCCCAATCTTTTTCTTGAATAAGGCGAACTTAATATCGAAGAAAAGGAAGAATTTTTCCACCCTTGTCTTGAATAATTTCGCAGGGATAAAATGCCCTAACTCATGGAGTATCACTAAGATAGATAAGCATAGCAGGAGCTGACCCGCGCGAATAAGAAATGCTTCCATTTATATAGTTTTTTAAACTGCAAAAATAGGAATTAATTGGCGAATTAGCAAAATAATTTGACAAGGAGTCAATGAGCTAATAGGAAAATTGACAAATCAATCAAAGTCTCGTTAATTAACAATCGAGCGATAATTATTAACAATTAAACTTTGTATTTTTGCCCCAAATTTTTAAAGTTAATATCATGAAGAAAGTAACATTTGCTTTATTTTTAGCAATAGGTTCTTTTGCCTATGCACAATCAGAGGTTGACACAGTAGTTATAGATACTATAAAACCCGCTCAAGAGATAAGGGCTATTGCACCATTGGATTTGGATGCCTCTAATGAAGAAAGATTGCAACAGGTAAAAGCACAAGCCGATGCTGAAAAGAGAGAATTAGAAGCTAAAAAAGAAGCTGCCAAGCAACAAGAAATCGCTAATAAGTTGGCTGAAAAAGAACTAAAACTCAAAGAAAGACAACAGAAAGAAGCTGAAAGACAACAGAAAGAAGCAGAGAAAAGAGCTAAAGCACAGCAAAAACAAGCTGAAAAAGAGCAAAAGCTCAAAGAAAAACAGCAAAAAGCAGCAGAAAAAGCAGCTAAAGAAGCGCAAAAACGTGCTGAAAAACTACAAAAAGCACAAGATAAGCTTGCTAAGGCAAAAATAAAACTTGAAAAAGCACAAGCTGCTTATGATAAGGAAAACTTGAAGATACAAGAGAAAGTGGCAAGTGGTAAGCTCGATGCTGAAAAAGAATTAAAGCTACGTTCCAAACTATTGAAAAGCAAGTCTAAACTTATCGATGCTCAATCCGATGTGAATGCTTTGGATATAGAAGTACAAAGACTTAAATAGTGGCTAATGACTAGTGACAAGTGACTAATTATTAGAACTAACACCTAAAAAAGGTTGCCTGATGAGGGCAACCTTTTTTAGTTAGTAGTTCTTAGTTTATTTAGCGGCGGGGATACTATCGAGAGCATTGGGAGCGTCATCCGGAGCAAGCTCATCGGGAGCATCCATATCTTCCCCTTCGTGTGTATCATGGTCATGGTCGTGATCATGGTCATGTCCCATACCTTGTTCCTTGGCACCTTGTTCTTTGTTAACAGAGACAAGCCACTTGCCATCTACTTTCTTTAGATCAAGGGAGACTTCCTTTTCGGAATCTTTGGCTTTGTAATAGACCTTTGCTTTGTCTCCGTTTTCTTCTACTTTGGTAATTGTAAAATCATCATCGGAGGCTTTTTCCTTAGCTTTTTTGGTGTCTTCATCCTTGGAGAAACTTTCCATAAGGGAAAGGAGCTTTTGGGTGTCCTCGTCACAATATTTCTTAGCTTCTGTAAAATCAAGTTTGTTGACAGCTTTTAAGAATTTTTCAGCTACAGCTTTAGGGTTGTTACTTGAACAAGAAACCAAGAAAAGCCCAAAGAGAAGCGAAAAGGTTAAAAGAATTTTTCTCATGGTATAAAAGTTAATAGAGGATTAGACAAGAGAGAGGATTTCGCGAGCGATTTGTATTTCCTCATTGGTAGCCACTACAACGATTTTTACTTTGCTATCGGCGGCTTCTATTTCTACGATGTCGCTTGGGTGGTTGAGTTTTTCGTTCTTTTCTTCATCTATTTTGATGCCGAAATATTCCAAACCTTCACATACTGCCTTGCGGATCATCGCAGAGTTTTCACCTACTCCCGCAGTGAAGATAAGCGAATCCACCCCACCAAGTGCCATAATATAAGCACCGATGAATTTTTTGATACGGTAGGCATACATATCCAAGCAGAGTTTTCCTTGAGGGTCGCCTTGGTTGACAAGGGCTTCTAAGTCACGGGCATCGGGGCTACCGATAAGGCCTTTCATACCACTTTCGCTATTGACGATTTTGGAAATCTCCTGAGTAGAGTGTCCTTTTTCACCGAGGAAGAAGATGACTGTACTATCAATATTTCCGGCACGAGTACCCATGATAAGTCCATCGCCAGGGCCGAATCCCATAGAGGTATCTATACAGTGGCCTTCCTCATTGACAGCAGCCATACTTGCCCCATTACCAAGGTGAAGGGTGATATTTCTCATCTTAGGATTGTTAAAGTGGCAGCGAGTACGGGCATCCACATATTTGTGACTGATTCCATGGAAACCATACACACGGATTTTGTCCTCTGTATAGTAGTGGTTAGGGATGGCATAGCGGAAAGCCTTCTCAGGCATCGTTTGGTGGAAAGCGGTATCGAAGATGGTAAAGTGTTCTGTTTCCTTAGGGAATATCTTTTGAGCAGCCTCAATACCTACGATGCTGGCAGGGTTGTGTAGCGGAGCTAGAGGGATCACCTTGCGGAGTTCTTCTACTACATCGGGAGTTACACGCTCAGGATGGGTGAATTTGCCTCCATGTACTACACGGTGACCGATATATTTTACCTCACTGGTGGATTTGATTACCCCAAAGTCCTTATCGGTAAGGTATTCGGCAATCACCTTGAAGGCAGCTTCATGATTGGGGAAATGCATCTCTTTGCTAATCTTATGCTTTTCACCTTTTTCCCAATATTCGTGAGTGATTTTACTTTGTTCAAGGCCAATACGTTCGGCAAGTCCTTTCGCCAGTACAGTTTCGGTATCCATTTCGATCAGTTGGTACTTGAAAGAGGAGCTACCGCCGTTGATAATAAGTACTTTCATTGGTTTTTATATTAATTAATCAGTTGTTATGATATTAGAAAGGGAGTCCATCGCCCTCTAGGTCATCCCCTGCGGGGGTAATAGGCTGAGGGGTGAAGGCACGATCAGGCGCTATAGGAGCAACGGGAGGGGGAGTGGATTGGGCTTGTTGTCCTTGAGGAGCCATTTTTTCCATAGGAGTAACACGCCAGCCGTTTAGAGAATTGAAGTATTTCATCTCACCTTGTGGAGACTGCCATTCTCTTCCTCGGATATTGAAATCAACCTTCACGATTTCTCCTACTTGAAAGGCATTGAGAAGGTCACAGTTGCCTTGAGTAAATTCGATGATGATAGGTTGTGGATATTGTTCTTCTGTAACAATAACAAGCTCCCTCTTTTGGAACCCATTGTTTCCAAAGGTCTGTACAGGAGTAATCAGTTTTATACGTCCTTGTAATTCCATAGATATAATATAATTATGAAAAATCGATTTTAAAAAAAGTAAATATGCGACAAAGGTACTAAAAAAAGTGGAATAAAGAAGGTTTTTGCTCGAAAATATTTATTAAGAGTTATATGCCTGCTGTTTCTTTTTGTCTATACGCTTGCGAATATACTTGATTTTTTTGACAATAAACCTATTCAGGTCTTTGTCCTTAATGGTATAGGTGTTCAATAGGAGTACAGGAGCAATGACACCGAAGGCAAGGCCTAAGGTGGTAAAGCCCGTTTGGAGTCCGAGCTTAATGGTCTCGAAGATAGTAGCTAAGGTCTGGTCATGCTCATGGGTGATGGTTACGATTTTGATCAGTCCCATCATGAATTCGTAGCCAGACTTTCCAGGAATCATATTGATAACCGCAGGGATGGTAAAGACCATAGGAGGGGTATGTACTCTATGGGCAAAATACGTTCCTAAGAAGCCTACCAAGCAAGCTCCAGCAAAAGAGGCAATGACCACTTGGTCAGGGATAAGGAGCTTGATGAGTAGGAACTTAGTACTCCAGCCTACCGCTCCTAAAAGAGCCGTAGCCCATAAGGCACGGCGAGGGGTATTGAATAGAAGGGCGAAGCCCACCGATACCCACATAGACCAAAATATACGTTCGCCCAGCAGGGCTAAAGTATCAAAGAAGCTCATAACCAAAGATAAATAGAGAGAGATAAAAACCAATAGAAATCATAAAGACCAATACCATAGCATAAGCCAACTTGGCCATACCGGACACCACATGACCGGTGAGCATATCTATAAAGCCATTGATAAGAGGAACCCCAGGGATGAGCCACAACACACAGGCTGCTAAGGCATTTTGGTAGGTCTCCACCCCCATGAGTCGAAAAAGATTGACCACACTCACCGAGACGAAAGCCGCCCACGCCCAGCAGATGAAGACATTGAACTTCTTGAGCTGTAGTAGACGTCGCCCTGCTAGCCCCGTTAGGGTAGCCAGAAAAGAGATCCCCAATTCAGCATAGCTATTGTGCTGATCTCCCCCAAAGATATAGGCTAAGGATCCCCCTGCTAAGGCCACAAAGAACCACATGAGATACATATTGTAGTGGGATTTGCGCTTAATATAAGCCACTTCCCGCTCGATGACCTCTATAGGGAGTTTCTTTTCTAAAACACGCCAAGAAAGGATGCTGATATCCGAGATGGCGTTGAAATTCACACCATGATGGGGAATACTCTTAACGATGGTCTCCTTCTCCCGAGTGGTGTTGTGATAGACAGTGATGATGATAGCAGAATAGGAATAGAATACATCACAATGATAATTCAAGGCCTCCGCAATTCGGGTGGTATTTCTTAGTACCCGACGTGTGTTAGCCCCTCCAGTGATGAGGACAAAATTGATTTCGGCCAAAAGTTGTGCTACTCGTTCTATTTCTCTCATGATGATACAGAATTATTTTTATTTATCTGGGTATCACTTATTTATTATAATCAAGAAATAATTTTTCTTACCACGTTGTAGCAGCACAAAGCGGTCATTGAGCAGGTCTTTCTCTTCTATGAGGTAGCCATCGGTCACTTTTTCCTTATTCACTGAAATGGAGTTTTCACCTATGGCACGGCGCGCTTCGGAGTTACTTTTGATAAAGCCTGTCTTAGCAGAAAGGGCACCAATGAGGTCGAGGCCACCCTTGAGGTCGGCCAAGGAAATTTCGGCCTGTGGTACCCCGTCGAACACCTCAAGGAAGGTCTTAGCATCCAGCTTTTTGAGGTCTTCAGAGGTAGAGTTGCCAAAGAGGATTAGGGAGGCTTGCACTGCCTTTTCCCATTCTTCACGGCCATGGACTAAGCAGGTAAGCTCTTCGGCTAATTTACTTTGTAAGGCTCTTAGGTGAGGAGCCTCGGTATGTTGGGCGATGAGGTTTTCTATCTCTTCCTTAGCCAGCATAGTAAAGATTTTGATATAGCGCTGGGCATCCGCATCGGAGGTGTTGATCCAGTACTGATAGAACTTATAGGGAGAGGTCTTTTCAGGGTCGAGCCATACATTACCGCCTTCGGACTTGCCGAACTTGGTGCCATCGGCCTTGGTGATGAGCGGACAAGTGAGGGCATAGGCCTTGCCTGCTACCTTGCGGCGGATTAGCTCCGTACCGGTGGTAATATTACCCCATTGGTCGGAGCCACCCATCTGTAGGGTGACCTCTTTCTCTTGGTAGAGGTGAAGGAAATCATAGCCCTGTAGCAGTTGGTAAGAGAACTCGGTGAAGGACATCCCCTCTGTATTTTCATTGGGGTCGAAGCGTTTTTTTACCGAATCCTTAGCCATCATATAATTCACAGTGATATGCTTCCCAATATCACGGATGAAAGATAGGAAAGAAAAAGACTTCATCCAGTCATAGTTATTAACCAGCTCGGCACGATTGGGAGCAGTGCTTTCAAAATCAAGGAACTTGGCCAATTGTTTTTTGATACCTGCGATATTATGTGCTAAGGCCTCCTCTGTAAGTAGGTTTCTTTCAGCAGACTTTCCGGAGGGGTCGCCTATCATACCGGTAGCCCCCCCTACCAGGGCATAAGGCTTGTGACCACAATTTTGGAAATGGCGGAGCATCATCACTCCTACTAAGTGTCCTATATGTAGAGAGTCCGCCGTAGGGTCTATTCCTACATAAGCGGCTCGGGTTCCTTCTAAGAGGTGTTGTTCAGTTTCAGGCATTATATCCTGGATCATGCCACGCCAGCGCAATTCTTCAATAAAATTCTTCATTTTTATTTTTTTATCGTTTAATGATAGTATGTAGAGGGAATGTTCATTCACCTTCATGTAAGCGGAAAATGAAAATTCGCATTTGCTTTGCAAAAATAAGAAATAAAACTAAGATAGCAATGAAAAAAGTAAGAAAAAAAACACTGAGTTTGTTTGTTGCTCTTAGGATAAATTCGTATTTTTGCGAGGAATAAACACATAATCTGAATGAAAATACTCAAAGCCGCTTTTGCTGCGTTCAGGCCTTCCTTATGGTTATTGCTATGGGTAGGCGGGTGGCTCATGGCTTGCCAGAATACCCCTAAGTCTCCAGAGGAGAAAGCGGAGGCGCCTTCCTCCGCCCTCAAGCAGATGCCGGATCCAGCCCAGCAGGCTCCTAAGGAAGCCCTCACTTCTGAGCAGGTGCTGACCCTGGTGGCAAATTTGCCTATTGCACAGCGCGCCAATAAGCAGATCAATGATTTTACACAGGGGAGGCAAGGGGTCTCTCTCTTGGTAGAAGATTCCTTGACTCGCATGAATGGGCAAGAGTACTATACCGTACGCATAGGCTACAATGGCCAAGATCGCTATGAGACCTATCATATCCTACTGGTTAACAAGCAGGATAAGAAAGACATTCGTATAGAAGATGTCGTGACAGCAGAGATGATTCCCATAGAGCAGTGGGAGAGGGAGCACGCCAATGAATAAACATTTTAATATTAACATATGCAAGAGAAAAAGATTATTGATCGCTTTATCCGTTATGTAAAAGTCGATTCACAGTCTGATCCTGAGAGTACTACTACTCCTAGTACAGAGAAGCAATGGGATATCATTCACCTTTTGGTAGATGAGCTTAAGGAAATAGGACTTTCGGAAGTAGAAGTGGATGAGTATGGCTATATTATGGCTACCCTTCCTTCCAATGTGTCGCATGAGGTGCCTACCATAGGCTTCATTGCTCACTATGATACCTCTCCGGATTTCTCGGGAGCGAATGTAAACCCACAATTTGTCTATAACTATGATGGGGGAGATATAGTATTGAATGAGAAGGAAAACATAGTGTTGTCCTCTACTTATTTTCCTGACTTGAAAAAGTATGTAGGCCAGACGATCATTACCACCGATGGGCTTTCCCTCTTAGGAGCCGATGACAAGGCTGGAGTGGCGGAGATCGTATCGGCGATGGAATACCTTTTGGAACATCCCCAGATACAACATGGAAAGATCCGCATCGCCTTCACCCCTGATGAGGAAATAGGCAAGGGGCCACATAAGTTCGATGTAGCCAAATTCGGCGCTCAGTGGGCTTATACCATGGATGGTAGCCATATAGGAGAGCTGGAGTACGAGAGCTTCAATGCTGCTGGAGCTAAGATACATATCAAAGGAAAAGGGGTACACCCAGGTACCGCCAAGGGGCGTATGATCAACTCCATCCTTATCGCCAACGAACTGATAGGAGCCCTTCCTGAGAATGAGATTCCACAACGTACCGAAGGCCGCGAGGGCTTTTTCCATGTGTTGGGCATCAAGGGAGATGTGGAGGATACCTACATCAACCTGATTATTCGCGACCATGACCGCAAAAAGTTCAATGCTCGCAAGGAGTTACTACATACTGTAGTGAAGGATTTGCAGAAGTTGTACAAGGATGCTGTTTTTGAATTAGAAGTAGAAGACCAATACTACAATATGCGTGAGAAGATAGAACCGGTGATCCATATTGTCGAAATAGCTGAGCAAGCGATGAAGGAAGTAGGGGTAACCCCAGTGATACAGGCTATTCGTGGTGGTACGGATGGCGCACAGCTAAGCTTCAAAGGGTTACCTTGTCCTAATATCTTCGCAGGAGGAGTGAATTTCCATGGGAAGTACGAATACCTACCTGTTCCTAGCTTGTTCAAGGCTATAGATGTGATTGTTAAGATTGCAGAGCTAACAGCGGCTAAGAAGAAGTGAACAGTGAAGAGTGAATAGTGAAGAACTAAAATGAAAAATTGCGCCTTTACAGCTGTAAAGGCGCAATTTTTGATTGTTATAAAATTAGTGTCGATTATTGAGCGTTATGAATTCACGCTTCACTAATTTATTTTCGGATCCTTCATTCCTTGTTCGATCATATTATAGAATTGGTCGAGCTTAGGCAGTACCACGATACGAGTACGTCGGTTGATAGCACGTCCCTCGGGGGTGGCATTGGAGGTAACCGGTACATATTCTCCACGCCCAGCGGCGGTCATACGAGAAGGAGCTACACCAAAGTCGCTTTGGAGGATATTAACCACCGCAGTGGCTCTTAGTACGCTCAAGTCCCAGTTGTTTCGGATACAGTTATTCTTGATAGGCACATTGTCGGTATGTCCTTCTACCATGAACTCGAAATCAGGCTTGTTGTTCACTACCTTAGCCACCTTACCCAGTACCTCACGGGCACGAGGGGTCACATTATAGCTACCACTGCTAAAGAGCATCTTATCGGAGATAGAGACATATACCACTCCCTTATCCACCTGTACGGTGATGTCTTCATCATCTAAGTTGCCCAACACGCCCTTAAGGCTCTGTACCAAAGCCAAGTTGATAGAGTCACGGCGGGTAACGGCATCACGTAGGTTTTTGATAGTGAGGTCTTTCTCTTTGATACTCTCCAAAGAGCGTTCAAGGTTATCGGCTCCTTTTTGGGAGAGCATAGTCATATTGCCCAAGTTGGTCAGTAGGCCATCGTTGTTCTTGCGTAATATCTCATTGTTAGAGCGTAGTAACTCTTTGTCTTTCAAGCAGCTATTGAGCTTGATGGTGGCAGTATTGAGTAAGTCTTCTGTACTTTTGAGTTGGTCTTGTAAGGCTCGGAATTTCTTGTTGGAAACGCAAGAGGTTAAGGCCAGTCCGCTTAGAAGAATAAGTGCAAAATTTTTCATAAATACAAAATTTTGAATATTTTATTGGGCAAAAGTACGTTTTTTCCCTTAATAATACCCCCTATGAAAAGTTAAATGTCTTCCTTGCTCACTCAAGCGATATTACCTTTTATTTTTCTTTGGTAGTTTGCCAAAAAATCACTAACTTTGTACCTTTAATAAATTATTTATGTTGAAAAGAAATCTATTCTTAGGTATTTCTGCAATCGCCTCTTCCCTGAGTGTTTTCGGACAAAACTACCAGTGGAAGGAAGCAGAGAGTGGGGGATATGCTTATCGATATGTAACTAATGACCCTACTCATGCGCGTTTCTATACGCTCAAGAATGGTCTTACCGTCATACTAAGCCCCACCAACAAGGAACCCCGTATACAATGTTATGTAGCGGTAAGGGCAGGGAGTAAGACCGATCCGGCTACTCATACCGGGCTGGCACACTACTTGGAGCACCTGCTCTTCAAGGGGACGGATAAGTATGGCACCTTAGACTGGGCAAAAGAAAAAGTAGAGCTCGATAAAATAGATGCCCTCTACGAAAAGTATAACAAAACCAAAGACCCCGAGGAGCGTAAAAAAATCTATAAGGAAATAGACCGAGTATCGGGTATTGCCAGCCAATATGCGATTGCCAATGAGTATGACAAGATGATGACCTCCATGGGAGCCCAAGGCACCAACGCCTTCACCTCTTTCGAGCAAACCGTCTATACTGATGATGTGCCCTCCAATGCCTTGAACAAATATATAGCTGTACAGGCCGAGCGCTTCCGCAATCCTGTATTGCGTATCTTCCATACCGAATTGGAGGCTGTATATGAGGAAAAGAACCGTTCCTTGGATAACGATGGAAGCTTGGTACTGGAAACTCTCTTGGCCAATCTCTTTCAAAAGCATAACTATGGCCAACAGACAACCATAGGTACCGTGGAACACCTCAAAAATCCATCCTTGATAGAGATACGCAAGTACTTCAATACCTATTATGTGCCTAACAATATGGCAGTAATTCTCTCTGGGGACTTCAATCCGGATACCGCCATTGCTACCATTGATAAGGCTTTTTCTTATATGAAGCATAAGGAGGTACCCCAGTATACTTTTGAGAAAGAAGCCCCTATCACCAGCCCTATTATCAAGGAAGTGGTAGGCCCCGATGCCGAGAGTGTGACCCTTGCCTACCGCTTGCCCAGCACTCAGGAGAAGGAAGCCCTTTTGGCCAACCTCATTGGCTCAATCCTTACCAATGGCAAGGCAGGACTGATTGACCTGAACCTAGTCAAGAAGCAAAAGCTCTTGCGTGCAAGTGCTTACCCTTATTTGCTCGTGGATTATGGCATGCTCTATATCTCGGCTGCTCCTTCCCAAGGTCAGTCTTTGGATGAGGTGAGAAAATTGATAATCAATGAGATAGAAAATCTGAAGAAAGGAAATTTTGATAACGACTTGCTCCCTTCTATTGTCAATAACTTCAAGAAGGATGTGATACAAGATGCCGAGACCTATAGTGGACGCGCCAATATGCTTATGCGTGCCTTTACTTCAAAAATCGACTGGAGAGACCAAGTAGCTTATGTGAATGATATTCAGAAAATTACCAAAAAGGATATCGTTGATTTTGCTAATAAGTATTTTGGGGACAACTATGTGGCTGTCTATAAGAAAAAAGGAGAACGTACCGATGTGGAGAAGATAGAAAAACCAGCTATTACCCCTGTGGAAACCAATGCTGGCAAGCAATCCGAGTTTGTTAAGCAAATCCAAGCGATGCCTAGCACTCCTGTGGCGCCTGTTTTCTTGGATTACAATAAGGATATGCAAAAGGGCAAACTCGGTAAGGCTGAGGTGCTCTATGTACAGAACAAGGATAACGACCTTTTCCGCTTGAATTTCCGTTATAAAATGGGCTCTCTTAATGACTTGAAGATGGCCGTTGCGGCTCAATATATACAATTCTTAGGTACTGATAAGAAGTCAGCCGAGCAGATTTCTAAGGAGTTCTACAAGATCGCCTCCAGCTTCAGGGTGACAACCAATGAGGAATATACCTACGTGACGATAGAGGGCTTACAAGAGAATTTCCAAGCAGCAGTGGCGCTCTATGAGGATTTGGTACTCCATGCCAAGGTAGACGAACAGGCACTCCAGTCCCTAAAGGCTCGTATTGTCAAATACCGTACAGATGTGAAGGCCAACCGAAACCAAATCATGCAGGCGCTGACCAGCTATGCTCTCTACGGCCCTAAGAATAAGTACAATCATGCCCTTTCCAATGCACAGTTGGAGGCCACTACAGCAGAAGAGCTCGTCGATAGAATCAAAAAGCTCAACGAAGTAGAACAAACCATTATCTATTACGGCCCTGCTTCTCTCAAGCAGCTTACCCAAAAGCTGGCCAAGCTACACAAAGTGCCCACTGAATTTGCTCAAGTGCCACCAGCACAAAGGTTTGAACAGCTTACCCCAACCCAAAACAAGGTACTCTTTACCGATTACGAGATGGTACAGGCCGAAACCCGTTGGGTTAGAAATACAGATACTTACAACCCTGCTGAAACCACTCTTATCCGTGTATTCAACAACTATTTCGGAGGAAGTATGAGCTCCTTGGTCTTCCAGACCATTCGTGAGAGTAAGGCCTTGGCTTACAGTACTTATGGAACGTACCGCATTCCTGCCAAAAAAGAAGATAAGTACTATATGCTTGCCTATGTAGGGGCACAAGCCGATAAGTTCCAAGAAGCGATCTCGGCTATGAATGAGCTACTGACTACTATGCCAGAGATACCCGACAACTTCCAGTTGGCAAAAGGGCAATTAAAGCAAGATATACAGACCGATCGTATCACTCAGGACAATATCATCTTCAGCTACTTAGCTGCACAGCAGTTGGGATTGAAGGAAGATATCCGAAAGAAGGTCTACGAACAGGTAGATAAGATCACCTTCAAGGATATCCAAGCCTTCCATAATAAGTACCTCTCTCACAAGCCTTATACCTATGTAATTTTGGCCTCCGAGAAGAGACTTCCTAAGGAAGAACTTCAAAAAATAGGCGAATTTAAGAAAGTAAGCCTCGAAGAATTGTTTGGATTCTAAGATAGTGACCAATGACCAATGACCAGTGATTAGTGACCAATGACTAGTGACCAATGACTAGTGACCAGTGACTAGTTATTAGTGACTAATAATAAATGACAAGTGACTAACGATTAATAATCAGAAAGATATTAGTCGTTAGTCACTTGTCATTAGTCATTAATCGTTATTCACTTAATTTCGTTTTTACTTTCCTCAAGTTTGGCAAGAAATAAGCCGCAAGCCCCATCAAAGGGAGGAAGGAACATACCTTATAGACGAAGGTAATGCTAGTCATATCAATGAGCTTGCCCAGTATGGCCGAGCCTAAGCCCGCCATCCCGAAGGCTAAGCCGTAGAAAACTCCTGAAATCATCCCAATTTTCTTGGGTAACAGCTCTTGAGCATAGACTAAGATAGAGGCAAAAGCCGAGGAGATGATAAAGCCAATGAGGACTACTAAAACGGCGGTCGTTTGCGCATCGGCATACGGGAGCCATAGGGCAAAAGGAGCCGTGCCGAGGATGGAGAACCATATGATAAACTTCCTGCCCACTCTGTCACCGAAGAAGCCCCCAATGAGGGTGCCCGCCGCTGCTGCTCCTAAGTAATAGAAGAGGTAGAGCTGTGCCTGAGCGTGGGTGAAGCCGAAGGTCTTGATAGTATAGAACTGTAGGTAGTTGCTGATGCCTGCGGTATAGAAGTTTTTGGAAAAGACTAAGAACATTAGGATAATCAAGGAGTTGCGTATCTGGGCATGGGTTAGGTCGGGTAGGGGGATCTCTCGTTTTTTGAGTGCCTGTGCTTGTCGGATTAGCTTCTTACGCCAGGAGGCTATAAAAAATAACACTACGATGGCAAGCATCGGAAAGAGGACGAACCAAATGAGACGTTCTAAGTGGCTTTCTTCGACCAGCTGCCCATGGGTTATTTTCTTGGTAAAGACAATCAGAATGACTAATAGAGGCGCTAAGGCAGTACCAGCATTGCCGCCAAGCTGAAAAACAGCCTGGGTGAAGGAGCGCTTGCCCCCTGAAGCCAAAAAGGCAATACGGGAGGCCTCCGGATGGAAGATGGAAGAACCGATCCCTACAAAAATAACAGAAAGGAGCACTAAGGCATAGCTATTGACCCAGGAGAGCAGTCCGATACCTAACGCACTGAAGGTCATTCCTACGATTTGGGCATAGGGTTGAGGATGTTTGTCTGTATAAGCACCTACCAAAGGTTGTAAAATGGAGGCCGATACCTGATAGCAGAAAGTAATTAGCCCTATCTGTGCCATAGAGAGGGCAAACTCCTGCTTGAGTGCTGGGTAGATGGAGGGAAGTACCCCCTGTAGTAAGTCATTCAGCCCATGGGAGAGGGAAATGAGAATGATGATCAGGTAGTTGGTAGTTTGTCTGTTTTCCATGATAAAAGGATTAGGAATGCAAAAATACGAATTATATGACTTTTTTCTCCTTTTTAAAAAGATTTTTTATAAACCATTTTTATTTCTGAAAGAATATTGTTATCTTTGCCACGAATAAGCGTTTGCTATGAGGAAGGTCATTTTATCTTTTCTATGCCTATTTTCTCTATGTCTGCAAGGGCAAGAGCAGGAGAGTAATGTACGAGTAGGAGCGAAGGCCGGGCTTTCCTTGGCTACTTTCTCTCGAGGTTTTTTCTACCAGCAGGAGGATTTCACTTACCTGCCCAGTCTCTATGCGGGGGCGACCCTCTCGGTACGTACGGATCGTACCCTTAGCGGCAAGCTGGAGCTACTCTATTCCGGGCAGGGAGCTCGTCATCGGGAGCATTATACGTCGGCCTATGCAGGAGACTATTCCACCGCTTATCTCTCCTTGGGCTATATCATTCACTTTCGCTTATTCGAACATCTGTACTTGGATGCAGGGCTGACCACTGACCTTCTAATCAAGAAAGATAGCAAGGTACCCTCTCCTAAAACCTTTGATGTAGCTGGACTGGTAGGGGTGGAAGTACCTCTCTTTTCCTTCCTAAGCCTTGAGGCACGAGCCAAATCGGGTAGGGGAGGTATCAACAATTATACGGATTACTATGGAGGTACCCCCTTCAATACCGATCTGAATAACTTAGTATTGCAAGTGGGAGCAGTATACTACTTTTAAAGTTTTGAGTTTTGAGTTCTTAGTTAGTTTGGAACTCAAAACTCAAAACTCAAAACTCAAAACTCAAAACATGTAAATGGATAAAGTACTTATTTTAGATTTTGGTTCTCAATATACACAGCTGATAGCCCGCCGGGTGCGGGAGCTCAGTGTCTATTGTGAGATACACCCTTATAATCATCTTCCGGAAGGGGTGGAAACATTCTCGGCAGTCATCCTTTCGGGTTCGCCTTTTTCGGTGCGTGCCAGTGATGCACCACATCCGGACTTATCGCTCTTCAGGGGCAAGAAGCCAATCTTGGCGGTTTGCTATGGGGCGCAATACTTAGCCCACTTCTTCGGTGGCGAAGTGGCTCCTTCTGATGTGCGCGAATATGGCCGTGCTCACTTGGTTTATCTCAAGGAGAACGAGCCTTTCCTTACCGATATTCCTGCCCAAAGTCAGGTATGGATGAGCCATAGTGATACCATCAAGACCCTCCCTACCGGAGGGGTGCGCTTGGCCAGTACACCCGATGTGGAGAATGCAGCCTATCGCATAGAGGGGGAGGATACCTACGCCATACAGTTCCACCCCGAGGTATATCACTCCACCGATGGCAAACAGTTCTTGGCTAATTTCCTCTTTAAAATAGCCAAACTTACCCCGTCTTGGACAGCGGACAACTTTATCGAAAGTACCGTGGCAGCACTCAAAGCCCAAATAGGCAAAGAAAAGGTGGTCTTAGGCCTCTCCGGAGGGGTGGACTCCACAGTGGCTGCCGTTCTGCTCAACAAAGCCATTGGCAGTCAGCTCCATTGTATCTTTGTCAATAACGGCCTTTTGCGCCAAGGGGAGTTTGAGAGTGTTTTAGCTCAATACCAAGGCATGGGGCTTAATATCAAGGGGGTAGATGCCTCCGCGGAGTTCCTTTCGGCCTTAGCGGGCATCACCGATCCGGAGGCCAAGCGCAAGACTATAGGACGTGTCTTTATAGAAGTATTTGATAAGGAAGCCCATCAGATTACCGATGTAACCTACTTGGCACAGGGGACTATCTACCCCGATGTGATAGAGTCTGTCTCCGTCAAGGGGCCATCGGCGACCATCAAGAGCCACCACAACGTAGGTGGTTTGCCCGATTATATGAAGCTCAAAATAGTAGAGCCTTTGCGTACCCTCTTCAAGGACGAAGTGCGCCGCGTGGGAGCCTCCTTGGGGATTCCTGCTGAGCTGCTGGGGCGCCACCCATTCCCAGGGCCAGGCTTGGCTATTCGTATCTTAGGCGATATCACCCCAGAGAAGGTCGCTACCCTTCAGCAGGTAGATGCCATCTTTATCAATGCACTCAAGGAAAATGACCTATACGACAAAGTATGGCAAGCAGGAGCAATCCTATTGCCAATCAATAGTGTTGGGGTAATGGGCGATGAGCGTACCTATGAGAAGTGTGTAGCCCTACGAGCGGTGGAAAGCACTGACGGGATGACAGCTGACTGGGTACACCTGCCCTATACCTTCCTTCAAAAGGTCTCCAATGAGATTATCAATAAGGTAAAAGGGGTCAATCGAGTGGTGTACGATATCAGTTCCAAACCACCTGCAACCATAGAGTGGGAGTAATAATAATTATTAATTGTTAAAGACGTGGATATAAAAACTTACATTGAGCAGAACAAAGATCGCTTTCTTGGCGAGTTGTTCGAGCTATTGCGTATGCCTTCCATCAGTGCGGATTCGGCATACAAATCTTCTATCGAAGACACTGCCAAATGGGTAAAGGAATCCCTCCTAAAGGCTGGTTGTGACAAGGCAGAAATCTGCCCTACAGCTGGCAATCCGGTGGTATATGCAGAAAAACACGTAGGTGATGGACTGCCTACCGTATTGGTATATGGCCACTATGACGTACAACCTGCCGTGCCTTTGGAGCTTTGGGATACCGACCCTTTTGAGCCAGTTATCAAAAAGACCCAAACCCATCCTGATGGTGCCATCTTTGCCCGTGGCGCTTGTGATGACAAGGGACAGATGTTCATGCATGTCAAGGCACTCGAATATATGGTCAAGGAAGGCAAACTCCCTTGTAATGTGAAGTTTATGATCGAGGGTGAAGAAGAGGTTGGCTCCAAAAACTTAGGGGCTTTCGTACAAGCCAATCGCGAGAAACTCAAGAATGACATCATCCTGATCTCCGATACCAGTATTATCGCTAACGATGTGCCATCAGTAACCTTAAGACTACGTGGGCTTAGCTATGTAGAGGTAGAACTTATCGGCCCTAACCGTGACCTACATTCCGGTGTATATGGAGGTGCCGTACAGAACCCTGTAACCGTACTGAGCCAGATGATTGCTAAGCTCTATGATGAGAAGAACCGTATCACTATTCCTCATTTCTATGATAAGGTGAAGGAGCTCCTACCAGAAGAGCGCCATATGTTTGCCCAAACACCTTTCTCTTTGGAGGACTACAACAAAGACTTAGGTATAGCTGAGGCCAAGCATGAAGAAGGCTATTCAGTATTGGAGAGCGCTACTATCCGTCCCGCCTTGGATGTCAATGGTATATGGGGCGGTTACACCGGAGAAGGTGCCAAGACCATCATCCCTAGCAAGGCCTATGCCAAAATATCGATGCGCTTGGTACCCGACCAAGACAGCAAGGAAGTGGTAAGCCTATTCACCCAATATTTTGAGCAGATTGCTCCTAAGGGGGTGACAGTCAAGGTAAAAGACCTAAGTGGAGGCCCTGCTTATGCAATGGATATAGAAAACAAAGGCTACAAGGCAGCCGAAAAAGCTATGGAAAAGACCTTTGGTAAGGCTCCTATTCCTGCTGCAGAAGGGGGAAGTATCCCTATCGTTGCCCTCTTCGAGAAGGAACTCGGCACCAAATCTATCCTTATGGGATTCGGCCTCGACTCCGACCTTATCCACTCACCCAACGAACACTATGGTCTGTTCAACTTCTTTAAAGGCATAGAGACCATTCCATACTTCTATGAGTACTACAGTTCAATGACTAATGACTAATGACTAATGACAAGTGACTAATGACCAATGACAAGTGACTAATGACCAATGACAAGTGACTAATTTCCACACGAGGATTCGTCATTGGTCACTGGTCATTGGTCACTAATAAAGTTTGGTATTATTTTTGTGGCTCTAAAGTGAGTCCTATTTAAAAAAAAAAAATTATATCTATGAATACAACAGCCTTAGAAGTATTTATCAAAGACGTAGATATGCCGCTCTTTCAGGCATTATTTGATAAGTTCAAAGTAAAGACAAAGGTGCTAACAGCTCCTTTCAAGAGAGAGTTGCCTATAGAAAAAGCTATTCCTAACGAGGAAACTCACTTGGCCTTTATGGAGGTGAAAGAAAAAGGACATCTTTTGAAAAGATACAAGGACGCTAGGGAGCTATTTAAAGATATTGATAATGGAGACTGAAGAAAAAGAAGAAGAGATATTATTTGAAATCGCAGTAACCTCATCCTTTAAAAAAGATAAGAAAAAGATTGCAAACAGTCCTTCAAAGATAGAAAAACTATTATCTTTGATAGATATATTACAGTTCAAAGGAGTAGAAGGAATACCTTCTTATATGAAACCTCACCAACTGACAGGGCAATACACAGGATGTTTGGAATGTCATATAGAATCAGATTTATTGCTCATATGGATACAGAATGAGGATGAAAAAGTAATATACTTGATGAGATTAGGAACTCATTCTGAACTATTTGGAAAAATAAAAAGATAAATTTTTAGCAACTAACAACAAGTGACCAGTGACTAATCTTTGTGTGAAAATTAGTCACTGGTCACTTTTCATTTTTCACTTGTCGTTTGTCACTATAAAACGGGGATATTTAAAACAAAAACAAAAACCAAAAAAATAATAAAATTTTGTTGCTGCTTTTTGATAACTTTTTTGCCGAAAAAGTTTGCAAATATATCGAAAAATGTATTATTTTTGCGCTCGAATTATTAAATAAATTTTCTCATAATGAAGAAAAAAGTAGAAAAACTAACAATTAAAAACGTTAAGTGGCTGATTTTCATGCTATTAACCTTCTCTACGGGAGCTGTATGGGGGCAGGTAACTATTAATAGTGTAATAGCTCAGTCGCCGGTACATTTTGCAGAAAATAGTGATTTCTCTGTAGGAGAACTGACTATTTCCTTTAATATGCCTACGGGGAAAACTTCGGGAGAGTTGCAAGTAAACTTGGCATCAGGAATTGAGTATATGTCTGGTACAGTAACTGCTACTGGGGCTACTGTATCCCTCAAAACGGGTTCTACTGATGCCAATAAGCCTGTCTTCACCCTTACAGGGGCTTCAGGCAGTGTAGCAGTGAAGTTCAAGCGTAAGGCGACTAAGGCAGTGCTTACCAACCCTGCCCTTGCTGGAGGCTTACAAGATGAGGCTGTACTTACCGTACAAGGGTTAGCTCCCAGTCCAGCGGTTAAGAATACAGCTCCTTATGTATTACCACGTCCTACATTGGTAGTACAGCTACCAACCAATCAGACTGATGTGTTGGGAACACGTACTGAAACTTTTGATATTCGCAATACAGGGAATGGTATAGTGAAAGATGTATATTTCTCTATTGCCTATGACCATAGGGATGTAGTAGGGCTTAGTGTGTCTCACAATGGTACGCCACTTACTCAAGTAGGAACAGTACCTACAGGACTTCCTAATGCAGGGAAGCCTATCTATAAAATTGCTAATGCCAACTTGGCAAATAACGGAGTAGTTACTATTACCGAAAAATATACCGTAGACAAATGTACCACAGGTAGGCAAAACACCTATTATGCTTATTGGGGAAGTGGTATTGCAAATAGTAATGATATTTTTGAAACTAATTCTAATACTAGAAACATTAGTGTAAGCACAGGTACGCCTATCATTAAATACAATGGTAGTAATGCCTTTACCTATTTTGAATGGAAAAATGGTTTTTGTGGAAATATTTTAGGAACTTATTATGTGCGTTATGATAATGTAACAGCTGATGCTAAAGGGACGGCTTATAACTTAGAGATACGCCTTTTTGATGCAGATGAGAGTCAGAAATTTAGCCGCTTTGAGCCAGTTGACATTCGCTTGATAGCTAAAAATGGTACGACTATTCCCCTTGCAGCTACTCTAGATACGGGAGACACGCGTCGTATATCGCTCAGTAACTTGCCTGCTTTATCTGATGCTTCATTAGGCGCTACAGATTTTGGACTTACTGATGCAGATAATGATGGCTTTAGAGATGACCTTAAAAAAGGAGACTATTTTCAGATTGCTTTTGATTTAAAGAAAAAGGAAGGTATTACTTGCCTGCAGCCACGAATAGGAGTAAGGAATTTTTTAAGTATACAGCCCAGATCTCAAGTGCTCTCCAGCAATGTATGTGGAGATCTTATTCCTTCCGAGCAACATATTTTGGACTACAGCACCTTACGAGTGTACTTCAATGGGGTAAATGATGCTTCTAAGCTGCCTGCTCAATTGGTACAGAATGTACCTTCAGCAGCTTATATCGCCCCTGGAATGAACTGGCCTTCCCTTGGAGCAGGGCAAAGACTTAAAAATGGAAATGCTGTAAATGTTGAACGTCAGTTCAAATATGTAATAACAACTCCTGCTGGGATGAAGCTACAGAATGTGAAGCTCTATAGCAAGGCAAACGTATTTGGTGTTTCAACAGAGGCAGCAGTTAACCAGCCTGATATAGAGCCAAATAGCACGAGAACAATTATCACTAATAATCAACCTTCAGACAGTCCCTTCGGTACACCTGGTTATCTTACTTTCGATGTGCTTTTGCAAAATTGTAATGGAGGTACCGCTCCTATTACCTATTCAGTATATATGATGCTTAAGAATGGGGATGGAACCTATTGTGATATTCCTTTGGTTTGTAATCAAGTTACTAATGTACCTACTATTTGTTCTACACCTTGCGCCATACAAGGGCCACGTATGCTCAGCACTAAGGTAGAGCGTGCCGACAATTCATATGGATGGAAAGACCATACGATGGCCATTAGACAAACACGTGCCAATGTATCACCTATAGAGCGTATGCGTGCCCTCTACTTAGATGATATAGAGTTTATCTCAGAAGGACAACAGCATGTTAGCAAAACCGATACCAACCTTTTCTATTATGTAAAGGTCGAAAAAACAGCCGAGTTAGAACCTAAAAAGATAACCCTTAAGGTAAATGGTGGATCTGAACAGATCCTTATAGCCACGACTAATAACCCTATGAGAGGAACCAATGCAGCAGGTAAGAAATACTTCCGATGGAATCTGACTTCGTTATTGCCCGCAGGTACTCTTGTCGCAGGAGCTACTTTCAGCACAGTGGCTACCTACCAAGTGAAGAATGCTAACAACTCTAATAGTAATGACCGAGCTTTGGATGTACAATCGGGTACAGAATCATTTTTTTATACACTTGACAACCCTACCACTGATACAAATATCAATGCAGAAGGTTATCATACAGCACAAAAACACTGTGGGACGAACCTAACGCCTGTATTTTATATAGCTGAAACACGACATTTGTTGGCTACGAACCGTTATACAGAGCTTTCAGGTTGTGATGCAGCAACTTTGGGTTCAAATCTTATTTATGCAGCACGTAGGTTCAAGCCAGGAGGAACTTATTTTTCACAAGAATTCCGCCCTGCTCGTCTTATCAAAAAGATAACGATTAAGATGCCTAGTGCTTACCAAATCAAAAACATGCAGTTTACTTATACTTATAAGATGGGAGCCGCTACTGCTGCAACAGTAGATATGAGTAAGCTTATCATGACCGATGATGGTACTTGGAAAACTTATACCTATGAGAATCCTCCTAAAGGTACCCTAGGATATTTGCCTCCAGGAATGATAACCGTAGAGAATGAATATAATGAGTATATAAAGGCTTTCATACAACCTTCTTGTAAGGCTAAAACGGTAGATGTTAACAAGACGATAGGACAGCAAGAGGCAGAAGCCCTAACAAAGCAAGAGAAAATAGACTCAAAGATAGAGTATGAGGATTTCTATTATCACTATGCAGACACAGGTGATTCTTCTGTTGCTGTTGATCTTCAGAATGATCGTCCTATACTTTTTGCAGCAAATAAGAAACCAGAGATTACCATAGAGGCTATATCACAATTAACTGTAAAAGCTAATAAGCGTACCATGGAGGCTACCTTCAAGCTTAAGAATGCTAAGAGTTATGATGCTCCTTTCGGCTGGATCTCTGTTCCTGATGTAGCAGGTATTGAGGTACTCTCCTTAGAAGAGACTACCCCAGGTAATACGTATACTTATATTGCTAAAAATACTATTACAGGAGAAAAAATGTTCTTTCTTAGTGATAAGGGGAATGATGGTAAGGTTCTTAAAAATACAGAGCGCCAGTTCAAGCTCAAGTATAAGATTACCAACTGTGCTGCTGCCCTACAGCTAAAAGTATATGCAGGTTGGAACTGTAATGAGAATCCTACCTCAGGTTATCGCAATACTTGTAGTGATAAGTTTATTACCTATAATATAGCTATAGCACTAAGCAAAAAAGAAATTGCTGCGGACCCAGGGAACCCAGGAGAGAATGATCCTAATAAGAAAGGAAGTATCCCTATGTGTACAGCAACTCCTTATACCTATGTTATTAATAGTGCAGAAGAAGGGGATATTTATAATGCTAAATTGGTAGTAACTCAAGGAAATGGGATTACCATATCTAATGTACAAGTAGAATATCCTTTGGGGGGTACTGTATATACAGTAGGTACCGGTGCTGGAAAAATCCTACATACACAAAGTGGCAATAGGCATACTTATGATATTAGTAACATATTGCCAGAAGGAAGTTTGCCCGGTTCTCTTAATGAACCTAATAATGCAAACAAACGTAAATTCAAACTTACTTTTGATGTAACTCCTGATTGTGATTTCTCAGCAGGTTCGTCCTTTGATATTGATATAGAGGGTAATAACCTTTGTGGCACCTCAGCTGAAGGGGATAAGACCCGTGCTATTATTGCGGGTATTGCTGGAGTGAATATCAATGACTATACTATTACATTGGATCCGCTGACCTATGTAAGTGGTAATGGAACCCTATGTGGCGGTGGTGTTGTTTATAAAACGCGTGTAACGGTAAATAGTAGTAACTCAACTTTCCAAATGGGGCCTAATGCACGCCTAAGATTTACCATTCCAGAAGGCTATGAGTTAGCACCTTCGTTTGCACGTTACTATGGAAGGACACCTTATGGTCCAGGAGCACTTTGGGCGAATCCAGTAAGAAAACAAGCGGAAGAGAAAACATTGGCCAGTGGTAGTGAGTTGGTGATGGAGATTCCTGCAGGGATGAAGAACGGACAGTTCTTTGAGTTTGGTATTCATATAATACAAAAAGCTGATGCCTTGATAGATTGTGATATCACTAATCCAAAGAAACTTAAGGTGATTGCCACTGATACCAAAACAGGAGTGATGTGTGGTGTAACAGCTTGTCCACCTATGACGGTGAGTACTTCCAAAGAAGAAAAGGTAGTGATAAAGAACGAACGTCCAAAACTGTCTCTTAAAGATGTCTCTGCTACCTCCACTGCACAAGCAGGTAAGGAAAATCTCACTATTAAGTATAAGATAGAGAATGGTACGGGGACGGATGTTGCCACTTTTACTAATAGAACCGCAAAGGCCGCTCTTTATTATGATGCTAATCATAATAATATAGTGGATACAGGAGATATCAAGCTCACCGATCATACGACCTCCGCACTGACCTTAGCTCAAGGAGCTACCTCTGATGAGCAAAGTTTTACTTTTGCGGTGGATCAGGATAAGGTATGTCGCTTGCTCTTAGTGCTTAAAAATGAGGATAATGTATGTCTCTGTGGAGATGTAGTGGCTTCCATCACTGCTCCTACACAGCTAACGGGATTGGTAGATAATATTACGGTTTGTGAGAGCGAAACCAAGAAAGTAGCCTATAGCGCAGCTGGAGCTTCCTATGACCAATATACTTGGACAGGTAAGACGGCCAATGATAAGCTTGATTACCTATCTGCAGCAAATGTAAAGGAACCAAACTTCCATTACAATGGTACTAAACTCACTACCACTCAGACCTTTACCTATGTACTTACAGTAAAGCGTACCAATGGTTGTGAAGCAACGCAGGAGGTAAAGATAACCGTACAACCGGCACCGGGTATTGCTAATATATCTGTGGCTCCTTCTCCTTATTGTCCTGGGGATACCGCTGAGAAGCTTACCGTAACGCCCACTACCTATGGGGTGACAGGTACCCTTTCCTATCAGTGGTATAGAAACACCACCGATAGCAATACAGGGGGAACCGAAGTAGGCACCAATAGTGAAAACTATACACCAGAGACTGGCTCTTCAGCAACCTTTTACTATTATGTAAAGGTAACCAATAGCACTTGTGGCGAAGTGATCAGTAATACGATAAAGGTGGTGGTAAAGCCAACTCCTGACCAGCCAACCGTAAGCGAACATACGGCCGCTACTTGTACGACAATCAGTAAGGCTAAGATTACTAATGTGAAGCCTACCACCCAAGTGGCCAGCTATACCTTTGTCAATACAGAAACCAATAGAACGGTATCCGCTACCGTGGATAGAACCACTGGGGAGATATCTAACCTACCTGTAGGTAAATATAGGGTAACGGCTATCCAAGAGGGTTGTGAGAAACAGTCCGGTGAGTTCGAGATTGAAGGCTTCAAAGCTAAGCCCGAAAAGCCTAAGGTAAGCACCGAAGCCCAATGTGATAACCCAAGTAAGGCCGAGATTACCAATGTGAAGCCCGACACCGAGGTGACAGCCTATACCTTCAAAAATGTAGAGACCAGCGCCATAGTAACCGCTACTGTGGATAGAACCACTGGGGAGGTCTCTGCCTTGCCTGTAGGTAAATATAAAGTGACGGCTACCAACTCCGATGGTTGTACCCAGGAATCTGACCTATTTGAGATCAAGGCCGCCAAAGGCCATCCCGACA